>JAPKBO010000181.1 GCA_028823395.1 Planctomycetota bacterium | reverse complement strand
CCCGTCTGGGTAGATCCGTTCCAGATCTCCACGCCGTGCAAGGCGTTGGCCTCCATCCCAAGTGCATCCTGTCGACTCTCCCATGAGAAGGTGCCCCCGGCAGGGTGGTGGGCAATGGGATAACCACCCTGGGCGCGAATGGTCGCAATGTTCTGCTTGAACCCGTTCAGGGCATCGCCAAACAACCCGTCGCAGAATCCCAAAAGACCGTCGTCGCCACCATATATCCGACTTGTTATTCCGTGCGCGCCCATGTGGTTGGCGGAGGTGGTCCAGAGGCAGATGGCATCTCCCCCATCGGACCCATCCTGTGGGCCTTCTTCATCACTGGAGAGTTCAGTGTCCGAGATGCACAGGAAAGACGAATCTGATATGGCCGCAGCCTCGGCCGTGATGGCGCTGTATTCGGAATCGCTGTTGATGCAGTAGCTGTGGTCCGTAGCCGTGTACCAGTCCATACCCAGGGCCTGATACTGGCTCTTGAGTTGGTCGAGGGTGTACGAGCCCGAGACCTGCAGGGTCTCCGCCACGCAATTCGAAGAGGGGGAGCAAGCACCAAGGGACTCACCATGGCAGGTGTGAACGTGCAGGTCGCCGCGGTGCAACGAGGCCGTCGAATTGCCCGTGGAAAAACTGGCCGGAAGGCCGGGGAAGGGTCCGAGCCAAGTCAGGTTCTGCTCGATACTGGAACGCCCCTTCGCACCATTCGCACCCACCCAGTGCAGAGTCACTTGCAGCACTGCGGTCGTCCCTACCGGATCGTTCTGGAAGAAGACCTGATCAAGCGGCAGCAAGAAATCCACGTGTCCGAAAGGGGCGTCACCCGCGTAGAAGTCATAACGCTCGTTCATGGCCCCGACGCTGTGCTGAATCTCGTGCAGCGCTTCACGTACGTCATCTCCCGTGAATTCAGGCGCACGCGGATCGGCAAAATAGCGCTTCTCTCCGTGGCGGTGCGCCACCTCATGGGGCAAGCGCTCGATCATAGACGCTGTACGGCCGTATTCAGGATCCCCGGGCAAGCGACGGTCAAGCTCCAAGCGCTCGATCAGCACCCCATCCGCATGCAGCTCAAGCGCAGTCAGTTGGATCTCTCCGCGCAGTGCCGGGTTGTAAACAAACACCTGGGACTGGACGACGACAAGCTCCCGAACCTCATCCAGGATGAAGGGCTTGATAATGGGGCCCGACTGCATAGGCCCAGCGGTCGGGGGCCCGGCGCTACCGAGAAGGACCGGCAGCACAAACAGAGGCAGACAACGGCTGAGCAGGGCGGAGGATCGCATGGGAGACCTTAAAGGGGACTCCTTTGAGAATACTCCAGAGAATCCATTCTAGCATCCTGAGTTAGCGATCCTCAGCGGTTGCCGCCCTTGAACAGGGGTAGGAGCGTCCCCTCAAGTCTTCTATAGAGCTCGCCCGTAGCGCGTACGTCGCGCAGGCAGTATTCGCCGATGTCGTCGATCCGTCCCTCCCGATAGGCCCGGCCCACCTGACTACCATCGATTGAACCCTTGGGACTCTCTACGTCAAAGCGTCGGCACCAGTAGTCCAGTGAGTAGCGGTCGCGCGTCGCTCCTTGAAATGTAAGTACGTCAAACAAATCGCAGTGGTCGGATACGTCGTAGCGGTAGGGAACGAGATTGCGTGTGGGCGTGATCCCGAGTTGAGCAGACCGGATGCTCAGAACCGGACCGTCATACCCACGCCCGTTATAGGTCACGAGTCGCGGCAGGCGTCCACGGCTGTCACGCCAGGAAACCAGCTCCCAGAAACGGTTCAGAATCTGCTCCTCATCACCACGGAAAATTTTCGAGTGCGGCACCTTCTCCCAGGCGTGCTCCTCAGTCTGCTCTCCTTCCAGAAGAATCAGCCCCGTATCCTGCTCCATATTCCAGAGCCCGATGGCAATCACCTTCCCGAGGCCGGGGAAGAGCGCCGTACGCTCTTGAACCGCATCGCGCCGCGACGGGTCGCGCTCTCGGCTAACGAGGTAACCGCGGGTGATCTCATCCACTTCCTCCCATGGAAATCCCGCCACCTCAATGTCAAAGACAAAGGTCGGGCAACGATCTTTGTCACGTGCTTCCGGTGTGCTGCCGCTCGTAGGTTTTGCGTCCATTCAACGCACCCTATCAAATCACGCCAACTGTGGATCCCAGCGCCGTTTACGGTGCGCGAACCAGGCCACGAGCACGAGAATCCAGCCTGTTCCAGCCAGTAGTCCCGTCCAAGTTGTCGGGCCACTCGGAGAAATCATCCCGCAACCTCCGCCCACGCTCTCCTGAGCGGGGCCCGTGACGCTCAGCGCCGCGGGGAGAACCGATGCCTGCTGGGTCAGAGGATCCTGTATCAGGACCGCAAGTGAACCCGTGCTCATAGCAGGAGTCTGGATCGTCAGAGTCGTGTGATTCACGAAGGACACAGCCGCGCTTTGGCCCCCGGTGCCCGTCAGCGGGTCGACACCCACTCGGACCTGCAGGTTCTCCCTGAACTCCAACCCGTGCAGCGTGATGGTTTCGCCCCCTGCAGAAACCACCGCATTCGGATTCACCGACTGTAGTAGCGGGTCGGGATTGACGACGTAGGAGAAGCCGACGTTAGCCGGCTGGCCACTTGGAGAGATAACGCTCAGGTTGTAAGGACCGCCCGGAACGCCCACTTCAGTGACCACGGATATCTGGCTCAGGCCCACCACCGTCGTCTGGGGCTGGTTCACCCCATTGATCTCCACCTGGCATCCAGTCACAAAGTTTTGACCTGTAAGAGTCAAGACCGTTCCTCCTAAGCTCACGCCCGAGGAAGGAAACACACTGTTGATCACCGGAGTAGCCTGCGCGAGATAGGCGCCGACGCGGCGACCCTCGACACCGCTGGCATCGATCACAGTCACGTCATGTAGTCCCGGAATCGATGCACGGGTTGTCAGGGTGATCGACGTATCACTTGCCACCACACATCCCCCCGGTTGGGCATCGACGTACACCTGATCACCAATAACGACGCGGGCCCCAGCGCGGAAGCCTGTGCCGATCAGGGTCAGCCCTACGCTTCCGGTGGAAGAGCCAGAGGAGGGCGAAACCAGAGTCACTTGGGGGTCGGGCGGCGTCACCTCAAGAGCGGCGCTCAGAATACTCACCTGGCCTCCACTGTCGGTCACCGTCAAGTCCGCGTGCCCCAAGGGTGACCCTACGGGCACACTCAGCTTGAAGCTCACGCGCGAGCTCAACCAGACCACATTGGATATCACCATGGAAGGGTCACTCGCCTCGAGGGTGACTCCATTCCCGAGACCTGCGCCTCTCACGAGCAGGGGCGTTGTTTCACCGGTGCTGACACGCAAGGGGTAGTCGTCGGACGGGCGGCCAAGGCTGAGCAGGGTGTCATCCCCCACCAGCAGGCTTCCCATGTTGGTCGCACTTGTGCCACTGACCGTGATGGTAGATGAGAGTGTCGACTCGAAGTCAGTCTGAATGGTGCGGCCTGCGCCCAGGTTAGAAGCGGAAACCGGGTAGTCCAGAGGCGTGGCGTAGACGCGGTACGTCCCCGGAGGCATGGAGGATAGGGTGAAATTCCCTGTGCTGTTCGTCAGGGCAGCGCCCACTAGCCTTCCCTGTGAGTCACGCGCTCCGACCCATGCACCCTTCACCACACTGCCCGGACCGGCGCGACGAACGCTGCCCTTGATGGATCCCTTCTGACTGACCGGATACACGCTTTCTATTCCACGGGCGTCGTCTGCTGAGAGGCTGCGGTGCAAGATCACGGTTGGATCGACGTAGGGGTACATCGTTGCCCCAGCGCACCCGCTGTGATCCAGACCAAGCAAATGGCCCAGTTCGTGAGTAGCCACGTCCTGCACGTCAAATCCGCCTGACTCGGACGATGTGGTAAAATTGAAGCTGCCACCGTTGAAGAGCACGTCCGCGTCAATGATCTGGCCCGTCGTAAAGAAGGTCAGAGGCGTAACGGCCACGATGCCTGATCCTGGCGGGAAGAAGCCCGACGAGTTGTCCTCATCAAAGAGCATCATGTGGTACTGGCTCGAACTCCAGTTACGGCTTGCCTGAGCCTGAGTGCTGGTGTTCTCGATCAAGCGTGCTCTTGAGCCGGTAACGCCGTTCCAAGCATCCACAGCATTGCGTAGAGCCGGTACGTGAGTCTGATCTTCCAAATCGTCTGAGCCATCGGAGTTAATAACGACCGAGATGGATTGGGGCGCTGTCCAGTAGAGGGCATTGCCATTGCCTGAATAGATCAGGCGCACGTGGGCACCCACCCACGTAGCACTAACGCCGAGCAGCAGTATGAAGGCCAAGCGCCGAATCTTGCTGGTCTGGTTTCTCATTTGCCCGGGCTCCACCCACTGGCGTGGCGAGCATGTTTGGCACTGACTGCCGCGGTGCAACGCGCCATCAGATCTGCGTACTCAAGGACCTCTGCCTGCATGCCCGGAACCAAGGTGCCGGTCGTCTCGTCCAGGAGGGCGTCGGCGCTCGCCTCTCGACTGGCCACTCGAGATCCTGAGAGTGGCGTCAATATCCTGTAGCAACCCTGGGAGAGGCCGCAGAAAACACGCGCTCCCTGTGGGCCTTCGGAGCTAAGCAACAGCAGAGCTTCCTCACCCACCTGCAGAGTGCCCATCCCCGGAATGAGGGTGGCTCGGCCAGTGGAGAGAGCCCCGCCCGGCAGTCGAATTCGGCGCGAAGGCCGATCCTCGCCCCAGAAGGTGCGCTGAACTTCCAACTCAAAATCCGTGTATACCAGTCCGTCTGATCCGAGCAGTGGCGTCTCCGAAAGCACACGGGCCTCAAGGACCAAGTCAGAGCCTTCAACGAGCTGTTCTAGATCCATGCGCAGGGCCGTACCCGCATTCAGATCACCATCCGCGAGTCCCAGCCCGCCAAGGGCGAGGAAAAGGATTGTGGCGCTTAGGAGCGTGCCTATAAATACGGTGGTCAGGGGTCGAAACATGGTGGAGTGGGGTTCTGCAAAGTCGCCATCTACGGCGTTTTCACACCCTTTCATCGGACCTGACCCTGGCGCGCTTGAATGCGACGAGAGAATCACCCGGGCAATCTTTGCCCCCTGGATCGGTACGACATGCGTGACCGGTGTTTTGCCCGCCAGGTGTTTCAAATCAAGACCCTTTACCCGCTTCGAAGGAAGCCGCCTGCCCCGTGAGGGTGGGATACAGTTGGGTGGTTCAGTCAGTCACAGGCACTTCTCTCCCCCTCGACACCCGACCATGGACGCTAAAAACCTCCTCCAGCGCATGTGCAGCCGCCAGGGTCTTTCCCTGAGCAGGGGCTCACATCTTCTCCCCCTCGTGGAGCGCGCATTGCACTCTCCGGAGAGCGTCCGCAACCGCATCCTGACCATGGTGGCCAACAGCTTGGCCCGTAGGGTGAACGGGGAGGACGTGACCCAAGAAACAGGGGCCACCCAGGAGGACCTCGACCAAGAGGTTCTTATTTCCGTAGCCCGTGTCATGCACACCTGGACACCTTCAGCTCGGGTGCATGAGCTAGAAGACCTTCTTCCGGACCTGTTCCCTGAAGGCTTCGACCCCAAGAGCCTGGATTAGGAACCTGGCTCGAAAGGCCGGCTACGGGTAGGTTGTGGCCATGCTTAAGTTCAACTTGCGGGGAGGTGGAGTCAGGTGCAGCGCCTTGGTGCTCACGCTCGGAGCGGCGTGTTTGGCGTGCATGCCCAGGCCTGGAATGGCCCAGGACGAATCGCCCCCCGACAAGATCCGGGTGCTCATCATCGACGGCCAGAACAACCACAACTGGAAGGAGACGACCCGGGCAACAAGAGAGACCCTTATTGCCTGCGGGCGATTTGAGGTGGACGTGGCTACTTCGCCGGCCAATCGGGGGGCCGAGGATGAGTGGGCTACCTGGAGACCATCATTCGCAAAGTATGACGTGGTCTTCTCCAACTACAACGACGGTGGCCGGTGCCTCTGGTCAAAGCAGACCAAGCAGGACCTCGTTGATTTTGTGGCCGGTGGCGGGGGGCTCGCCATCGTCCATGCAGCGAACAACTCCTCCGGGGATTGGCCCGAGTACAACCGGATGATTGGGGTCGGTGGCTGGGGGGGGCGAACTCCAGCGCATGGATCTCACCTTCGCCGGGTGGACGGGGTCTGGACGACGGACCCAGCTCCCGATGGTGGGAGTGGTAGCCACGGGCCACAGCATGCCTTCGTTGTCGAGTCAGCCGGCGTCTCCCACCCCATCACGGACGGTCTGCCCGAGCGCTGGCTGCATGCCAAGGACGAACTCTACGACTCCCTAAGAGGGCCTTGTGAGGAAGTCACCGTTCTCGCCTCAGCCTTCTGCCCGAAGACCAAGCGCCACGAGCCGATGGTGATGACGGTCTCCTACGGGGCAGGGCGCGTGTTTCACACCCCTATGGGGCATGTCGGCGGCAGCGACCCTGTCCACTGCGTCGGGTTCCAGGCGGTGGTCGCGAGGGGGACCGAGTGGGCTGCTACCGGTGCCGTGACCCTCCCTGTTCCTGGGGCATTCCCAACGGCGGAGGCAACCAGTGTGGTCGCCCCTGGCAAGGTCACATGGAAGCGGCTCTAAAGGCGTAACCGACGCCGCGAAGCATACCGAGGGGAGCAGAGGCCACATGTCGCAGGCCAGCGAGTATCCCCGGGCCAAAGGCGTCGTTGGCGAACACCTCATGGGTGATCCTGAGGACCTCGCCTGCCCCACCGAAGAGGACGGCCGATAGCTGGACAGCCGTGTCAGCCGCAGTACCCGAGTGGGCATGGGTCTTGAAGGCATGGTGCTCCTCTTTCATTCCC
>JAPKBO010000180.1 GCA_028823395.1 Planctomycetota bacterium | reverse complement strand
ATGCAGAGCTCGCTGACGTCGGCCCAGGTCCCCAGGATCGGCGTGCCCAGCGAAGACTTCAAGTTCGCCAAGGCGATGCCACCCAAGTCGCCGGCCCACAAGCGGTGGTTCAAGAAGTCGAAGGTTGCCGACTTGGGCGGCGTGGCAAAGAAGGTCTACCGGGGCACCCTGAAGCCTGAGCACCAGACCGGCAAGGGCCGTGTGTGGCCGCTCTCCTTCTCCGAGTCCTCCGACATCTCCAGCATCTACTCCTCCACCCCGAATATGGGTGGCGCCAACTTCGAGACCGGGGCCTCGGTGGGGGAATACTACCTCTCCATCCAGAAGCCTCTCGAACTCGGCTCTGGCGAGGGCGACATGCTGCTGTCCGAGTTGCTCGCCGACCTGGAGTTCACAAACCGTGACCCGAAGGTTGAGGGCATCACCGACGAAGAGATCCAGAAGGTCTTCAACTACCTGATCAACCGCCAGACCGGCAAGGTCAAGGCTGGGCGGTTCAAGTACGAGATCGATGACTACGAAGGCGACTATGAGGCTGAACTCAGCTTCCTGAGCCCGCGCTCTGATCTCCATGAGATGCGGGACATGATCGAATACGGCTCGGGGTACGACGAGATCATGGGGATTGCCGAAGACCTGCGCGTGGACACGTTTGCACTCGCGGACACCCCGACCGTCATGCGCGTCGCCAAGCGCCTGGGATACGATGGGTTCGTCCACAGGGACCAGTTCGCAGGCGTCGAGGCTGGCCGCCCACTTCTCGGGAAGCACGACATCGAGGGCATCGAATATAACCTCTCCGGGTTCAGGGACGGTGGCTACGAGGACCAGCACCTAACCTGGCGACCCTTCAGTGCTGACCAGGTGCGCAGCGTCACCGGCCGGCGCCACGCCAAGGACATGGGCGGCGGCTCGCGCAAGGGCCGCACCAAGAAGGTACTGAAGGAGCAGGACATCGTCATGGAGCTTAAGCTCAGCGAGCTCGGGCTGATGGACCGCCTCAACCGGGGGTTCGCTGACAAGTACCTGCCCATCAAGAAGCTCCAAGAGGAGCTGCTCAAGATCAACCCGGAACTGCCGCCGGACCAGATGGTCGAGACCATCGTCAGGCTCATGGCCGGCAAGATCGCACGCCGCTCCGAGCTGATCGAGAACCTGTACGAGAAGCCCATCATCGCCCTGGCGCGTGAGCATGGTCTCGACTACGACGAACTCAACCTGTACATCTACGCCAAGCACGTGAAGGAGGGCAACGAGTGGCTCGAGGAGCAGGCCAAGCAGACCGAGCGGCATCTCGAGGCTGCAGAGATGGCGAAGCTCAACGGCGACAAGCTCGAGCAGAAGAAACAGGAGAAGCTCGCCAAGGCCATCGGCGTGAAGCCCGGTGCCACGGTTGGCATGGATACGGAGATCGCCCTGGGCGAGGTCCGTGAGTACGAGAAGGCAAACCCCGTAGCCCTCGAGATCGCCAAGCTCGTCCAGAAGATGAACGTCGAGTCACGCGAGGGCATGGTGCGCGACGGACTCATCTCCCAGGAGACGGCCGATATGTGGGCGGGGCTGTTCGACTGGTACGTCCCCACCAAGACTGCCCAGGACGGCAAGAGCGACTTCGCGCGCAGCGTGGGGCTCAGCGTCCCCGGCGCCGACGTCATGCGTCGCCGTGGCCGGACGACGATCCCGGACAACGTCATCTCGATGTCCCTCAACCAGGCCCAGCACATGGCCCGGCGCGGCGAGACCAACCAGGTCGGCAGGGCGCTCTACAAAGTGCTGGACCAGAATGGCCTGATCGCCAGCAAAGAGGAGTGGTCCGAGCGCCATACCCAGGACGGTCTGACCGAGGAAGAGTTGGTGCTCAAGTTCGACGGCGTGGATCACGTGATCGTGCTAACGGACAAAGACCTGGCGGACGCCATGAAGCACCTGAACCAGGCGCAGATGGGCAAGATCACCACGCAGATCGTCAAGGCGATGCGCATGTGGTCGAGCCTCATCACGCAGTTCAGCCCTGGATTCATGGCGACGAACATGCCCCGGGACATCCAGGCAGCCCTGGTGACGTCTCTGGACGTTGACCAGGAGGGTCTGCAGATGCGCATCGCCAAGAACGTGCGCGGCGCAGCGGCCGCCTCCTGGCGTGTGGAGCGCGGCAAGCCTCGCAAGAACGAGATGGACGACTGGGTCATCGAGTTCCGTGACGAGGGCGGCATGACCGGCTGGTCCTACAACCATGGCTTCGCCGAGACGGACAAGGACATCCAGCAGCGGATCCAGGCGGGCAAGCCCGGCCAGTTCGTCCGTGGGATGTTTGAGTACCTGGGCGACATCAACTCCGCGCTCGAGGGTGCCACACGGGTCTCCGTGTACAAGGCCCTGCGCGAGGGCGGCATGTCGAAGCCCGAGGCTGCCAAGTACGCGCGCGAGGTCACGGTGGACTTCAACCGTGGCGGCGAGCACAGCCGGACCATGAACACCGCCTTCCTGTTCTTCAACGCTGGCGTCCAGGGCAACCTGCGCTTCGCGCGCGCTGTCGCCTCGAGCTCCAAGGTCCAGGCCATGGTTATGGGCATGATATTCGGCGGTGGCTTGCAGGACGAGTGGCTGCGCAACTCGGCGCCCAAGGACAAGTTCGGCAACAACACCTACGACCAGATCCCGGACTACGTCAAGGACCACAACTGGATCATCTGGAACCCCTTCACGGAGAGCTACCTGAAGATCCCGATGCCCTACGCGTACAACCTCCCCCTGGTGATCGGCCGCCGCATGAACGCTGTGCGCCGTGACGCCATGACCGAGGGCGAGGCATTCGGCGCCATCTTCAAGGCGGGCCTCGAGACCTTCAGCCCCTGGCAGGGCGCGAACCTGTACCAGGCGTTCACCCCCAGCCTGCTGCGCCCGATCTCGGAGGCGGCCATGAACGAGAACTTCGCCGGCATCCCGATCTCGCGCACCAAGTACCCGGGCCAGTCCACAGCGGACAGCCACAGCGGCCGCGAGAGCACCATGGCGCCATGGAAGATGGTCGCCCAGGCTATGAACGCGGTCAGCGGCGGCGACGAGTGGGACAGCGGATGGCTGGACTTCTCGCCCGAGTCCTACGCCCACGTGGCTGAGCAGTTCGTTGGCGGCTTCGGCAAGTTCATTGTCCGCACGGGCAAGGCCACGGCCAACATCGCCCAGGGCCGCGACGTCAGGATGAACGACATGCCGGTGGTGCGCCGGTACTTCGGCGAGCGCACCCCCTTCGGCGCGTCAGCGACCTTCTACGACATCCGCGACGAGCTCAGCCAGTCCAAGAAGCGCATCACCGACCTCGAGGAGCGCGGCGAGAAGAAGCTCGCCCGGGAGTGGAAGAGGCACGACAGGGCGCTGCTGTCCCTGGACGCCCGGTGGAAGGCGACGAACAAGACCGTCCGCAAGCTGCGCCAGGAGCGCGACAATGTGGACGGGTACGACAAGAAGAAGAGCCTCACAGACCGGATCGATAGGGCTATGGCCCGATTCAAGCGCGAGGCTGACAAGCGCATCCTGACACCGTGATATACCCACCTATGACATCGCCTGCACAAATTAAGGAAGTCTCGAAGGTCACCCGCGACCTAGCCAGCCAAGCCCCCGGCCTCACGGTCGCGGGGCTGATCGTCGTCTTCTTCCTCGTCTTCCTCGACCGCCAGCAATCCCAGGGGAACCTCCTGGCCGAGATGCGGATCGAGCAGTGCCACGATGTCCAGCGGGAGTCTATGCGGGTGATGCAGACGCTCACCGAGTCCCTAGCGGTACAGAGCAAGGCGTTCTACGACCTGATCCACACGATGGAACTCCACAACACCCGCCTGGACGAGGGTAGGTAAGGCGGACCCATTCGCCTCTGCTCATGCTATAGTGCCCCCTTGAGCTGAGTAGCGGAGTTAGGACCCCCTTTTTGGATTGATCCAGGCGGGGGGCCCTTTTCTATATGGGGGCTAAACTCTACTCCAGGTCGCCGTGGGCGTTGAGCCAGTCGCCAACGGCGTCCCGGATCTCGTCGCAGAAGGCGTCGAAGAGCGACATGCCGTAGCCCTTGGTGAGGTTTATGCCGTTGTGCAGGTAGACGCGGGGCTCCGGGTGATTGAACTGCGGCCAGGCCCACTCCAGGTCCGCCGTGTGGAGCTCCGTGAGCCACCCCATGAAGCCGTCCACATCCTCGATGGACGCCCCGCAGAACTTGTAGTACGGATCGTCAGCCTGCTCTGCCGGGTACATGTCGCATGCAGGGCGGCCAGGGTCCCCGCGCTCTACGTCCAGCTCGAATTCCACGCCGTTCACTTGTGCCAAGAAGACAGTCATACGCATACGGTCGCACGCGGACGCATCTGGACGCAAGCGGGCGGGCGGAATTTCTTTATGTAGAGTCATTGAACTAGGTCTAGTGGGTCGCTACGGTGGAGGCATGACTAAATCAAAGAGAGATAGCGGTCGGCCCGCCAACGCCCCCAGGTATGGATGGAGCGGCCGCGCGCTGCTTGTGGCTCGCACCAGGGCCAAACTTCGCCAGTCCGATCTGGCCTACATGATAGGCGTATCTGCCGCAGCCATCTCCCAGTGGGAGAGCGGGCACCATGCGCCCACCACGGATGACGCTCGTCGCATCGCGCTGAACCTCGGGGTGACGCAGCAGAAGCTAGGCAGGGTGCCCTACACTAAGAGCGACCTCGCTCTGCTGAACGTAAAGGTGGCCTACTAATGGCTGGCAACGACCCCAACGGCAGAATGGAGAACCTCTCCGTGGGGCGGAAACTGCCCAACGTCGGAGAGTCGTACAGCTACAAGCTGTGGACGCGCGAGGTGCGCGAGATCCGCGTCGAGGCGACGGTTAGTGGCATGGACACGTGGATCATCTTCAAGCCTTCCACAGGGCGGCGGCGGCGCACCAGTGCGGCGAAGTGGATCCGGTGGGAGGACGAAAACGGCCCACGCGTCACAGCTGAGGCGGCTGAGCACGCGCGCGAGGCTCGCCGCGAGGAGCTCGCAGCGAGGCCCCTCCAGGCCAAAGACGCCACCCCGCCGCCAACGGTCGATGGCATCAACTGCGACACGCACGGCACGGGCCTCACGTTCCCCGAGCCCAACCCTGAGCTCGAGGAGTCCCAGGCACGCGCCAAGATACTGCAGAGCCATAACGACAACCTGCGTGCGGCGCTCGAGATGGCCCAGGACGCCATCCGCGATAGCCTCGGGGGGGATGGCGATGAGTAAGACATCTAGCGACGACTGCGGTAGCTACCAGACGCCCAACAAGCACCAGATCCCCAGCACCCACGTGGCGGCGTCCAAGGTGGGGGTGGCTCACACAGAGCGCATCTCGAAGTTCGTGGAGGTCACCGGCGTCATGCCGGCCAGCTTCACGGGCGTGCTACCCACTGACATCCTGGAGGCCCTGGGCCGGATGGACGACACGGTGGACTGGCGTGCGTTCCTGGAGGCGTGCAGGTGACATGGCTAATCCCAAGCGCCCTACGGCCCTCAGTATCTGCGCCGGTATTGGAATGCTCGACCGAGGATGGCAGGCCGTTACCAGTGGACGGACTGTGGGCTTCTGCGAGCGGGAAGCCTTCCCAGCGGCTGTCCTCTTGGACCGGATGGAGAACGAGGCCCTGGAGCCATCTCCTGTTTGGGCTGGCAACATCCAAGACATGGACCTTGCCCCATTTCTCGGAGTGGACTGGATCCTCGCCGGGATCCCCTGCCAGCCCTGGAGCATCGCCGGGAAGCAAGAAGGCCACGGCGACGAGCGACACCTCGGACTCGAACTTGTCCGCCTCGTTCGCGAAATTCGACCCCGCTTCGTCTTCGTGGAGAACGTCGGGGGCTTTGTTCAGCTTGGACTTCCTGGGCTACTCGGAGACCTGGCCGGGATCGGGTATGATGCGGAGTGGCTCTGCTGCAAAGCGTCCGACGTTGGGGCCCCTCACCGGCGCGAGCGCGTCTTCGTACTTGCCTACGCCAAGGGCGAGCGAGGGCAACGGGAGCTGGACGAGCGATGCAGCGAAGGCGGCAGGGTGGATGGACACGCTGGCGGGGTACGCCCGCTCGGGGGAGTGGCCGACGCCCGGGGTGGGGGCAGCCGGGACGGGGATGTGGGCAACGCCGCAGGCATCAGTGATGAACGGCGGGGTTCCCAACGAGGAGACCAGAAAGAAGCCGACGAAGGCGGGGAACGTAGCGGGACACCGGGGGAACGAGCTTCTTCGTCAGGTTCTCCAGAGGGAGAACTGGCCGACGCCGTGCACCAGGGACCACAAGGACTCGGGGGGGGACATGGACTGGGAGGGACGCGCCAAGAGGGGCGTGCTGGCTGGGGCGGTTGGTGGGCAACTGAACCCAACGTGGGTCGGGTGGCTCATGGGGTGCCCTTTCGAGTTGACCGCCTTAGAGCGTTGGGTAACTCCGTCGTCTGGCAGCAAGCCGCCTACGCCCTCACCGAACTCATGCGAAGAGCAGGAATAGCGCAATGATCGTCACGCCCAAGGAAACGCACCCGCCGCCTTACGCGCACCAGGACGCGGCGGTCAAGTTCTGCCTCGAGCGGCGGAATAGCTACCTCTCGATGGACATGGGCAGCGGCAAGTCGCGGTGCTTGATCGACTTCGCAGAGGAGGTCAACGCACCGCTCACGCTGGTGATCACGACGAAGCGCGCGGTCATGCACGTGTGGCCGGGCCAGTACAAGAGCTGGGCTACGCAGGACATCGAGGTCATCACGATGTTTGGCGGCACTGTCGCCACGCGCATCAAGAAGGCTGAGATCAAGCTGAAGTGCGCGCGCCACACATCGCGGCACCCCTACGTGGACTACGACGCAAATCCCCCGGGCCCTAACGGCAAGGGGGGGCTGCGCACCATCGCGCTAGTGTGCAACTGGGAGAT
>JAPKBO010000179.1 GCA_028823395.1 Planctomycetota bacterium | reverse complement strand
TGCTGGGCCCGTGACGGACACTTCGTATGGTTTGCCCAGCCCCAGCTTCTCTCGGAGGTCGGCTCGGATGATCACGGGGCGTTCTTCAAGGCATTCGCGGACAAGTCGGGTGGGCCCTTTATTTGATCCATAGAGCTTCTTCAGTTGCGCGTAGTGGTTCTGTATGGACTCAAGGAATTGGGGTGGAATTTCGTGGTTCAAAATGTCCTGGGACAATTTTGCAAACACCATCGGGAACCAATGCGTTTCCATCAGGGTTTGAAATAGTTCTGCCCGTGGATAGAGATCGGCCTTGGGGGGGGGGACCAAGGCGTGATCTAAGAACCGTTTGGTCCATTCGGCATTGGTCAGCCCTTGGAGCAGTTCACCGTGTGGATCGCGGTAGGCGTTGTCCATGTCCCAGTGTGTCCAGCGCCACCGGGCCAACTTCTCGTTCAGGTCCATGATGACGGCGCCTTCTCCCCAATCACTCGCTCCCGCATGCAGGATCGTGAACATGTGACGCATGTACGCCTTCAAGTCGAGATACCCGTTTATCTGGCGCCATGTGCTCGTCGCATCTCGGTTGCGTACCCAGTTTCGGAGTTCAGCGAATGCGCGTCGGGCCTTGTCGCCGTTACCCGGACTTCGCAGCTTGTAGAAGATAAAGTTTTCATGCCCCAGCCGGCTAGCTGTTTGGCGCCTGCTGATGTGTTCAGTCGCCACGTATTCCTTGACGCGCTCTCCATTCAGGACCAAATTGACCAAACGCACTTCAGGGGCTGCCGTTTTTAACTTGTGAGCGATTGTGTAGGCGATGGTCGAACACAGAAAGCTGTTGCCACGAACGACAACATTGCGAATGGGACCTGAGGATGGATCAAACAGTAAACCCGGGGGCATCTGTTCTGGGCCGTAGTCGGATCGGAAGTACAGTTTGTAACTACGCCAGGTGAGGCCGCGGCCCTCCATGATGTTTCCGTCGCGAGTGGTGTTTCCATGCAGTTGGATGCCGCAATCCGACTCAAACACCTTCTCGCCCTCGATAAAGAGCGCGCACTTGGCGGGCTTTTCCCATCTCTCTGTCCAGTTGGGAACGATGCCGATCTTTTCGTCGTACAGGCTTGCAGGGTCCACCTCGATAGCCAGCGTCGGCCAAGACGGGATCACCTCAGCTGGGCCAATCTCAAGCGGCACCTTCACGCCGTCCGCCCTGTAGCTGCGGGTTTGGAGAAGGGTCTCGCCTACCTGGCGTTTCTTGGTGAAGACGCTTGCTGTTGCCGGAGCGCCCGCGCCCTTGGTGCGCGGATATCTTCCGTCGTTCCACACGGGTTCCACGTATCCTTCCGTGCGCAAGATCTCACCCGTAGCTCCATAACGGAGCAGGTAGGAGGGGACCGTTTGCTCCCGCAGGGCGCTGACGGTTCCAGAGAACCGCCCCGAATGCTCCAGCATCCATCCGACCGCGAACAGGCTCAGCAGCGAGGCCGCGATGATCCCAAGCGAGCGGCGCTGAGGGGCGCCTTCCATCAGGCGTTTCCGGATCTCAGGTAGTAGACGTTGGTACGCGCGCCTGGCACGAGTCCTGCGATCACTTGGCGTACGTCTCCAAGTGCCTCCGGCTTCATCTTGCGGAATCGTATGGTCAGGGTTGCCTCCTGCTCGCCCTCTACCACTCCATCAAGATGACTACCGGGTAGCTTCTCACACAGGACTTTGAGCAGTTGAGAACCGCTGGCTTCGTGGTCGGCCCTCGAGAGGACCACGCTCATCAAGCCGTCATCGGCGTCACTGCGCGCTGGCCCCATGATGCGGCTGGCGAGCAATCCTCCCACGGCGACCGTTAGCAAAACGGCGAGAAAAACCAGGTTGAATGTCGCGCAGCAGAGCGCAGCGGCGATGACGAGCATCAGGAAACCCGCCTCTTCCGGTTCCTTGATGGGTGTACGAAAGCGAATGATCGAGAGGGCGCCCAGCAGACCAAGGGAGAGAGGCAGGGAGAACTGGATGCAGATGAAGATGGCCGTGATCGATACCGACAGCAGCGGGAAGGCGCGGTGGATCTGGCTTCCTGTTGCGCGACTGGCGTAGAAGGCCGCATACAGGTAGGAGATCAGGTGAGCGCTTGCCAGGGAGAGCAAGAGCAGCATGGCCAAGCCTAGGGGGCCGGCGTCTTCCATGGAGCGCATCCCGGATCCGCCGAAGGCCTCCAAGATGGCTGTGAGGGCGGATTGTCCGTCGATAGGTTCCTGGGCACTGAACGGCGTCCAAGGCAGGGCGAGAGCCAAAGGGGAGGTCATCATGGGTGGGTAGCGGATCGGCTGGAGCGGTGCGTCAATTCCAACGGCAGGGTACATGCCTGGGTTGCCCCCGGTCACTGTCGACTTTCATTGTTTGCACGGAGCGTGCTCGTTCAAGGGCTTTATCTTTCTGCACTCGGGCTACCACGCTGATACGGCTCCCAAAAGGCGATCGGCCCATTGCCCGTACTTGGAAAACGCCCCCATTCGTACTCCCAGAGCCGAGAGTTCCTGGAGCTCCGGAGGGAGCGCCCTCAAGTCGCCCTTGAGCTCGACTACCGCCGTGTCCAGTGGTCGGTTGGGTACGGGCCCGAAGCGGGGGTGACTTCGAGGCATGCGGATGTCCCAATCCAATGAAATGCGCGTCTGTGTGCGCTCGAGTACAAACCTCTTGCGTAGGTAGCTGACCACAAGGAGTGGCTCAAGACCAACCGGTAGAGGAGGGCCATCCTCAGCCAGCCGAGTCGGGAGAGCTTCGAGTTCGGCGCTCGCCAAATCGAGAGCGGCCAGGTGTGGAGCTTCACCTCTCAGGGCAACCCGAAACTTGCGCCGGATCGCACCATTCTTGTTCTTCACCTCGAAGAACGCGTCTGGGTCGGTCACTCCGGTGCTGGGGTTGTCATACCACCGCAGACGCACCTTCTGCTTGAGATAGTCAGAGTTGCGCTTGTCGTATACAAATCGCAGGTCTGGTGTGTCGTAGTAGAGGCTCGAGATACGTGCCGTGGGGAAGGCGTCATCCTCGGACAAGCGCTCTTGCATCAAGGCCATCACGTTCGGCACGGCGCTCCCATGCAGGGTGAACTTGGCCTCATGGGACCTGCCGCCGCCGCCCCAGGTCGATGGTGTGGTGATCGGGGCGGAGGATGCCATGCCCCCAGCCTAACCCGTCCAGTGGGGACCCACGAAGGACATTTATTCTGGTAACCCAATCGGCAGGAGAGGGCGATTCGCAGCCGCGCCGGGGCATTGCCGGTTTTGGCAAGGGCGTGATCGAAAGGCGACTTGAAGGCAAACCCCGAGAACCGCCTTGTAGTTAGTTGTGGGCAAGCGGGCGTTCGCCCTTAGGCTAGAGGCCATGAACCTACTTGCGTCTCTGTCATTGGTTGCCGCATTCCCCGTTGAGGGTCCGCGCAACGTAGTTGTCATTCTAGCTGACGACATGGGTCTCTCCTCCTTGTACGCCGAGCACCCTGGCTCCGGCCTGCCCACCCCAAACCTAGATCGCTTGGCGAGCCAGGGCATGTCGTTCACCGATGCCCATTCGGGCTCTGCGGTGTGCTCGCCTACTCGCTACGGCCTGTTGACCGGCCGTTACAGTTGGCGGACAAGTCTGAAGTCGGGCATCGTCAGTCAGTGGGGGCCACCTCTGATCGATCCCGAGCGTATGACGATTGCCGATGTGGCTAGCGAGGCAGGCCTGCACGCGGCCTGCATTGGCAAGTGGCACTTGGGTTGGCGCTGGCCCAAGGCCGGTGGTGGTACAACGCGAAAGTCGGGCGAAATCGACTATGCACTTCCCATTGGTGGTGGCGCCCTAGAGGCCGGGTTCGATCATTATTTCGGTGACGATGTTCCCAATTGGCCTCCTTACATCTGGATCGAGGACGACCACGCGGTGGCACTGCCCGAAGAAAAGATGCCTAGCGGGAAATACCTAGGGGTTTCGCCAGGTCCCATGACTCCCGAGTGGAGTCTGGAAGCCGTCCTGCCTGAACTCACTCGTCGCTGCGTGCACTACATCCGGGATCGCGCACAGGCAGAGGAGCCCTTCCTGCTCTTCTTCCCCATGACCTCTCCGCACACGCCGATCAGCCCCTCCGAGACCTTTCAGGGTCAAAGCGGGGTGAGCGACTACGCGGACTTCTTGCTGGAGACGGACTGGTCCGTGGGCCAGGTTCTGCGCGCTCTCGACCAGCAGGGCATTGCCGATGAGACCTTGGTGATCTTCACTTGCGACAACGGCACCTCACCTAAGGCGGACTTCAAGAAGCTGAGCGAGGGCGGTGTGGATCTGCTCGGCCCTTGGCGTGGGAGCAAGGCGGACATCTGGGAGGGCGGGCACCGTGTTCCGTTCCTGGTGCGCTGGCCCGGCGTTGTCGAGCCGGGTACCCGGAGTGCCGAGCCCATCGCGCTGACTGACATCATGGCGACAGTGGCCGAGGCCTTGAGCGTGAAATTGACCGATGGCTGCGCCGAGGACAGCGTCAGTTTGCTGCCCGCCCTAAGAGAGGGAGAGCTTGATGCCCCCCTGCACGACCTGATCGTGAACCACAGTTCACGGGGAAGGTTCGCTGTGCGATCCGGCCCATGGAAACTGTGCTTTTGCGGGGGTTCCGGTGGTTGGACAGCCCCGACCACGGATGCGGCGGCAAAAAAGGCCGGTCTTCCCGACCTTCAACTGTTCAATTTGTCCACCGACCCTGGGGAGCAGACGAACCTACTGGCTACCCATCCCGAGAAAGCTGCTGAGTTGACCGACCGGTTTCGTCAGCTTGTCCAAGGTCAGGGCAATGATGGGCCGGAGTGGTGGTCACAGTTGCCGTGGTCCAAGGCTGGGGACTGACCGGGCTAAGTGGTTATCATCCTGTCGTGCGAATCTGCCTGATCACCAATCAAGAACTGGACACGGTCCCGTTCCCAGCCAACGACTGGCCGTGCGACCCGCGACCGTTTCTGCCCGATGACGAGTGGCATCTTCTTACCGTGGAAGACAAGTACACTTCGGCCGCCGAGGTGGAGCGTCAGATAAAGCGTGGCTTCGATCTGTTCTTCAATCTCTGCGATGGTGCGGAGGGTCAGGATATTCCTGGCATAGAAGTGATCCATACTCTTGAGCGGCACGGAGTTCCCTTTACGGGAGCCACATCCAGCTTCTACGAGCCCACGCGAATTGAGATGAAGGCGGCCTGTGCTTCCGTTGGCGTGGCTTCTCCCGCTTGCGTTTTGGCACGCACGGAGGAGGACGTGGAGCGGGCTGCCCAGACCCTGCGCTTCCCCCTGTTCGTCAAGCATTATAACAGCTACGCCAGCGTCGACCTGAGCCGAAACTCCCGTGTCCGGACACCCGAAGGGCTGCGCCTTCAAGCGCGCAAGATCATGTCGCGCCACGGGGCCGCCTTGATCGAGGAATACATCGCGGGCCTCGAGTGTGCGGTCTTGGTGGCCGAGAATCCGGAGGACCTTTCAAACCCCAAGACCTACACTCCCATCCAGTATCGATTCCCGAAGGGCGAGAGCTTCAAGCACGCCAAGCTCAAGTGGGAGGACTACGATGGTCTCGAGTGCATCCCGGTCGCCGATCCCCTCCTCGCGTCCCGCCTGCGTCACGAGGCGGCCCAGTTTTTCGTGGCCCTCGGCGGCACCAGCTTCGGTCGCTGCGACGTCAGAGTGGATGCGGCCGGCATCCCTTACATGCTCGAAATCAATCCCAACTGCGGGGTCTATTTCCCCCCCAGTGATCCGGGGACCGCTGACATCATCCTGGCCCACGACCCTGCCGGTCACGCGGGATTCACCCGCCAGCTGGTCGCTGCGGCCTTTGCTCGACACGCCCCGAGTAGCGCCCCCTTCGCCCCAACCTGTGCTACCCTCCCGCCCGAGCGCCCGTAGCTCATCCGGATAGAGCGCCGGTTTCCTAAACCGGAGGTAGCAGGTTCAAGTCCTGCCGGGCGCACCATCAGGCCCTGCCCAGGGCCCAGGTGGCGCCGTCCCCGCGTTACTTGACTATGGTTGGTGTCGGAGACCCTTTATGCACCGCCTGTCCATCCTCATCGTCGCCCTCCTCGCCGCCTGCTGCTCGGTTCCCCAGGCCACCTATGAGACCATCCAGAAGGACGCCGCCTATCGGACGGATGTGACAACCGGGGCCTTCGTGGAGTTGGACGGCGGGCATTGCTACTACGAATTGGGAGGACCCGCTTCCGAAGAGTCCGAGCAGGCGCTCCTGGTTCTCGTGCACGGCTTCTCGGTTCCCTCGTACATCTGGGATCCCACCTTTCAGGAGGCCGTGCGGCGGGGACGGCCCGTGCTGCGCCTCGATCTGTTCGGCCGGGGCCACAGCTCGAACCCCGACGCCAACTACGACCCGGACTTCTATGCCGACCAGATCATCGGCCTACTCGACCACCTAGAGTACCGGCGGCCCGTGCACCTGGTCGGCCTGTCGATGGGAGGGGTGGTCGTCGCCCGTACCGCGGCTCGGCATCCCGCGCGCATCCAGACTCTGGTGATGGTGGACCCCTCTGGTTTCCAGCCCGGCTACGGGCAGGACCTCGACACCACGCCGCTCGGCACCGAGGAGATTGCCGCCTTCATCAAGGCGGACTTCCCCACCCGGGCCGAGAGTCAACTCGAAGATTTCCTCGACCCCGGCCCGTTCGCCCACTGGCCCGAGCTCTATCGGCCGCTGCTTCAGCACCGGGGCTTCGCCCGCGCCCTGCTCTCGACGATCCGCTGCTCGCCGCCCATGGACGGGGACCACCGGCTCATCCAGCAGGCGAGCTTCCCCGTGCACCTCTTGTGGGGGAGGCAGGACGCTGTCATTCCTCTCGCCGAGTCCCTGCCCAACGTGCAAGAGCGCCTGCCCCGGGGCGAAGTACACGTGATCGAGGAGTGCGGGCACCTGCCACACATGGAGCAGCGCGAGG
>JAPKBO010000178.1 GCA_028823395.1 Planctomycetota bacterium | reverse complement strand
AGCAGGCGGCCATCAGCGAGGAAGAGCCCCGCATGATTGTCCCCACCCAAAGCGCGTGTCACGTCCAACAGGGGTGATGCCTTGGCGTCACTCTCGCTGGTGATACGCGCTCGGGTCGTGGGCTCTTGGGTGGTCTGACCGAAGATCACCAGCTTATTGCCTCCGTCTGCTGCCTGCACAATCTGCATCGAGCCAGAGTGTCCCTCCGGTGGCCCGCCCCACTCGCTGATCACTTTGAGCACGTCCGCACGCCGGGACAGGTCCAGCCAGGGTGTATTGACGCTACGGGCGGCCTCATCATCCAGCCCGCCCCCATATGCAAGTGCAGGTATCCCACCCAGCGCAACAAGAAGGCAAGTTGCCGACAGAGCATGTGAGAGGACTATTGTCATGGGTGCAGTCTAATCTTCTCGCCATCTGGTGTGGCTTGGTCAATTATTGCTCCGCAAGGCTTTCCAACTCTACTCAGCCAAACCCCACCCATGAAAAAACCCCTCCTGTTCCTCAGCCTAGGCCTCGTGGCAGGCCTGCTCTTGTCGGCATCCATCACCACACCCGCGCACATCCAAGACAACGAAAGGCCCGGCCCCGAACACAAGCTCCTCGCAGGCATGGTCGGAGAATTCGAGTCACACAATTCCATTTGGCTCACACCTGGAACCAAGCCCATGATGGCCGAAGGGAAATCCACCTCTAGGATGATAATGGACGGGCGTTTCCTGTTCTCGCATTCACAGATGCCAGAGCTCAAGCATGAGTCCTTCTCCATCATCGGATACCACCGTAACCGCAAGGTTTACACCATGTTCTCCATCGATAACCAGGGGTGTGAGATGGACTACTTTGAAGGCAAGAGAAAGGGAAAAGGAGCCCTCGTGCTCAAGGATCCGTCAGGGTTCGTCCAAGTGACGATGACGCCGACAAAGGATGGGAAATCAAATACAGAGGTCGTGATCCTTGCCGGCGATGAACCCTATGTCCTTGCCAGTACGGACCTAGTGCGCACTGAAGTCGCCGACGAAGACGATTGATCGTCGATTACCTGATCCGTGTCAGGTAAAGGCTAGAGTTCCAGATCAAACCCAACCGGCGGCGTCACCTCGAATCCGCCACCTCCGCTAGCTCCCAGGAGCGCACAGAACTCGAACCGCCTTCCCACCAGGGCTGACCAGGTTCCCGGGGGCACACGCAGTAACGCTTGTATGCGGCCATCCGTGTTGAGTGTCCCCGCAGAGCGCAAGAACTTGGGGTCGTTCCCGTTTGTGCTCCAGGTGAAGGCAAAGAAGCTGTCCCGGTTGAGCGGGACGTGTACGCCGCCGTAGTCAAAGCCCGGTAAGGACCCTGAGTGGCTTCCAAGAATGCGGTAAGAACGGCCCGCGTCCGCGGCACCACGATTGACAGTGAAGGGCACCCGACCACCCGTCGTAGCACTCACGGTCCTCATGCCCACGTGCAGCTCACTCAGAGGCGACGTTTCCAGGGCGATAAGCGGCCGCAAGAGTATCGAGCGGGGCCCCGAGGCTCCGACCTCCACCTGGAACGCCCCACGGCCAGCGCTAGTGGTTGCCATCAACGCCAAGCTGTACGAACCGTCGCCATTGTCCGTCACGAGTCCGGGTATCGCCGTTGCTGGCCCTGGACTCACCTGCCGCACCGTCACTTGGTCTCCACCCACCGTCAGAGGGGTGCCCTCCAGGTCCACAAGTTGGATGCGCACGCTGGCTTTCGACTTGCCGTCAGCCACCAGCAGCTCACGATCCACATGGACCTTGGACAGGTAGTGGTCGGGCAGGCCCACCATGCCAGCCCGCCAGGCGTTGTAGCGCGCTGTAAGTTCGGTTACAGGGTCCGGGTCCGTGGGCCCTTTTCCCTTGAAGACCTTCTCTAGATAGTAATTGCCATTGGCGCAGCCCAACGCCTTGTTACAGATGCCATCCACATCACCGGGGCGGGCGAGGACGATGAACGAGGTGTAAGCGGAATGGGTGAAATTCGGCGGAGGGGAACCACAGCTCGGCGGGTTGGAGCTGCTGCAGGAGCACCGCCCATCACCACCCCACAATCGAGCTGTCTCCATAGCCTCCATAACCCTCTGCCCAAGGTCTCCGGTGGAGGCCCGCAAAGTCTTTTCGGTCTCGAGTACAACCTCATCGCCCGCCAATACGTTGCCCTGAATCGCGTAGATCAGATCTCCGACCTGGCCCGTAACGCCAAAGCGAGCCAACCCCGCTTTATCGCCGGTGAAGGTAATCGGCGGACCATCCACTGTGACAATTCCGTACTGCCGGCTCTGATGGAATCCGTCCTGCGCGGAGAGCTGGTCGAGGATGCGGGCGGGCAAGAGCCCGTTTTGAATACCGGCCCACATCGTCATGCGGTTGCCCCCGAGGCTATCCACCATGGACTGGGCGACGCCGCCTCCACGCTCCACCACGATCACCGGGAGCCAGAGCTTTAGAGGGAATTTGTTGCCGATGCAGGTGGCCGAGGCCACACAAACCTCTCCGGTCTTGGTGTTGAGGACCACAAGCGACCACGTCGCCAGCGCCGGTGAGGCCAAAACAAGCAGCCCCGCAAGCATCGCACCCAAGCGGCGCCGAAGCACTCGAATGGTGAGGGTCTCAATCAAATTCGCC
Organism: Planctomycetota bacterium; assembly: GCA_028823395.1. Taxonomy (GTDB): domain Bacteria; phylum Planctomycetota; class UBA1135; order UBA1135. The sequence continues at coordinate 4,299 of JAPKBO010000178.1, read as the reverse complement.
ATCAGGCCCTCATTGTACTAGCGCCCCGTACAAGTGCGGCCCGAGATTGCTTGATCTGGCCCGGTCAGTCTCCATCCGAGGCGCTCTCGCCAATGCAGAACAGGTCGCCCTGGCCGCGTAGGAGGAGCTTGCCCTGGACCGCGATAGGTGAAGAGACAAAGAATTGGTCGCTGAGTGTGTTCGTTCCCAGCACCTTGAATTCCTCGCCCAGCGCGACCATGTGCACATCACCCGCCTCCGTTGCCACATAGAGCACACCTCCGGCAGCAAGAGGTGAGGCTTTGAGATCTGTCCCGCGCGGCAGACGCTCTTCGAGGTAGAACGCCTTCCCACTTGCAGCATCAAAGCAACTGATCTTGCCGCCGTCTTGGACGCAGTAGTAGCGGCCCTCGTGAAGCACCGGCGAGGCCGTGTAAGAAGTGCCCCGGTTAGAGTTCCATGCGATGGGCGAAGGGTCCGCGTCGGTGATGTCTCCCTTGCCGCCCAGCCGGATGGCCTGCAGATTGGGCTCTCGATAGCCCGACATGACGAGTACCAAATCATCATGACGCACCACGGTCGGAATAGCGTTTACCCCTATGCCACCACATTGCCACAACTCTTCTCCACCAGGTAACCGATACGAGCGTGTGCGGTTGGTGCCAGCAATCACTAGCTGCCAAACACCATCGTGCTCCGTGGCCAAAGGGGTACTCCAGGTCGAAGGCTCGTCACGCTCATGGCGCCACTTGACCTCGCCGTTCTTAGCGTCCAGGGCCAGCACAAACGAATCCGCCTCATGGTCGAACACTTGCACATATAGGCCACCGTGCAGGGCCGGATTGGCTCCCTCCCCAAACTGACGCCGCATTTGCAGCTCGACATCCGGGTCGTGCTCCCACAGCAACTCACCGTCCATGTCGTAGCAGTAGATTCCCTGGGAGCCGAAGGAACAAATCACCTTATCCCCATCGGTTACGGGCGAAACGGAAGCGTGGCTTCCGTAGGTGCGATGGAAACCCTCGTGGGGTTTGGCTTCGCAGGCCTTCTTGCGCCAGATCTCCTTACCGGTGTCCAAGTCGAGACACAGGAGAAGAAAGGCCGTGTTGACGGTCGCAGATCCACGCGGTCCACCCCGACCGAAACTACCGCGTTCACGGCCTGAGTCCCCGCCCTCGGGCTCCGCTGCTTCCTCCAATGGAACGGCGGTCGTCAGGTAGATGCGACTGCCCCAGACAATGGGTGTAGAGAACCCTCGCCCAGGAATCGCAGTCTGCCAACGTATGTTCTCTTCGTCAGACCAACTCGTAGGGACCGCAGACCGGGCGACGCCCGCTCCCCCTGGGCCACGCCAAGTGGGCCAGTTATCCGAATCGGAGGCTTGGGCCCCGCTGAGAAACAGAAATGCGGGTAGCAATAATGCTGCCACGTAAATGGTTCGAGCTATCTGGTGCATTTTAATCCTCAGCGCAGTTAATCGAGGGGCTTGATCATCCGTTTTGCGCCCAGCCCAGCGAAGTACTTCCCTATTTCACAATGAAGGTCGCCACATCCCTCCGCGACAACTGGCGGCGGTCGCTAACCCTCGCAATAAATGTGTAGGTGCCCGGCCGTGAGAAATTCATGTGCGGATGCGCAAGGGTGTAAACACCTGCACCTTCGTGCTTCAGGCTGAACTTGCCAACCCGTGCCCTAGTCGGAGATACGATCCAGCCCTGCACCTTGGCAATATCCTCGAGACCATTGGGGTCGTTGACGACAATCTCCGCACGAAATTGACTCGCCTTCGTAATCGGGCTGGCGAGGGCAAGGCCGCACACAATCTTAGGGCTACGATTGGCCCCGTTGCAACGCACGCGGACGTAGGTCAGGTCCGTTGAGAAATTCCCGCCCGCATTGGCGGTGCTGGTGGCCCGGCACAAGACCGTGTAGCCGGCGTCAACAAGGCCAGATGTGTCGAATTCCTGCCGATAGGGCGGTTCCGTGATCGGCGGTAACACCGCAATCGGAGGCTCGTTGCCTCCTCCGTAAACCTCAAAGACGACGCTTTCGATGCCATCCCCATTAGCAGTGCCCCTGTCGGGATCATGAGCGATGGCCTCAAATACCGTTGTGCCACCGATGGAAGAAGCGGTACCGAATGGCTGCACAAATGAGAGGCTCGGTGGCGCATCAAGGGCACCGGCAGGATGCGTAAATTGCACCTCAACATCCAAGGACACGGGTGTGGTTTGAACCTTCCCCAGCACCCTGATACGAATACCCGCTTCGTCATCATCGAACCAACCATCAGTCGGCAAGAGCGGCGCATCCCTGATATCCGCTGTGGCCGGGTGCATATCCAAGAGGTTGGTGTGCGTGTCCGACTGATTGGGATTCAGATACTGGAAGCTGAGGTTCTCCCACATCACGAGGGCGCCATTGGCTGACCGGCGGTCGCCGAGGGCATCACGGAATTCAACCCAGTAGTTCTGCTTTCTGTTGCGCGGGATACGCAGAGCTGCAGACATTCCACTCAACGGACGATCGTGAGCCTGAATGCGATAGATACCATCCTTGGTCACCGTTGTAATGTCGCCCTCTCCAAGCCAGCCAAGCAAGTACTTGGTTGCCGTATTGAAGTGACGCTGATAACGATCCTTACCCGCGCCCATGGGGTCAAACCGGTTACCGTATTCCTTGCTGTATCCAGAACCCGTGGTTGTGCCGTCATTCGTCCGCCAACTGTTGGCGTGCGGTATGTTCAAAGAGTGCCCAACCTCATGGACGATGATCCCGATGGAGTTGGGGTTGTTGCCCCAGACCTTGCCTGCAACTCCGGTCGTACCTTGCCCAGGGGTAAGCCAGTGGATGTCGTAGGCATCGATGTCATAGCCCGCCGCCTCAGCCATATCCAACGCATCGGCCATCAACTCCCCCCTAAGACCACCTTTGGGGGTGCCGCTTGGGTTGTAGTAGCTCAGAGGGCGCGGCATACGCAGGAGCTTGGTGACCGTGGCCTCAACACCTGCTAGCCCATAGGAAGTGGACTTCAAATAACGATCGAGGCTCCGGGCGGCGCGGGAGAACTCTCCGTCTGAGAAGCTTGGGCCGCGGGCGTCGGAAAAGTCGACGTGCATGAGCAGCACGGCTCGATCGCTAGCTGCAGATGGACCTACGGCCAAGGCCGAAGAGGCCCCTGAGAATAAAACTGAAGCCACGGCAAAGAGTGGCAAGGAGCGGCCAAGAGCGTGAACGATTCGCATATCAGTTTTATTTTGAGCCAGGAGGAGTGCGCACACGAACTTGCCATGCGCGACGGCCCATAGGTTACGAGACGCCCCCGTTCGAGTCGCCGTACAACAGGGCCCTTACGCAATGAGTTAGGGCAAGATTTCGTCCTGACGATCTTGGGCCGCCCTCCCTTACCCAAGGGGAAGGAATGCCCTTTGCCGTTAATGCTCAGGCAAAGGCAGCGAAGGTGCCGCAGAGCCGCCGCACCTACAGCCAGGCTCGATACAGCTCTGGACGGCGGTCCCTCATGAACAGCTTGCGCCCGTGTGAAGCTCCGACCTGCACCAGATCCAACTCGGCGTGCAGAACGTCAGCGCCGCCTGCTTTGGCCCGGGCCATCACACGCCCACCGGGATCGCAAATGAACGACTCCCCTGCGAACGTCAGCTTCTCCTCCTTGCCCACCCGATTACACAACGCCGTGAACACCCCATTTTGAAACGCAGCCACCTGCATCTCAGCTTCGTATAGGCCCTCGGGCCACTCCCCTACCGCTCCTGCCTGGGGCACGAAGATCACCTCCGCACCTCCGAGGGCTAGAGCTCGCAAGTACTCGGGGAAATGGCGGTCGTAACATATGGCTACCCCAAAATTTCCGAACCGCGTTTCGTAGACAACCGCACCCTGATCGCCAGGGTCGTAATAGCCCTGCTCATGAAAATGCTCGTATTCGGTGATGTGCACCATGCGTGTACGGCCCAACAATTGCCCATCAGCATCGATGACGGGTGATGTGTCATAGGCACAGTCCCCATCGCGCTCATACAGGTTCAGAATCACCACAACACCACATTCAGCAGCCAACGCCTGGAATGCCTCCGTCATGGGACCTGGGATCGTCTCGGCCAAGTCACGAACATCCGAGACCTGCTCCTGCTCCGCTGCCGGAACCTGAGGATAGAAGGGCTCGAAGGCCAACTCGGCAAAGCAGATGACTTGGGCGCCATCTTTCGCTGCCTGTCGGGCCGCATCCAAGCCTCGACTGAGGTTTTGTGCAACGTCAGGCCCGGCGGGCTGCTGAATCAATGCGATGTTCATCATGGGAAG
>JAPKBO010000019.1 GCA_028823395.1 Planctomycetota bacterium | reverse complement strand
GGGCGAATACCGGCATGCTCTTAATCGGAACAACCCATCGATGGCTGGTATTCACCGTGGCAGGGCTAACCCTCATAGGCGCCGTGCATACCTGGCTACGCGCCCGCTCATTCGCACTCTTCGTGACGGTGATGATCATTGCACAAATTTTCGCTATCACCACACTTGTGCAGTGGGGAGATCGCACATTCAGTATCGCACGATACTGCATGGTGCTACTCCCCGGCTTGCTGGCCTGGACCGCCACCGGCTTGGATGTAATCGCCAAACTAATCAGGGCTCTTTTGTTGCGCGGGTTATCAAAGGACCGAGTGCGGCTAGGGTTCGGTGGCGCAGCTCTGCTCCTGCTCTTCATTCAGGGGCCCCTTCTCCGGACATTCCGTACCCACAACTCATTCACGAGCTATTGGCCCACTGAAGTGGCTCTACCCCCGCACTACGGTTCTGAAGAGCGGCCGGCGTGGCCCCGGTTCTATAATGCGCTGACGGCCTTTCCCGGTGAATTAGCCATTCTGGAGGCGCCAACAGTCTCCACAAACCGAACCTCGATCATGCCCTACGCCAGCTACCAACGGAGCCACGGCAGGCGCGTTCTACTCATGAACGGACGCGGCCCCTATCGCCACGAGAACATGGAACTGCAGTCCACGATCGTGAGCAATCGCAAAGGCGAAGTGTCCTTGGGTGCCGCCTCGATTCTGGTGCTCCATAAGGACTTCGAAGGGGAGCGCAAGTACATGCACATGATCGGCATTGCCAAGGTGTCCGACGCGAACCAACGGGGACGGGAGCGGCTTCAAGAAATTGCCGACCCACGAAGCATGGCAGCAGATAAGAACTTGCAGCAGCGTGCCGCCGACATTCTGAAAAGGTGCATCAAGGATAAAACTCTCCAGACAATCTACGAGGATAGATGGGTACGCGTATTCTCACGGGACCCAGAGGTCCTCGCCGCAGGCGATGCGTGGAAACTTAACTTGTGATCCAACCGCCCTTCCGGCCAAGGGCACTCCGGTTTGTCCGCAAATGCAAAACTACGCGAGTTGCATGTTGAGTAGGATTCAGAACCATCTAGAACACGCCGGTGTAGTGGCGCTAGAAGTGGGTCGACAAGAGACCTCCCTAGGGACACCCTAATCGCAACCCGATTCGCCCCCGTTCCCACCCACCTGCATGAAACGCCCCATCTCCTCTATCGTTATCGTTTCCGCCTTGCTCCTTGCTGGTTGCTCCTCGAAGGAGCGCATCGAAGCAAGAGCATCAGGATCAACGCTCGCGGCGGTGAATGACAAGGCCAGCCAGATCTACTTGCACACGGGGAACATCCCCACAGCCGATTTGGACAAGATGAGTACCTCTGGCGAGGCCCACTACGAACAACTCTTCTTCCACGCTCGCATGAACAATCACCTCGCCCAACCACTAGGCAACGTGACTGTACGGCTGATCATAAGTTCGGCGAAGGGGCAAGTTTGCGCGGACAACATCTTCGTCCGCGAACTGTTGGCCGCTCCGCATTCAGATTTCCAGGTCACCATAAAGATGGAACGCCACCCTCGGTCAAGGCAGACCTGGGCCTGGAGCCTTGTCGATGGGAGTAAGGGCGAAGATCCCCGTTAGGCGGAAGCCTCGGCCAGAAAGAGCAGCTGTTCCGTCGGCAACTCCAGATGAGGAACCCGCCAGGACTTCGGAGCATCGCCAGGCGCAAGAGGTCGGGGCGACACAAAACCGCACTGCTGGAGTTCATTGCACAGAACTTCTCGTGTCCGCTCATCGAGAGCAAAGCCCTTTCCGCCCGTGAACGCTCCCATGACCTTCCCCAGCAGGTGCCCGGTCGCACCTCCGGGGGCCTGCTCGCAGCCGGGGACCAAATCAAACGCCAACCGACTGCCTGCACGCCCCGCGACCAGGGCAGCAATGCGCTGCCATAAACTTCGCTGCTCAGCCGCCGTCAAGTACATGAACAGTCCCTCGCCAATCACTAGGACGGGTTCTCCAGCGGGGATAAGTCCAGCCAAATCAATGCTACGCAGATCACCCGCTACGAACTGCAGGTTCTCGCGCAGGGCCACCTCTTGCCCCTCAACCGTCCGCGCCATGAGAGCCCGCTTGACGGACAGCACTGGCGCCAGATCCACCTCCACATAATGCAGAGCCTCGTTTGAACTGAACCGGGACCCGCGAGGTGAGAGTCCAGCAGCCAACTCCAGCACGTACTTACCCTCGAACTCCTCGACGAGGGCATCGAGCATCCTGTGGCGCTGAAGAAGCGCCAGCTCGAGTTGAGGTCCATCCGACCGAAACAACTGCCCCGCCGCCATCAGGAAAGATGATGCCCCGTGGACCATGCGCGCCTCGCTACAATCAAAGAGGGCCGCGCAGGGCACACCAGCCCTAACCCAGACCTGTCCGGTGTACATGGCCGTCGTAAACAGCGACCCTTTCATCGTGCCCGTCCAAGTACTCGGTAAGTATTGGACAGTCCCAAGCGGCCCGCAAATGGCCCGATAAGAAACTGGTCAATGAGCTTGGCTGGCAAAAGGAGAGGCAGCCCCACCAACCAGACCACGGTGTGACGCAAGCGTCCCATCGGATGGGTCGGGGGCAACCAAGGGCGATCCGGTTCGGGTGCCAGACGCCCCATGAGAACCAGCAGGGCATAGTGCAGATCTACGCGTTGGTGAGCCGCGCCGCGCTCCCGTTCGAGCACCTCAAATCCCGCCGTGGTCAGCTCATGTTCCAAGCGCCGCAGGGGCAACATATTCAGGTGCTGAGGCTGGAACCAGGGCAGCCAGGCCCAGCCCAGCCACCGACCAAATGGGCATTCGGGGTCCGGAAGTTCGATCAAGATCAGGCCCCCTGGTTCCAGAACCGTGTGGGCGGCTGCGATCTCGGCACGTGGGTCGAGGGTGTGCTCGAGATAGTGGCTCATGCTAACCACGTCGAAGAGCTGACCAGGAGCAGCTGCGGTTCGGCCCTGGGCCCACTCCGGAAAGAGCGCGCGGTGCCCGGCCGCTACCCAGCCACGGCGCTCCGCATCCGTAGCCGAATCCGCCAGGTCCAAAACCTCGAACCGCGTCTGCGGCCAGTGGCCCCCGGCCGACAGGCAAAAGTGGCCGTGCCCGCCACCCACATCCAGCCAACGACGCGGAGCCAGACGATCTGGGAGGTGCCCCTCCACCATGCGTGCCCGATGCTCGTAGCCATCCGGTTCGAATGAAAAAATGAAGTCGAGCTTCTCCGCACCCAGGCCGTCGTAGAAGTCCTTGTAATAAAAATTAAGGCCCTCGGACGTCAGACGAGGATTTTGAAACACCAGACCGCAGGACTGGCAGGTCTCTAATCGAAAACGGCCGGGCTTGTGCTGGAAATAGTCCTCGTGCTCCAGCTTGAAGGCCAGTTCTTGTGAACCACAAGAGGGGCAATCGCTGCGCCGGCTCTCGAAGCGTGTCCGCCAGTCCTGGGCGAGCAGGCGTGTGTACTCCGTCCGTAGCGCTTCATGCGCTCCGCCATTGTCACGCATGTGCAGGTGCAGCACGGTGTCAACCCAAACCAGGACGTCCAAGGGCAGTCGAGCACAAATGAACGGCCACAGAGAACGCGATGTTCTCCCCTGTCCACCCAAGGCCAGGGGTACTTGCAAGTGGTAGAGAATCACCAAGGGCCACCCGAAAGCCGGGGCGACAAATAACGAAGCGATCAAGAAGGCAAAGACCGCACCCTGCACCAGCAGAACGGCCTGGCCCAGGTCTCCGAGAATCGTGCGTAGTGCCGCAGCCCTGTCCTCACCGCGAGTGGGGCGGGCCACCAGGCCCGGAGCCACGGCCAAACCCGATGAATGCGGCGCACAGCGCCGCAGCTCCATGGCCGCTCCCACGAACGCCGCCATTCCTACGGGCAATCCCTGGTTCAGGTCCTCCAGGGCCTCGCCCCCGCGTTCAAGTACCGAGCGCTCGACCAACATGGCGTGCCCCGCACTGCAGCCCACGTGCAGAGGACGAGTACTGTACTCCAGCGGATCACAGAGCTCCGCAAATCCCATCCACTCACTCACGGACCAGTTGCCAGGAACGATATGCAAGAGGTCTAGGCCCGCCGCCCGCGCATAGGCACTCGCTGCCCGTCGGGTGGAAGCGCTGAGTTCGACACCTTGTGCGGTCAGGAAGACGTGACTCTCGTGAACCTCACGCTCGGTATCAGGAAGGAGAGGGTAGTGGCCCACGCGCCCGCGTAACCGCAGAGCACCGAGCACCAACAGTAGGACAAGAATCCAGAAGATCACGAGAGAAGGGCCTCCAAGTGGTCCGCCGCTCGCGCCGCGCCCCCTGCTTTATGGAAGGACGCCTGAACACGAGTGGCGGCCTGCTCGAAGTCGGGCTCATTCAAAACACGCCCAAGCGCCTGTTGCAGGTGTGCCGCACGGGGCCGCCCGAAAGAGACCCGGAGGCCGGCTCCGCAATCGACCACCTGCCCCGCCACCACCGGTTGATCGTCCTTAATGGGCGCTACGACCAGCGGGCGCGCGAAGGCGAGCGACTCGCAAACCGTGTTGTGTCCGCCGTGACACACGACCGCAGATACGTGCGGCAGGAGATCGAGGATGGGAAGAAAGGGACGCACGATGAAATTGGCGGGGAACGGGCCCAGATCGGGAGGAGCGGCCAGGATCACCTGCAGGTCCATGCCTCCCAAGCCCTCGGCCAGAGCCTGGAAGAAACGGCCTCCGCGCTCCCCATTGAGGGTACCCAAGGTGGCCAGAACGCGGGTGCCCGGAGCCAACTGATCGGTGGGAAAGCCCACCGTAGGCCTGCGCTCGCTCAGAGCAGGCCCGACGAAGTGCGTCGTTGTCGGCGGCGCATCACTCGCACCGGCAAGGGCTGCTGTGGAGAACACCAACACACAGTCCAATGAGTTTTCCGGGGAAGACAAGGGCTCCAAGCCCAGATCCACCTGCAACTGCGTCAGACGCTCTTCAGTCCAAGCGAGAACCCGAGGCAAGTCCGCCAGAGATCGCTGACGGTCGGCGGAGGTGGTCGCCAGTGTTGCCCAGGGAAGCCCCTTCTCGCGGGCGGCGAAAGCGCCCGCGAAGGCCTGCTGATCCACGGCCACCACGTCGGGCTCGAACTCATCCACGGCCGCGCGAACTCCAGGCAACATGGAGTGCGCCAGAGGAATCAGAACGTCCTCCCAAAGAAATTTGAGTCCAGCCAAGCCACGTACTTCCTGGGCCCGATCGCGGATGCGCTCCAACTCCTCTCGCCAGGGCCCCCCATCCGGCGCGGCACCCAGGGTCAAAGCCCTCATGTCCCTGGGCAAGACGCGCTCAAGCACTTCCCCGTGGCCAACCCATGCACATTCGTGCCCCCTGCTGGTAAGTGCGTCCCCCACGGCGAGTGTGGGCTGGATGTGGCCCGTCATGGGCGGCACGACGAAGAGAATGCGCGCCATGAATCAGTCCTTCCCTCCCGGCCCGGACTCTCGTCCGACCCAAGACAACACCCTTTGTTCCAGTTGCGCCGTCTGCTCCCAGAGCAAGGAGTGCGTACACCCCTCGACGATCTCCAATTGAGCGTTGGGCAGCCGTGCCGCCAAATTCTCGCCACGCTCACGGACGTCCGAGTGTTCACCGTAAAGGGCCAGCACAGGGCAACTCAGGCGCTCCAACTCCTGTGTCGAGGGTGGCGCCGAGTGGGCAAGGTCCTGCACAAGACTTGTGCCATGTACCAACTCCGAAGCGTTGCGGGCCAAGCGGTTACGTTTACGCTCGCTATGCCGACCCAGCCAAGCTTTAAACGAGCGAGCGATCATCTCATCCCGCTCGCGACCCTCAAGGCCCAAGCTCGACACCATCTCCGGGCCAAAAGCTTCGTCGTGTACCTGACCATCTACCAGACACAGTCCCCGCACCCGCTCGGGTCGGGCCAGCGCAAATGCCAGAGCCAGAAGGCCACCAAAGCTGTTGCCCACCAGCTCGACACTCTGGTCAGGGGGCAGGCTCTCGTCCAGGATTCCACCCAGATCCCCCACCATGTCCTCGACGCTATATCCAGCCGTTGGCCGCTCGCTCTTGCCGTGCCCGCGCAAGTCGTAGAGCAACACCGGCTGGTGGGCGGCCACCTTGGGCGCGGCGGTGAAGAACCAACTGGATAGATTATCCATGATCAAGCCGTGCAAGAAGACGACCGGCACCCCGACCTCGGGGCCAAGCCTCTGCACGTGAAAGCGCAAACCACCCACAGTGACCTCAGCCATGGAGGAACCCCGCGAGAATTTCGCCAACCTCGGCTGACCGCTCGACGCTGAGGTAATGCCCGCCATCAAGCACCTCCAAGGACGCTTGGGGGAGGGCCGTAAGTAGCCGATCTCCCACGGGTCTGCAGCTCGAACGCTCCCCGTAGATTAACTGCACGGGAATTTCGAGACCTGCGAGTTCCGCGTCAGGAATGTCCACCTCGGCAGCTAGGTCAGCCACCAAGCTGCTCTCTCTCAGCAAGAATTCCAGGCTCTTGCGCGCGCGGGCGGCTCGGCGCCGGCCACTCGTCAAGGCCTCTCGCAAGCGTTCCGGCAGAGCCGCGAGCAGCTGCTTGGGATCAGCGGTCGCGATCGAGCGCATTTCCTCCAGCCGTGAAGGTGGCAAGGGTGCCTCTACGAGTGCCAGGCTCCGTACAAGCTGGGGATAGTCGAGGGCGCAGCGCAGAGCGACAAGCGCACCGTAGCTGTGCCCCACCAGATGCACCGGACCCTCTGCGGCAGATCCAACGAGGGCTGCAAGATCCGCCGCCCCGGTCGCCACGTCGTAACCCGAGCGCACAGCTTCGCTGCGCCCGTGTCCCCGCAAGTCGTAGAGCACGACCCGTCGATCGCGAGCCACCCGCGGGGCAGCACCGAAATACCAGGAAGCCAAATTATCCACCAGCAACCCATGGGCCATGAAGGCTGGAGTGCTCTCGCCGGACTCAGCACCTGGGCCGAGTTCCTGCACGTGAAAGCGGACTTGGTTCAGTTCGAGGAACGACACAGGTCTATGAACTCCACTACGTCGCCAACCTTCAGCTGGATGATCTCGTCCAGTTCCTTGGTGGAGAGCCAACCGACGAAATCCACCTCATCCCCATACTCCACCTTGAGAGCCTCGGCCAAGGAGACGAACTCAATGCTCTCCAGCTCGAGGTCATCCCCGAAGGAGGTCTCCAAGGTGATGGGTTGGTCCAGATCCCAATCATCGCCGATCACCTCTTGGATCATGCGTCCAACGGTTTGCAGGGTGTCGCTCATTGGGCGTCATCCTCGCCGATCACCCAGGCGATGATCCAGTCTCCAGTCCGCAAGGTCTCAATCCAACGGCCATCGACCCTCACACGCTCGCCGTCCAGCTCTTGAGCCAGCAGCTGGCGTGGGCCACCAACGAGGCCCGTTCCAAGCCACTTCCCGCGGGCTTCCTTAGCCGTCCACAGGCGCGCCACCCCGTCCGCGCGCTCCAGCGAACCCACCGCTCCCACCAAGAGCGCCCGCTCACTAGCTGTGAAAGCCGTGGATTCGAAGCCCTCGTCCCGCTCCGTCACCGGCTCCATGTCCACACCCACCCGGTCTCCCCGTGTGGCCAGAGCCACGCCTGCCCCATTGGAGTGGGCCAGGGATACCCGGAGATCCAGCTCGCCATCCACATCCACTTCGGGTCGGCCTTGATTGTCATTTGTCACCCGCACCTCCACGGGGAATAGGGACTCCCTACCCTCAGCAAAGAGCAACTGGCGCACGGCATCCACGGCCACGATGCGACCCGAGAGCCAGTCAATCTGACGCTTAGGCATGAGACCTCGGTAGAACTCTAGACCCGGGCCATCCAGAAAGCGGCGCGCGTAATAGTCGCGGGTGGCGGTGGAGCGATAACCCTGAGGCAGCCAGACGCAGCCGGGTACATCGGCTCTCGGAATGGCGAGCAGGTTGCGTTCGGGATAGCGGATCACGGGCCACTCGCGCGGATTGCTCTCAAAGCGCCGGTCCTCCCAGCCCTCTAGGCGCGCATGCACACGCCCGTCCCGCACAAGCTCGATGTCGCCGATCACCTGCCGCTCTCCGCATGAGTGAATCCGGGTCGTGCAATCGAACTCAGTTCCCACCGCAGGCGGAGGCCCAAAGAAGTTCACCTTCTCCACTCGGACAGGCAGGGCCATGCGGTCGGTTTCCATGCTCAGGGAGATCCAAAGGCCGAACATCTGCCCGGCGCCATCGAAGAGCGAGCCCTCAGCCTCCAGGCGTTTCACCTTCCCATGTAGTGTCCGCTCGCCGATGGCCCCCAGGTCGGTTACAGCCTGATAGGCGGGGCCATGGAACATCCACCGTCTCGCATACATGGTGGCCGCATCCATGCCCAACTCCTTCTCACCCGGACCGCGGCTCGTGTCCGGGGCCGGTGGCTCGGGGTAGGCATCTGCCACCAGGGCCGTGCCTTCAATGTAGTCCCCGATTGATACGTGCACACGGTCGGGATCCCCATCAACTCTGCGCGCCTCAATGGTTAGCTCCTGAGGTTGTTCAACCGCCATCCAACGCCAGGCTCGTACGCGCTCCAATCCGATCACCACTCGCGGCGCCACCAACTCCGTCGCCGTGGAAACGATCATCTCCAGCGACATGGTCATGGGCACCAGGGGGAACCGGTCAGCCGGATTAGGCCAACCCTCCGGCTGGGGAAAGAACGCGTGGTCAATGAGGAAAGGGCAGGTCTCTAGTGAGACCAGGCGCGTGCGAGTCAACTGCTCGGGGCTCCGCGTCTCGCGGTAGGCGTCCAACACCTCACGGCCCACCTCTCCAGCGCGCCGTAGGTTGGATTGAAGTTGCTCCAGGACCGGGGACTCTGATTCCCCGAGGTTCTCGTCTCCCTGGGCGTTCCTACCCGGCACAGGAATCCCCTTCAGCGGTTCATCCAGGCGCACGAGGGGCGCACCCAGAGCGAGCCGCAGGGTGCCCGATGGGGACTCCCTATCCGCCGCCGACGGTGCCGATGCAAGGATGCGGCCCAAGCGAACCGTCGCGCCTTCGACCCACAAGGCCGTGGCGGCGCGGGCCAACTGATCGGGTCCCGAGCGCCTGGCCGTGTTCATCTGAATGGAGCAGAAATCCTCCCCCTTGAGGGTGTCATCCACGAAGCCGGTCAGGCTTCCGGTTCCCACTTGAACGAAGACTCGTGCACCGTCTCGGTGCATGTTGCGGATCAATCCCTGGAAGCGCACCGGCTCCACGAGATGCTTGAGGAACATGTCCTCGATCTCATCCGGCGAGCTGGGATAGGGCTCCGTGGTGGTGGCCGACCAGAGTTGAAGCCTGGGCGCTTGCACGTCGAAGCGCTCCAGGGATTTGTGCATCCCCTCCAAGTGGGGCTCGAAGGCCGGAGAATGAAATCCGGAGCGGAAGGGCAGCTTGTGGCACAAGATACCGTTCTTCGCCAGCTGCTCAAGCGCAGCATCGATGGCCACATCTGCCCCACACAGAATGTGCTGGTGCGGGCAGTTCTCGTGGCTGACATGCAGACCCTCGATTCCAGCGAGCAGCGGCTCTGCCCGCTCGCGCTCACAGGCCACCGAGGCGAAGCCCACGCCGGGAACCTGCAAGGATCCCCCCTCAAGTCCGGCGATGAAACCATCCACGTTGTCGTCTGCCAGGGCGCCGGCAGCCAACATGGCGCTCCACTCTCCGATGGAGTGGCCGGCAACCATGTCGGGTTCCAGGCCCAAGTCCGCCAGAATCCCAGAGAGCAGTCGGTTGACGAGGATGATCGCCACTCCGGTCCTCTCCAGGTCCGCGGAAGTCGCGCTGCCGCTCGACAGTCTTGCGAGCTCGACACTCACGCGCTTGGGCAGAGGCCTCCCGAAGAGGCTCGCTAGGGCCCGGATCCGTGGACGGAAGTCCGCATCCACTCCGGGGTAGACGAAGGCCAACTTACCCTCGTGCAGAAGCCCCCTATTGGTGAACCAGATCCCGTTGCGCCCCCGAAAATCCTTACCGCGCTGAACGATGGCACGTGCCTTGGCCACTCGCTCCGGCGTGGGATCCATCACGGCCAACCGGCACGGACCCACGCCCGGTTCTCTACTGAGCGAGGGACTCGATAGGGCGGCCAAGAGCTCAGAGGCCGATTCCCCCGCCAACAAGAGCGCCGTGGGCAAGGGAAGTTCCGCGGGGATGGATGGTGTGGTCGACGAGCGGTGCTCCTCCACCACCACATGGGCGTTGATGCCGCCAAATCCGAAGGCATTGACCCCGGCTCGGCGCGGCGAACCGTTCGATTCCCAGGGTTCAGCTTCTTGCAGAATCCGAAAGCGCGTGCGCTCAAGTGCCGGATGCGGATCGCTGCAGTTCAGGGTCGGCGGAAGGACCCCGTCGCGCACGGCACAGATGGCCTTGATCAACCCCGCAATCCCGGCCGCGGGCATGGCGTGCCCGATCATCGATTTGATCGATCCGATTCCAGGCTGATCCAACTCACTGGGGCCTCCAAAGAACCGCGCTAGGGTCTCTAATTCAGCAGCATCGCCAGCCGGAGTCGCCGTTCCATGAGCTTCTATCAAGCCCACGGCTCCGGGCGCTTTGGGATCGAGATCCAGATTCGCCCAGGCGCGCTTCAACGCCAGCAGCTGGCCGTCTGTGCCCGGGCTCATCAGGGTTGAGGCGCGACCATCACTCGAAACCCCCGTACCAGCCAAGACCGCGTGAATTCGATCTCCGTCGCGCTCCGCATCTTCAAGCCGCTTCAGCACGATCGTCCCCAGGCCCTCCCCCATCAGGAGTCCGTCGGCGTGCTTGTCGAATGGCCGGATCTCACCCTTCCGGCTGAGAGCGCCCAGTTGGCTGAACACGCTCCAGAAGACCACGTCTTGGGTGAGGTGCACGCCACCGGCGAGCACCATGTCACATTCCTCCCGCTGTAGGGCCCGAACCGCGTGATCCACCGCCAAGAGGGACGAAGCGCAGGCTGCATCCACGCAGTAGGCCGGACCCTTCATATCCAGGCGGTTGGCGACGCGCGAGGCTGCGAGGTTGGGAACGAGACCGATAACCGTGTCCGGGCCGATGTGCCCAAGCTTGGCTTGATAGGCCTCGCGTACGGCCTCGAGCTGTTCGGCACTGATCCCCGGAATCAGATCTTCCAAACAGCCCACCAGCTCCTGACTGACCTTCACCTTCTGGATCAGGCGTGCCATGCCAGAGTTCACGTAGCCACCACGGCCCAGGATCACACCGCATCGCTCGCCGTCAAACCCCTCATCCCCATAGCCCGCATCCGCCAGGGCCGCAGCCGCCACCTTGAGAGTCAATAACTGGTCGGGTTCGCTGGAACGAGCTGCGACCGGCATGACGCCGAACTCTGTCGCATCAAAGTCCGCCAGGTCGTCGATGAAGCCGCCCCGATCGCAGTAGACCCGGTCCACGCGCTTGGAGTCACGATCGAGAAAGACCTTCTCCCAACGTGCTTCTGGCACGGGACCGATCGCATCGTAGCCCGTGCGAATGTTGTTCCAGAAGGCGCGCACATCCCGTGCACCGGGGAAGATGCACGCCATCCCCACCACGGCAATCTTATTGCTCTCGCCCGAACCCATGCCGCCCTACCGCAACTGCTCGGGATCGGCGTTCATGAGCATGACCTGGGAGGGGCCACCGCCCCGAGCACCAAGTTCGCGCATGAGCGCCTGGACGCCTCCCTCCAGCGGAATCAACCCAATCCCCCGGCGCTCATACTCAGACTGCAGGTCAGCACCGACCATTCCCGCCCCTTCCCATGGTCCCCAGTTGATCGAAAGGATGCGTCCGGAATGGGTCTTGGCCAGAGAATGAGCCAGCTTGTCGAGGTGATCATTGGCCGCCGCGTAATCCGCCTGGCCGCGGTTGCCAAAGGCGCCACTTATGCTCGAGAAGAAGACCAGAAAGCGCAGGTCCTCTCGGATGTGTTGCGCGATGGTGTGGGCCCCGAGGACCTTGGTATCGAAGACGCGATCAAATGATTCTTGGGTCTTCTGAGTGAGCAACTTGTCCTCGATCACGCCTGCGGCGTGAATCACACCGTCCAGCCTCCCGCGCTCGTCATAGATCTGATCGATGCATTTTCCAAAAGCTCGTCGGGCGCGCACGTCCACCGATTGGTACCGAACGGTTCCCCCTGCGCTGCGAACGGCCTGCAAGGTAGCGCGGATCTCGCGTGCGCCCAAAATTCCCCGTGCAGCAGCATCAATCTCAGCGGGAGTATCACCGGATCGCGCGTCGATAAGCGCCCGGCGCAAATCCACAAGGCTTGTCGCATAACTAAAGCGCGCTTCCTCATCTCTTTCGGGAAGAGGCGAACGTCCGATCACCTCAAAATGACAGCCGAAGCGCTGAGCGAGTCCCGTAGTCACACGACCCGCAATTCCACGCGCTCCACCCGTGATCAAAACCACCGATTCCGAATCCAGGGGCGAATGGCCCGCTTCTTCCGGCTCACTCCAGAGCAGAGGTGCCGCCTCGACGGCTTGGCGGCTGCCACTCGCGTACGAGACCTCCAGCGTGTCATCGGAGGCGCAGATTTCGGCCAGCAGGAGTTCCGCCTGCACACCAGGATCTGAATCGGGATCGAGGTGCACGATGCGCACGCGCGAGTTCGGGTGTTCCTTAGCGTAGCTCTTGGCAAAGCCTGCCGCCCCACCGGCCAGCCCGCTGGAACGGGTCGCCGTGCACAGACTCTCCAGCCCGACCGGGGCCGCCGCTTGAGTCAGGGCAAAGAGGGCACGCACGTCATCGGGCCCCCCATCCGAAGCGAGAGGGGCCAGATGGATCAGGTGTCCATCGCCGTTCATGGGCGTACCTTTTTCCATCAGGCGCACGCGGGCACCCAGATTTTCCAAACCACGCGCCAAGGCTTGGGCCACGCCGCCTCGGTCGTCGGTCAAGGCAAAACTACGACCACTCACGTCCGCTCGATTACCGTTCAGAGCGGGGACGTCCACCAGAGTGGGTGCGTAGCGACGCAGGGGTTGCTCTGGCTCCACAGCCATGGCCGGGCCCTTCTCCGTGTGCTCGTCGCCCGCTGCACCTGTTGCCGATTCCGGGTCCTCTAGGTCCCCCGACTGAGTTTCGATCCACTCCAAGATTCCGCGCAGGGTCTTGATAGAGGCCAGCTGCTCAACCAGCGCATCCCTCTCTTCTTCAGTGCCGACCTCCATGGCCGATGAATTGTTCAACGCGCCAAGAATCTCAATCCGCTTGATGGAGTCGATGCCCAGATCAGCTTCCAGGTCGAGATCGAGGTCGAGCATGTCTTCGGGATATCCAGTGCGCTCGCTGACGATGCGCAGGAGCTCCTGATCCAATTCCAAGATGGGCTCCTGCCCCTTTTCATCCGCAGACCCCGCAGTGGGCGCCGGCGTCGGCTTGGGTACGGCCTCCGCCTTGACCTGCGGAGCCGATGCGGGTGCAGGGATCTGCGCAGCTTCCACCTGCCGCACAAGGTCGGGCGCTGCGCTTCCCAGATAAGCCAGGACGACCTGTCGCTGGGCCTCGAGGGTGTCGCTGACGTTCTTCAAGTACGCCAGGACTGTGGCCTGAGCCGCATCCTCGGGTGCAGCGGCCACCTCTGAGGCGGTTGCGGCCTCGGAGCCACGGGGCACCATCTCCACAGGCGGCGTTGCGCAGGGCCGCAGAGATTCAGGCGGGAAGTTTCCGGATACCGGAATGGCCCGGAAACCATCTACCTTCCATGCGAGGGGGGCGAGCGTGCGCTCGGGCGCGGAATCCAGATCTAAGTCTCCATCCGTCCGACCGTTGAAGAGGAACTCGGGCTCCAATTCGACTCCGAGCACGGACAACTGGGCCAGAGCAGCAAGGAAGGAGGACAAGTCGCCGCTCCCCGACTCGTTGGTGGATATCACCTGCACCTCTTGGTCCGCTAGAACCTTACCCACCAGACCCGTCAACACCCGGCCCGGTCCCACTTCCACAAAGATCCGGGCTCCCGCGTCGTACATGGCCTGCACCTGATCCGCGAAGCGCACGGGCCGTACGATCTGTTCGCTCAAGGCGGAGCGAACCAGCTCGGGGTCGGCCGCGTGAGGCGCGGCAGTGGTGTTGGAGAAGACAGGCAAGGAGGGGGGCGCTATGGGGAATGCGCGCAGGTACTCGGCAAAAGCGGCCTCCGCACCAGCCACCACGTTGCTATGGAAGGCGCAGGCCACGGGGATAGAGCGTGCAGCGAAACCACACTCACCGAGGCGCTCGATGGCCTTACCCACCGCGTCAGTGGGACCTGAGATAACGGTCTGGCGCGGGCTGTTCAGATTCGCCAGCACCACCTCGTCGATACCATGCAGGGCGGCGGCGGTCTCCTCACCTGAAGCAGCCACCGCAGCCATCGTTCCCGGGTCATCGCCCACGGCTGAAAGAATGGCCTCTGCACGCGCGTGGCTCAGCTCTAAGAGACGCTCTTCGGGCAAGGCGCCGGCCAGAGCCAGAGCCACGAGTTCACCGTAGCTATGGCCTCCAAGCCAGTCGGGCTTCACCCCTACACCCTTCAGCAAGCGACCCATAGCCAGCCCACACAAGCCGAGGGCGGGTTGCGCACGCTCCGTTTGGGCCAGCCGTTCCCGCTGCGCCAGCCGTTGAACATTGTCAAAGGCCGCCGCCGGGAAGAGATCTGCAATCAGCGGGCCCGCCTGCTCAAGGAGGTCAGACAACTGCGGAAAGGCCAGAAACAATTGCTGCAACATGCCTGGGTACTGGCTGCCTTGTCCGGGGACGAGAAAGGCCACTCGCGGCGCGGATTCAGGCGCATCCGAGGCGCGTACCCAAATCCCCTCTGCCGCCTCAAAAGACCGGGCGACACGCAAGCGTTCGGCTAGTTGATCGGTGTCCTTTGCGAGCAGAGCAATCTGCACCGGCCCCGTTCCGCGACGCGACGTAGCGTGTGCCAGCTCCCGCAGAGTCCAAGGCTCCTCGGCATCGAGGCACTCGACCAACGCATCCATTCCCGCCTCCGCTGCGCCACGTTCCGCCCCACGCAGAAGGAATAGCTCCTCGGGCCATACGGGCAGATGCGAATCGGGACCATCGAGGCCTTCGTACTCCTCGAGCACCACGTGGAAATTGGTGCCACCAAATCCGAAGGATGAGACTCCTGCCACCCGTGGGCCCCCTTGGGGCTGAGGCCAGGGAGCACTAGCCTTGCGGAATTCGAACGGGCTCTCATCCGCCTGGTAGCCACGGTTGGGCCGATTGATTCCGAGGGTCGAAGGCAGGATCCGGTGATGCAAGGAGAGTGCGCCCTTGATGAGGGAGGCAATTCCGGCCGCGCACTTGGTGTGACCAATCTGCGACTTAACAGACCCCAGGGTGCACCCCGCGTTGGCTGCACCGTCCGCTCGAAAGACCTGGGTCATAGAGGCCAACTCCGTGCGATCCCCCACCACCGTGCCGGTTCCGTGGGCTTCAACGAGGCCTACCTGTGCCGGACCGTAGGGCAGGCGTTCGTAGGCCCGGTTCATGGCGCGCACCTGGCCTTCAAGGCGTGGCGCTGTCATTCCCAGACTCTTGCCGTCGCTGGAACCCGCGCTGCTTTGAACCAGCGCATAGATCCTGTCCCCGTCGCGCTCCGCATCCGCGCGGCGCTTGAGGACCACGGTGCCCACCGCTTCGCCCAGAACAATGCCATCCGCTTCCGCATCGAATGGTCGCGAGCGCCCCGTAGCCGAGAGGGCCTGGACGCTAGAGAACATCATGTAGTCGTTGACGGAGTTGTGCAGGTCGGCTCCACCCACGAGCACCATGGAGCTGGTCCCCGCCAAGAGCGACTGCACCCCGCACTCCAGCGCCGCCAGAGACGATGCACAGGCGGCATCCACCGTGTAGTTGAAGCCACCCAGATCCAGACGGTTGGCGATACGTCCGGCTATCACGTTAGCCAGCACGCCGGGGAATGTGTCTTCGGTGTGTTGCGGCAGACATGCTTCCAGTTCGCTGGTGATTTCGCCCACCAACTGCTTGTAGAGCACCCGGAAACCCAGGGCCCCCGCTAGGTCATTGCCGCCCTCGGCTCCAAAGATGACCGAGGTGCTGGCGCGGTCGAACTCGCGTGTGGCATAGCCCGCGTCACAGAGGGCACGGCGCGCGACCTCCAGGCTGAGCAGTTGTACTGGTTCGATCGCCGCCATGGACTTGGGCGGGATGCCCTCCTTGGTGGGATCGAGCACCACCGGGTCCAAGAAGCCCCCGCGCGGGGAGGGAATGCTCTCTCCCGGCGCACCATTCGGGTCGCAGTAGATTTCAGGGTTCCAGCGCATGGGATCCACGTCCCGCAACGAGTCCACCCCGCGCACCACGTTGGACCAGAAACTGTCGAGATCACTAGCGCCGGGGAAAATCCCCGCCATGCCGATGATGGCGATATCCATTGGAGAGCCCACATCGGCGTCATCGTCCGCGAACAAATCTCGCGCGCGCTCAACCAAGAAATCGCAAGCACCTTCGCTTACCTGCAAGTGCAGGTCCAAGACCGTGACCGCTTCATTTCGAAGCGACGCGACTTCGCCCAACATGAACATGCCCGTTTGCGCGCGCTCTTCATCCCCTACCGTGACAAGCTCGCCGGCATCCCGGCGAAGGCCTTTAGAGGCAATCCGCAGACGCCCGAGGTTCAATCGCTCGAGGGTCGCCCACATGTCGCGTGATTCTGCCCCGCTCTCCTCGAGGCGTGCACGCTCATCGCGGAAGGCGTCAACAAAGGGGGTCGCCGCACAGCGGGTAGCGTGACCGGGAGCTGTTTCGACCAGCTCGGTCCCCTTGCAGGCCACAGCCGTCTGCCGATACCCCTCATCGATGGCTCCGGAGGTCACCGCCTCGTCGGTGAAGATGTAGGCGCTTCCCATGAGCACGCCCACTCGCGCCCCGCGCTCCACCAAGGGTGCAGCGAGCGCAGCGACCATGGCCGCAGAGCGCTCGTCGTGAATGCCGCCAGCGAAGAGGATGCGCAACTCCTCGGGGTGTTCGAATCCCGCGAGCCGCTGCAATTGAGCTTCCCAGAGCGAGTAGCTAGATCGAGGACCCACATGACCACCGCACTCGCGTCCTTCGAACACGAATCGCCGAGCTCCTTGATCTAGGAACAGGTCCAGCAGACCGGGTGAAGGCACATGCAGGTAGGTCGGCGTACCCAGGTCCTCCAGAGCACGCGCTTGGGAGGGTCGTCCCCCCGCAATCAACGCAAAGGGTGGACGCAGATCTCGCAGCACTTCGAGTTGCTTCTCCCGCAATTCTCCGGGCAGGAAACCGAGTAGCCCAACACCGAATGGCATGGGGCCCAGTTGATCGCGGGTGGCCTCGACCAAGGAGCGCACCTGATCGCCATCCATAAGCGAGAGAGCCAGGAAAGGGAGGCCACCGCCTTCGGCTACTGCAGCGGCAAACTCCGCCCCGTCACTGACCCGGGTCATGGGGCCCTGAACCACGGGGAACCGACAGCCATGCTCGCGGGCCAGCGCTGCGTCCGGAGCCAGGGCGCCTTGCCTACTAGCCTGCTCCACAGCAGCCAAGGCCTGAGCCTCAACGGCGTGCGCGATGCCTCCAGCTGTGCGATAGCGCTCAGCGAGTATTGAGGCCAGACCTATGTCCTCTCCCACGGGGAGGAGTTGCTGGTCGAGATCGTCCGCCCCTATGCGAGCCGCCACTTCCTCCGCGCTCGCATCCTTGAATGAATCCGCCAGGGTCACGTCTGGCCTGCGCAGAACCCGGTGTTCTCCAACCACGACGGTCTCACTCCCATCCAGCGTGGTGAGGCGCTTTCCTAGGCCGGCGGGCAGACGAGACTCACGAGCCAGGGCCAGAGCACTGTCGAGAACAAAGCCCGCGGCTCCACCCGCAAGACAGCCCGCTGCCGTATGCGGCCCGATCCCGCCTTGGCCGCGAATGGGAACGGAAGAGGGCAGCGCTCCGCTCTCCAAGAGTTGCTGTAGGAGGATAAAGGTACTGCGGGTCCCGACTCGACCGCCACTCTCGCTGCCCTTCGCTATCAGTGCCGTGGCACCCGAGTCCAAGGCCGCTCGCGCCTCGGATAGGTCGCGCACCTGAGCATGTATCTCACCGATTCCCCTGTAGCTCGCCGCGTCCATTCCGGGCGCCAGAATCAAGAAGGCTGCTCCGGCGAGGAGGGCGGGATCCACATCCCTCTGCAGAAGCACACCCACTCGTCCCGCCGCGGACCCCGCTGCATCCAGCGCCGTCCACAGAGCTTGCGCTCCTCCGGAAGGGTCAGCCCCCAGATCGATGGCACAGGGCACACCGGCCCGTGCCAAGGCCGCCGCCAGGTGAGGGTCCGGGCGACCGAACGGAGTTATGCAAAGCAGCGGAGACAGGCCCATCAGATCAGCACGTGCGTCCAGAAAACAAAAATAGGTGAGGGGAGGGATGGGTCTGCCAGCCGTCACTGGTTGCCCCAGAGACGGGAGGAGACCCTGCTCCATCCTATCCCACACACGGCCGATGAAGGAGCAGATCGCTTTTGACGGATGCCGCAGAGCAATGTTCCTTCCTGAAGACGAAAACTAAGGCTCCTAGTGGCCCCGGGGGTCTCGATCCGATGCATATCGGCGGAGATCGCAGCCTCGCACTGGCGCGTTGATACACAGTGGGGAACCGACCGGTGCCTCTCAAGGATGCCTCATGCCCAACAGGTTGCTGGCAGGCAGGGAAATGGTCGGGGCGACGGGACACAACGGGGACAATTCAACAGGGGTGTAGCCCCTTGGACCCCCAGGTGCTGACCTGGATTCGAGCGGCAGTCTGATCTGCCCCAATCGCGTCGGGGCCATCTCCGCCCAACTGCAGATGGGTGACAGTAAGAGTCAGCTGAATCAACACTTGATGCCACCCCATGCCGCACAACTCATGGGCAATCCGTGAGAGATCGCCTTTCGATTCAAACTCGCGTCGAGCCTCCCAGAAGAAGAGGGGCAGGCACCTCCTCGCCGATCTTATCTGCCCTTCGACAGGCCATTGATTTCCCCAGACACCCTCGAACTACCGCGCCTTGGTGATCTTTAGCTTCTCGATCTTGGCTTGCTTCTTCACGGACTCTTCGCTTCGGGTGAGCGAGGTCGCAATCTTCTTGAGACTTATGCCCTTGCCCGCCAAGAGTCGGAGCTTTCCAATCTCTGTAGGAGTCCAAGCCTGCCGGTGTCGTTCAAATTTGTTGGCCATGTCATTTCTCCGTATCGACGTTCGGGACTCGGACTCGCGGAAAGGAACACCATACGAGCCAAGAGGATCGTCGCGTACCTTAGCAACGCGCCGAGGTTCGCGTCGCGAAATTGCGTCGCACGCTCTCCGCGTCAAGCCGAAATAGCCCGCTACGGCACCCCCGAGAATTCACTGACGACCTGCTCCCTGCCGCACACCCAGTGTGCCTCCCGCGGGAGCCCATGTTCAACGACCCAACGGCGGTGACACAAACCCGCACAAACCACCCTGTGTGCTCCCCCTACGAGCGGCTGCAACACAGTCCGGTGTTGAGCCCAGCAACATGCATTTTTCTGGCGCGAACGAGCCAGAAAAATGGTCGGGGCGAGAGGATTTGAACCTCCGACCTCTGCAACCCCATTGCAGCGCGCTACCAGGCTGCGCCACGCCCCGACCGAGGGGCAGGGATCGTAGGGAGGGACTGGGGGGGGGTCAACCGCCCGGAAGTAGCGATTTAGGGAAGAACTGGATCCCCGCGCCCCGTTGGGGAGAATAGTCACGGAGAATCGTGCCGTGGCCAGACCCCAGAGACCCCAAGAAATAGTGCGCGTCAGAGTGCGCCGCCGCCACCGTACCTGGATGTACGCCATGGTCCTGGCCACCCTCGGCTGGGGCGCCTGGTGGCTCAGCTTGTTTGCACGTCAATTCTTCCCTGCCCTGTTCCCCGGGTTCGCGGTGACCTACTGGGTAGCTTGTGTGCCTGCGGCCGCAGGGCTCCTGCTAGCAATCTTCACGATCCGGGCACGCAAGATCTGGATTCTCCTCGCCGCAGTGCCCATCTGCTCCAACCTCTTCCTGCTCGCCCTGCCCTGGGTCTTAGACCAGGGCATGCTGGAGCAACAGGATACCGCGCTCCCCTCGAGCACCGAACCGACAGGCGTGAATCTCGTCGACTAGAGAGGGGTCGCGGCCAAGATCATCCACAAGCCCGTCACCGCGGTAACTACCGTGAGCAGAATGACTGCCACGGCCACCCGCCCGTGGGTCGCACGCTTGCACTTGGCCTTGATGGTGAGGATCCCTGTAATGATGGGCAAGAGGTAGGCGTAGACCGTGGTCTTGGCGAAAACCAAGTGCACGGGATAGATGCGTCCTGCCGAATCGAGATCGTACTCCCGCCCCAACAGTTCGGCGTAGTAGATCGCCAACCCCAATCCAACGTAAGCGAGGACCACGAAGGTCAGATGCTTACGACGTAGAGATTTCTTGCCTGTTACAACAACCGCTCCAAGTAGGACGAGGGTGAGAACAAGATATAGGACAAAGCCGGTAGCTGCGGTCATCGTTCGTTCATCCTGAGGTCTGGGCCAAGCCATCCATTTCGGCGGCGGGTTCTCGAGTCATCAAATCAGTCACCACTGTCCGGGGGTCCTTGCCCTCAAACAATACCGCGTGCACCTGTTCGGCGATCGGCATGGGCACGGAACCCAGCGCACTCTCAGGGCCGAAGAGCGCCTTGGTGGTCCAGACGCCCTCGGCCACCATGTCCATCTCCGCAAGAATCTGCTCGAGGGTCTGACCCCGGCCAAGGCGTTCGCCGACGCCGCGATTACGCGAGTGTCTGGAGGTGCAGGTGGTGATGAGGTCTCCTATGCCGGCGAGCCCGAAGAAGGTGCTGACCTCTGCCCCTTGAGACTTCCCAAAACGCGCCATTTCCACAATGCCGCGGGTCATGAGGGCGCTCTTGGCGTTGTCGCCGAGCTCGAGCCCATCGCACATACCTGCAGCGAGTGCGATCACGTTCTTGAGGGCACCCGCCAACTCGGCGCCGTAGGCGTCACCATGGGTATAGACCCTAAAGCTATCGCAGGAGAAAGCTTCCTGCACGAGCCTGCCGTGGGCCTCATTGTCGCAGCCCACCACGAGGGATGCCGGCAGGCCGCGAGCGACTTCTTCAGCGTGACTGGGCCCGGTCAGCACTCCAATGGATCGCTCGCCCAGAACCTGGGCCAAAATCTGGCCGGGGGTCTTGAAGGTCTCGATCTCCAGTCCCTTGCTCGCCGTGACCAAGGGCAAGGAGCCTGGTAGCGCATCTTCAAAGCGCGCGGCCACCTGCCGTAGGTACTGGGTGGGCACCACGCTCACCACAAGCTCCGCACCCTCGGCAGCGTGAGACGGATCGGCGTCCACTTGCAGGGCGTCAGGGAAGGCTACCCCCGGCAGAAAGCGCTCGTTGCACCGTTCGCGGTTGAGACGCTCAGCCTGTTCGGGGAATGCACTCCAGAGCACCGTCTCGATGCCGTTCTTGGCAAGCACCAGAGCCAGGGTCGTACCCCAGCCCCCATCCCCAATCACCAGGGCCTTTTGAATGGACTTATTACCCATGGTTTGGATCTCTCGTGGACTCCTTGTCTCCCTGCCCGGCACGGGGTTCGGTACCTTGCATCATTCGGGAGATGTTCTGTCGGTGGCGCACGACCACTAGTAGAGCAAGCGACGCGCAACCCACCAATAGAGGTGTGTCATTCGGATGGCGCCACCAGGCCACCACCGGGAAACCAAGCCCCATCAGGATGGACGCCAACCCCACGTAGCGGGTCAACTTCACCGTGGCGAGCCAGACCAGACCCGCGCTGAGCACGATGAGGTAGTCCACAGCCACAATCGCCCCACAGGCCGTCGCGACCCCCTTGCCCCCTTTGAAGCGCAGGTAGACGGGGAAGCAGTGGCCCAGCACGGCCGCCGCGCCGCAAAGGACGCGGGCTTGGGAATCCACCTCGCCGCCCACCAAGGCGGGAGCAATCACGAACACCGGAGCCCAACCCTTGGCGCAGTCGAGGATGAAGGAAACCAAGCCCCAACCACGGCCCAGGGCGCGCATGGTGTTGGTCGCCCCGATATTTCCGCTGCCCAACTGACGCAGGTCTTCGCCTTTGAGCGTTTGTGTGAGCAGCAATCCGAAGGGCACAGCCCCGAGCAGGTAGCTCACCAGGACGGCCAACGCCAGGGGAGCGAGAGAATCGGTCTGTGTAATGAGGAAGACGGCGACCATGAGAGCAGTGCGCGCGGGACGGGCGGGCGGTCAAAGGGTACTCTGCTGCTACCCCGTGCGACCAGTCTGCGAGGGGCCCTCCTGCCCCCACACCTCCCGTGACGCCCCCCTCCTCCAAACGACGACGGCCAATCACCCGTGCCGCCACGTTGGGTGTGGACACGGGCGGCACCTTTACGGACCTGGCATTACTCGCCTCAGATGGCACCTTGACCACGTGCAAGGTGCCCTCCACCCCCGAGGATCCTTCACTGGCCCTCGAAGCGGGGATGCGGGCCATGAGCGTGCAGGCCCCCGATGCCGTGGAGGATTGCGACGTCATTCACGGGACGACGGTCGCCCTGAACGCCCTACTCACGGGACGCACGGCTCCCACCGCACTGATCACGAACCGCGGCTTCCGAGATCTGCTGGAGATCGGACGCGGTGAGCGCCCGGTCCTGTACGACCTGCAGCCCCAGCGCCCCACGCCCCTGGTTCCTCGCAGCAGGCGCTACGAAATCAACCAGCGCACCTGGCCTAACGAGGAGGGCGACCTCGTTGAAGTCGTCCGTCCCACGGCCAGTGAAGTGGCGCGCCTCAAGAAAACGCTTCGCAGTAGCGGAGCACGCAGCCTGGCTCTGTGCCTGCTGCACTCCTACGCGGATCCCGAAATAGAAACCCGCCTCGCGCGCGCGCTGGAGAAACTGGGCCTGCCCATCACCTGCTCCGGCACCTTGCTCGGAGCACACCGCGAAGTTGAGCGCTTCTCTACCGCCTGCGCCAATGCAGCCCTGATCCCCATCATGGCCGATTACCTCTCGCGACTTGGAAGGCTCCTGCCTCCCGAGCGGCTTTCCATTCTACAGAGCTCCGGCGGTACTCTTCCCGCCGAACGGGCTGCCAAAGAGCCCGTGCGCGTGCTCTTCAGCGGTCCTGCGGGCGGGGTGGTCGGGGCGGCACGCGCAGCACGCCAGGCTGGACTCGGAGCCATCGTAACTTTGGACATGGGAGGCACCAGCACAGATGTAGCCTTCCACTCACCTGAAGCCGGCCTGTCCAACACCGTGCACGACGCAGCGGTGGCCGGCCACCCTATCGCCGTACCTGCACTCGACATTCACACCATCGGCTGCGGTGGAGGTTCACTGGTACGGGTAGATGCTGGAGGTGTCTTACACGTGGGGCCGGAAAGCGCCGGTGCCGATCCGGGCCCCATCTGCCATGGGCGAGGGACCGAACCTACAGTCACCGATGCCTGCGTCCACTTGGGCTATATCGAGGCGCAAGGATTCCTGGGTGGACAGTTGGAGTTGGACGTCGAAGGTGTCACCCACGCCTTCGAAGCTCTCGGGCAACGCATGGGGGTGGACTCGGTGCTCGCAGCAGAGGCTGTGCTCGACCTTGCCCATGCGGCCATGCGCCGGGCACTGGGAGTCATGACCATGCAGCGCGGTCAGGATCCCTCCACCTTGCCCTTGGTCGCGTTCGGCGGCGGTGGCGGACTGCATGCCGCCGCTCTCGCGGGAAGCTTGAAAATGCCCGGCGTTCTTATCCCCGCGCACCCCGGTGTGCTCTCCGCCCTGGGCATGGCCAGCGCTGATGCTCTGTGCGATCACGAGCGCACCGTCCTCGCGCCCCTCGCCCAATGGTCGGCATCCAAGCGCAAAGGGGCCTTCTCGAAGTTGACGGGCCAGGGTCAGGCAGAACTGCTATCGGCAGGGCACGCCGCGCGCGCAATTCGCTTCGAGCGCAACCTGGCCCTGCGCTACCGCGGTCAGTCCTTCGAATTGAACCTGCCGGAGGGCGGCCACCTGACCCAGCGTTTTGCAGATCTGCACCGAGAGCGCTACGGTTGGAATCTGCCCGGAACCGAAATTGAGTTGGTCGCTCTGCGGGCTCGCGCCTTCGCCCCCGCGACCAACGAGGCGCAGCCATCGGCTGCCCGGCCTCGCAAACGTCCCGCTCCCAAGAGCGTCGTGCTCGGGACCCGCCGCGCCTGGTTCGGACGCTGGCACCGCACGCCCCTGTACCAACGCTCGGATCTCTCCCCGGGTCACGTCATTTCGGGGCCGGCTCTCATACAGGAGTACAGCGCCACCACGCTCATTCCTCCGCGCCATCAAGCCACGGTGGGAGCCCATGGTCACCTGTGGCTCACCCCGACCTAGGAGCCCCTGGGGGGGTGGAATGTGGAGCGGCTGAAGGGACTTGAACCCTCGACATCAACCTTGGCAAGGTTGCGCTCTACCACTGAGCTACAGCCGCGTCCGGATTGCGAGGATAGCCTGCCCTGACGCTCTGGCAAGGGATCGCTTCAAATTCATGGTCTCCGGCAGGCCCAAAATGAGTGATCTGCTAGACCTCCCCACACGTAGCCACGTACCTGGCCACCCAGGCTCCAGCATGTTCTGCCGCTTGGGTCACGTCTGCGCCCTGGGCAAGGTGGGCGGCGAGAATCGTGGCGAAACGACACCCTGTCCCCCGGCGAGATCCCTCGATACGCGATCGCTCGATCCAGAAAGGCTCGTGGCCAGCCCGCGACACCAAGTCTAGCAGCGGATTTTCCCTGCCGTGCCCCCCCTTGAGGACAACGGATTCAGCTCCGCCTGAGATCAGATTGCGGGCCGCTGCCACACGTTTTTCACGCGCTGCCAGACCGCTGAACTCCACCCCCGCCAAGAGCGCAGCCTCATTCAGATTGGGGGTGAGAACGGGCCCCATGGGAAGGAGTTCCTCGCGGAGCAGCCCCAAAGCCCTGGTGTTCAAGAACCTGAATCCACTTGAGGACTCGATGACCGGGTCGAAGACCCAATGCCTATCGCCAAGCGCGCCCAGAAGTTCAACGGCTGCCAAGATGTGTTCCGGGCCTGGAAGCAACCCGATCTTGATGCCGTCGCACCGGGCCAGAACAGCTCGGGCTTCAAGCAGCCACTCCTCTGGTTCGCGGGCGCCGAGGGCATGCACGGCCTGATCGTCTTGTTGAGTGTAGGCTGTGGGAATCAGAATCGGCTTCACGCCGGTGGACTCAGCAGCCTCCCGATCAGCGTCCAAACCCGCAGCCCCGCTTGAGTCCACGCCCCCGATACAGAGCAGGGTGATGTCCGCGCTCATTCCGAAAGAGAGCGGCCTTCGGTGGGGATCGTCTCTTCATCCCCTTCCGGCGGGGTCGCGATCACGGCAAGCGCGTTCGCGCGCAAAGTTCGCTCTACTTCTTTGATGGTGCTCTCTCCGGAGTCCTCGAGGATCAGGTGACCGCCAGCAATATGGCCGTGCCCGCCAAACGATCCCTCTCCCGCAAGGACCCGTTCCATCAACGGATAGGCTTTGCCGAAGGCGTAGTCCGTACGCAACGAGAGCACGTACTCGCCCTCAAATGCACCGCCGACCACGACCCAACTGACCCCCCTCATGCGTAGGAGGAAGTCCGCCATCTCCGCGACGGTCTCAGGGTTTTCGATCTGACCGAGCAAGGCCACCACCAGTGGGCCGTGCTGGCGGGCCAAAGACAGTGCATTGGAAAGTTCCACGTAGTAACTGCGTGGCAGGGGCGGGTGGTGAATCTCAGCGATAGCAGCGCGGTCCGCGTAACGGAAGGTCTCGTAGTAGGCCTCCTCGTCCAAGTCCGAGTTGCTCCGCGAGAGATCGGCGGTGTCGTAGCGAACTCCGCAGAAAAGTGCGGACGCCGTACGAGTATCGAGAGGCACCTCTGCATCACGCAGGTACTCGTAGATCATGGATGCAGTCGCGCCCAGATTGAGACGCACGTCCCTGTGCGCCACGCCAACCGGCTCGCGACCCTCAACCACGGGCGGAATGTGGTGATCGAAGACTGCTAGGACCGGCAAATCTTCGGGGAGCACCGTATGACCGAACTCGGGCTGGGTGTCCACGAGCGCCACGCCCGCGAATTCCCGCGTGTCGATTCCCTCGTAGTCTTCAAGTTCCAATTTCAGGGCTCGCACAAGAGCAAGATTTTCAGCGCGATGAATGCGGCCCAGGGTGGCGACTGTGGCCTCCAGCCCAAAACCCTCCTGGATTAGATGCCGCAGACCCTCGCAAGCTCCCAGTGCGTCCGGGTCCGGACCACGGTGCGTGAGGATCAGGATGCGTTCCGCAGAGCGTGCGCGCCCTCGCGCGACAGCTCCCTCGAGCACGACACGCAGGTGCTGGACGGGTAGCAGACCTCCGGCGGGGACGGGACCTGGGCGGCCGGAGCCTTGGAAGAGCGATCGTGCGGGCTGTTGCATGCTGAGCTTCGTGGTTGCCCCCACTATCGGGTGGGTGCGGGGATGGGAGTCCGATTCCCTCTGTTTCCCTGGACGCCCCAGGGTCAGCAAGAATCCAATTTCCTATTATTCGGCTAGATTGAAGAATTCGTGGAGCATTTCTGCTCCTAGAAATCAGAAGCCGGAATTCAGCAGGAACTGGACAGCGGCCAACACCTCGGCCCGGCCGTGACGGGGGTGGACCTCCACAACACGAGCCGCCTCGCGGGGCACGTATTCCGAAACCAGCTGGAAATCAACCTCACCCTGACCGGGGGGCAATTCAGTTTGGTCCTTGGTGGCATCCTGAAGGTGGCAGCCCATCATGCGATTGGAGAAGGCGTCGAGCCAGGCTCCCTGATCGGGCAGGCCCATGTTGCTCCGTTGGTGGATCCGCCCCGTATCGTGCCAATACCCGACTTGCTGGCCCGCTAGGTCCTCTAGGCTCCATTGCACGGCCTCGAAGTTCAACAGGTCGTTCAGCTGCTGGCCGGGCTCAATGGCCAATTGTGTGTCGGGAAACTCGCGCCGCAATGTGAAGAGCGAGCGGCAGAAGTGCTCGAGTTGCTTTTGTCCCTTGAGCTGCACCCGGTGCACGAACTCGCGGATCTGCTCTTGGACACCCTCTCGCTCGTCATCGCTCGCTGCTGCTAGCTGGCCCTCAAATTGGGCTGCCTCGATACAGATCTTGGGATCCTCCACTGCGCAACCACGCACGATAACCGTGGGAGCGTTCATCTGCTGAGCCAAACGAATATGGCGGCGGCTGGAGTTCAGCGCCTGCTCTCGGTCTTCGCTGCTCGTACTCCCCAGCAAACTCCCGGACATGTTCTCAGAGCGGGGCTTGAGAGATCCAACCACCACCGAAGCCACGACGATGCCCGTCTCGCGCGTACTGTCCTCCCAACCCAGCAGGTTCACCGGCTGGTCGGAGAGCCCCAGTTCCAAGCACCGGAAGCCCATGGCAACGGCGCTGAACGCCTGATCTTCGATATTGCACAGCCGAGGGCCGTAGCATGACGTCGATAGGACGAGTTCGTTGGGGATTCCTGGTTTGGTCAAAACAGATTCGTATTGGTTGGGGGCCGTGTCTGGGGTCTCGAGGCAACACGACTCACGGAACTCTATCCCGGCCCATTGGCCCCGGAAGGGGAATCCCATTCCGGGTCACCAGGGCGGTGGTAGGTTCAGTTGAGAAGTCCTGCCCGAGCCGCAGTAACAGGGAGGACTCGTCCGTCTTCGAACGAAAGCCTCCCCCACAGGCCGAGAGGGGGTGCATCGGTTGCCGCCGATGCTGAGGGGCATGAAAGGGTGATTTGAGGTCCAAGACCTGTCAATGCGGGGCGCTACAGAACCGCCCGTGCTTGCTACCCTGACCCCATCATGAGCCCCCTGCGAGCCATTCCCTTCACTTTCCTCGGCCTCCTCTGCCCTCTTGCCCCCGGCCTTGTCCCCGCCTCACACCAGGACCCGGCGGCCCTGAGCCGTGGCCTCGAAGCAATCAAGGTGGCCTCCATAAAGGCCGACCTCGACTACCTAGCCAGTCCCGAGCGGGGAGGCCGATCCACGCCCAGCGCGGGTTTGGACGAGGCATTGGCGCACGTGGTCCAGCGTCTGGAAGCTTCGGGGTGGATGCCCGGTGGGTCCGATGGCTGGTACTCGCCCTTCCCCCTGTTCGCCCTTGGTGTAGACGACGAGCGCAGCGGTGCGCAGGTCACGGCTGGCGGCACGACTTTGGAGCTTGCGTTTGGCCAACAAATCCTCCCCGAGCGTATGGGACAGCTACGTGCATGGGACCTGGATGGGCCCCTTGTCTCTGTAGGCGCAGGCGAGGAAGCGGACATTGCCGCGGCCGAGCTGCAAGGAGCCTGGGCATTGATCCAGGAAGGTCCGGCTTCGGTTCGCGGCGCAGTCCTGCGTGCCCGCGAGGCGGGTGCCATTGGCATGCTCGTCACTCCCGGGACCGACTGTCGTTGGCGTGAGTACAACCAGCGGTTTGCTTCCGTTGCGGAATCCATGGTGCGCGGGCTCGTCACTCAGTCCCCAGCTCGCGGCGGTCGCCAGAATGATCCAGCCGTGGTCATGATCACCGAGAAGGCCACGAAACAATTGCTCTCCCTGACGACGGTGGAATGGTCTGGGAAAGATGAAGGAGGTCTGCCCCCCAGCGGCGTGCAGTTGGGAGTTCAGTTTCACGACAAACGCATCCTCGTAAAACCCGAAACACAGTCCTCCAACGTCATCGCCTGGATGCCCGGGACCGACCCGGACCTGGGGCGGGAAGTAGTCTTGCTCACTGCACACGTAGACCACCTGGGTGAGATTGGCGATGAGGTCCGCCCCGGCGCCAACGACAACGCTTCGGGAGTTGCCGCGCTCCTCGCCGTAGCCGATGCGCTGGCCGCCCGTGGGCCGGGACGCCGTGGACTGGCCCTGCTGTTCCTGGTGGGAATGGAAAAGGGCTCCTGGGGTGCTAAGGCCTGGCTGGCAGACCCCGCCTTGCCAGAGGGTCGGCAGGGAGTGGCTTTGATCAACCTGGATCGCGTGGGCCGTCTGGAGAACGACCTGCTCTTTGCCACCCCCAGCCCCACCCACCCCAACTACAGCCCCCTGGCCGCGGCAATCGCGGGCCCAGCGGCCGAGGAAGCCTTACTCCTCGCCTCCATGGACGATCAGTGGTCACGGCTAGACACGCGAGTCTTTGCCACCGCGGGACTGCCCGTCCTCAGTCTGAGTTCCGGTGCCGACGAGGACACCCATCTCGCCAGCGACACACGCGACAAGGTCCATGCCGGCTCGGTCAAGAAGATAGCTCGTACAACCCTGCGTCTCCTGGAGCGCTTGGATGGAGAGTTGCTGGGCTTACCCCGCGGCCCTTCGGTGGCAGACGGTGATGGCCCGGGCCCGCCCGATGCCGACCGTGCCATGGATTTCGGTCTGGACCTTATCGCTGCAGCGGACAGTGGAGAGGTGGAGTTCTTCCTCAACGCACTGGACAGAGAGGCACTGGTACAGCGTGCCCTGAGTCAATCCGGGTTGCCGGCTTCCCGCGCCGAACGCGCTTGGCTGGAACAGGCGGCGGAGGTAGAGCACCTTTGGCGCCGGGTTGTCGAGCTGTGCACCGACGATGGGCAGTACAGCATCTTGAACGTCAACCGCCTGCCGGCCAAGGACGATCAGCCCGAGCGCTGCGAATTGCTTATGCGTCTGGCGCGAGAGACGGACTTCGACTACCACCGACTGCTTCTGGACCGAGACGGCACCCAGGCCATCCGCGTGATAGACATGCACGCCCTCTCTCGCGACGAGTGGGCCAGTGCCACCTTGGCTCGGCACCACGCTCTCCTAAGCAGACACCCTGATTCCCTCGCGGATCTGCGCGCGGGTCGCTCGCCCCGTTGCCTGGCCCCGTTGGGTGGCCTGCACGTGCATTACGACGAGCCCGATCTGGTCCGTGGAATGAGCCTGCTTGAGGGATTGTCCGAGGACCTGTCCATGGAGCGCGACTATCTTCGCATGGCCATGCTCTACACCTGGGGCCAGCGCCGCACGGAGTGGGCCGTCGCCCGGGGACGTTTTGAAGCCGCCTTCCCCGAGGCCCGAGGAGCGGTTGTCTGGGCCGTGTGCGACACCCACGGCTGGGACCCGGAGCCTTCCGAATTGGCCGAATCGCTCGATGCACTTGTGGCCCTGACCAACGATTTCGCCTACCCCACCTTCCTACGGGGTATGCACTCGATTTTTGCCGAACAACCAGCACTCGCCCGGCCCTTCTTCGCCCAAGCCATGGCCTTGGAGCCCGATTTCCAGGAGAGCTGGTGGTGCCTCCTGAATGCCCTGAAAGACCTGAAAGACTGGCCCGCCCTCGCGCAGCACCTGGATGACTTCGGAGCCTACTTCGAGTTCGAGTTCACCCCCGAGGAGATGCTGAAGGACACGAGCCTGACCGAGTTCGTCCAATCGTCGGCCTTTACCGAGTGGCAAGAACGCTATCGGGCAAGACACACGGGTGACAAGTAACTCCATGATGAATGCAACACGAAGACGGACACCCATCGTGGCCTGCTGCCTGGGAATACCCGCTGCCTTGCTCATGAGCCTCGCGCCCGGCATGAGGTCGAGCGCTCTTGACGTGACGGTTCGGCCGCGACTCTCTCTGACAGCGGATGCTCCTGAGGGAATGTGCGAGCTGGGACAGACCGTCACCTTCACGGCGCAAGTAGTGAACACCTCCGATGACGAGCTGCGTGGAACACTCCGCTGGGAGCTTGAGACGGTGGCTTTCGATGCACCGGCTGTGGAGCCGGTTCCGATCGAGGTCGAGGGACGCGGAACGGCGAGCTACCACTACACGCTCGAAATGAAAGT
>JAPKBO010000177.1 GCA_028823395.1 Planctomycetota bacterium | reverse complement strand
ACTGCTCCTCTTCACCTTCCGCGTAACCCAAGGCCTTCAGATCATCCAAGGTCTGCTGGTCCTTCTTCTGGCCCAGGTTGGTCTGGGTTGGGTGGGCTGCGGTCCATTCGTCGAGTGTCGCGCGCAGACGAGCGACCACCTCGGGCTGCGCCTCGGCCAGGTTCTTCAATTCACTGGGGTCGGTACGAATGTCGAACAGCTCGACCTTGCGCTTGGGGAAGTGCTCGGTGGGGACGATGAGCTTCCAACCCTCCGAGGCCGTGCGCACGCTGCTGCAAAACATGTCGACAGAACTGAAGCTGTGTTCGCGTCCCGTCTCCTCACCATGCATGGCCGGTACTAGGCTCTGACCGTGGAGCCCATCGGGTTTTGCGAGATCGCAGAGTTCCAGCAAGGTTGGAAACAGATCCACGTTCTCCGCGGGGGATTCGATGCGGTGTCCGGCCGGGATACCGGGGCCCTTGAGGATCATGGGGGTGGCAATGACCTCTTCGTATAGGACTTTCCCGTGCGGACGGAAGAAGTACTCCCTCGGCGTTGCCTTGGCGTTCAGGCCTTCGGGCGGTGAGACGTGATCCCACAGACCTTCGCCGTGGTCGGAGACCACGGCCACGATGGTGTTCTCCAAAGCGCCGCGCTGTTCGAGGAATTTGAGCACGATGCCGATGTACGCGTCACAGGTGTAGACCTCCTGGTCGTAGCGCGCCCGGTCTTCTGCCATTTCGCGCCAGGTACCAGGCTGAGCCACTGCGTTCGGATGGGTGGCCTCGTAGGTCTGTCGTTGGGTTTGCTGGTTCCAGTGATCAGCTCCCGCCTCAACGGGCAGTTGCTCCTCCCACTCGGGATGCGCCTTGTAGGGACCGTGGGGATCCATCAGGTGGATGTAGGCGAAGAAGGGGATCTGCTCACCTTCGTCGTCCAATTGGGTCGCCTGGCTGAGGGGTGCGGTGGCATCGCCGATCAACTCCGCCGCCTCACGAGCCGGGAGGGTGCGGCCTTCCTGGCCGATCTTCTTACTACGGGCCTCGTAGTGATCGAAGCCCCGATCAAACCCGGCCTTCTTGGACAGTAGGCCGTTACCTACGATTCCGAGGGTGTGATAGCCCGCCCCTTGGAAGGCTTCGGCCAGGGTGGGCGTGTCCTCGAAGAAGACGTCACGATAGGAGGTGACGTAGCGGCCCTGGAACATGGACACCATGGAGGGCATGGTCCAGGACGCTTGGGCGGTCACGTCACTAGCGAGGACTCCCTGCGCGGCCAGCGCATCCAGTACGGGCGTCGTTTCCCGCTCGTAGCCATAGGCCGAGACGCGGTCCGCTCGCAGGGTGTCCACCACGATCAGGAGGACGTTGGGGCGCTTCCCGTTTTCCGGTTGGCTTGCCGGGGAACAGGCTGCCAGGGCAGCTAACGAGAGGGAGACGGAGAAGCAGCGCATTGGGGTAGCCATCGTGCGTATCCACCTTACCGCGTCCTTCAAGCTAGTGCCATGTCGCGCTGCCCTCATGCTCTGACACGGCTGGGCGACAATTTTGAGGTGCCCCAGGTTGGGAGTGCACCCTACAATTGGAACCCACCGTCACACTCTACGATTCAAAATGCTCACGACCCTGATCAGCCTGACCCTCGCCTCCCCCGTGCCCGTCGACGTGGACTTCCTTAAGGACGTCTACCCGATTCTTGAATCCAACTGCATCGAGTGCCACGGCCCGAAGAAGCAGAAGGGCGGCATTCGATTCGACATGCGCGAGGGGCTTTTCGAGGGAGATGAGGACTTCATTCCCGTCGTTCCCGGTAAGCCGGACCAGAGCACCGTGATCGAGTTGATCTCGCTCGACGCGGACGATCCGGATCTCATGCCCAAGAAAGCGGACAAGTTGAGTGATGCGGACATCGCGACCTTGCGCACCTGGATCGAAGAAGGAGCCGCTTGGGAGCAGCCGTCCGTTCCGGAGCCGGAGGCCGACCCATTGGCTCTGCCGGCGTTGAGTGAACAGCAGGTCGTCGCGCGGGACCGGGCGCTTGGCGTCCTGAATGCCGCTGGGGTGCGTGTGCATCTGATCGCTGAGAACCACGACGCTCTCGAGGTCAACCTTAGTCTCTCTCGCGGTGAGGGTACGGATGGGCAGGTCGCGCTACTCGCTGGTCTTGAGCCCGTGTTGGTGTGGGCCAATCTCGCGGGGACCCAGCTCACGGATGCCGGTGTGGCTAAACTGGAGAGCTTCGGGGCCCTGCGGCGTCTGAACCTCTCAGGAACCGCGATCACCGATGCCGGCCTGGCGAGCCTCGCTAAGCTGGGAGAGCTGCGCTCGCTGAATCTGTATGGCACGCGCGTGAGTGATGCCGGACTCAAGCATCTGGCGTCGCTTCCGTCCCTGGAGCGTCTCTACCTGTGGGGAACGGACGTGACACCGGAGGCCGCTAAGGTATTCCAGGCGAGTCATCCGGCCGCCGAGGTCAACACCGGGGCGGACCTTGTCGTGACGGAGATCGCTAGCGGGGCCGCCATCAACACTGAATGCCCCATTACCGGTAAGGCCGTGAGCGCGGCTTTCGTCGTCCTTGTGGGGGACAAGAAGGTGGGCCTTTGCTGTGCGAAGTGCAAGGCGGCCTTCGAGGCCGACCCTGGCCCTCATCTGGTCAAGCTAGGCCTCAAAGATGCGGGCCCTGTGAACGATGTCTGCCCCGTGTCGGGCCAGCCCGTGGCAGCCGGCTTTACTTCTGAGGCCAGCGGGAGCCTCGTTGGCTTTTGTTGCGACAAGTGCAAGGCCACGTTCGATGCGGCGCCCGATAAGTTCCTGGAGAAGCTGGGGCTCAAGAAGGAGGCTCCTGAACTGAACGCCCTGTGTCCGGTGTCGGGCAAGGCCGTGAATGCCGCTGTGACGAGCGAGTACAAGGGCCGGTCGGTGGCTTTCTGTTGCGGCGACTGCAAGAAGGCCTTCGATGCCGATCCCGATTCCTTCGCGAAGAAGCTCGGTCCTCTCTAGGCGGTGGGCGCGGCTTCGGCGCCCGTAGCGTAATCGGCCTGGGCCCCGGAGACCTCGGAGGCCTCGGACCAGAGGACGTTGTAGATGGTGTCGCGCTCCACAGGGATGCGACCTGCATCTCGGATCCAGCGCATCAGTTCGGCACGTTCAACAGCCTGGGGCGTCGTCGCACCCGCTTCGTGGTAGATGCGCTCTTCAACGACTGTCCCGTCCACGTCGTTGGCTCCGTAGGACAGGGCCAATTGAGCCATGGGGATGCCGAGCATGATCCAGTAGGCCTTGATGTGGGGGATGTTGTCCAGCATCAGGCGGCCGAGTGCGATCTCCCGCAGCTCCTCCAATCCCGTGGGGCCGGGAAGGTGGGACCACTCGGTGTTGTCCGGGTGGAAAGACAGAGGGATGTAGCACTGCAGTCCACCGGTCTCATCTTGCAGCAGGCGCAGACGGTCCAGGTGGTCGACGCGCTCCTCCACGGTCTCGATGTGCCCATGCAGCATCGTGGCGTTGCTGTTCAGACCCGCCTCGTGGACCGTGCGCGCCGTCTCGATCCACTCATCCCCCGTGTTCTTCAGATGGTAGCCCTCCAGGTGCACGCGGTCCGCGAAGACCTCCGCGCCGCCACCGGGGCAGGACCCGAGGCCAGCCTCGATGAGCTCAGGTAGCACTTCCTTCAGGGGCTTCTTGGCTCGCACCGCGATCTGCATAAGCTCGATCATGGTGAAGGCCTTGATATGGATGTCGGGTCGCGCATCCTTCACCGCACGGAGGATGTCCAGGTAGTACTGGTACGACAGTTTGGGATACACGCCGGCTACCATGTGCACCTCGGTCACCGGTTCGTGCAGTTGCTCGCGAATCTTGTCGCCCACTTCCTCGGGGCTCATGACGTACGCACCCTCCTGGCCGGGCAGGCGTTGGAAGGCGCAGAACCGGCACAGCTTGTTACAGATGTTCGTGTAGTTGATGTGCTGGTTGACGTTGAAGAACGCGTGGTCGCCATGCATTCGCTCCCGGACGAAGTTTGCGAGTCCGCCGACCAGGTGGATGTTCTTGCAGGCGTAGAGTGCCAGGCCGTCTTCCCGACTGAGGCGTTGGCCAGCTAGGACCTTCTCAGCTTGGGCGCCGATACCCGCGGCGAGGGCCTCATTCAGCAGGGAGTCTTGGACTTGGGTTGTGGGGCTACTCATGAGTATCAGCCAAGGCTTGAAATGCTCTCTGACCTGCGGTGGGGGCCGCTGAATGGGTGGCCGCTTCTTCGCGATTGGCTGGGAACGCGGGCTTTCCGTGCCGCGCATCCACGATTCCGTACCAGGAGTTGCGCTGCCTGGGCTGGAATCCTGCGTTCTCGATTAGATGCTCCACCCGTTGGATGGATGAGAGATTGAAACAGCCCGCGGCAGAGACCACGTTCTCCTCAATCATGGTGCCCCCGAAGTCATTGGCTCCGTAGCGCAGACTGACCTGGGCCAAACTCATCCCTTGGGTTACGTAGCTGGTTTGGATGTTCTCGAAGTTGTCCAAGAAGATGCGCGCGAGGGCCTGCATGCGAAGGTACAGGGCGGGGGTCGTTGCCACGGGGTACTTGTGTTCCTCTGGAACGCCCTTGGGCTGGGTGTTCCAGGCGGCGAAGGCCGTGAAACCTCCAGTCTCATCCTGAAGATCGCGCAACCTCTCAAGGTGCTCCACCCGTTCTGCAGCGGTCTCGACGTTACCGAACATCATGGTCGCAGAGGATCTCAGACCCGCCTCATGAATTTTGCGGTGTATGTCGAGCCACCGATCGGTGGATGTCTTCTTCGGTGCGATGATGGCGCGTACCCGCTCCACGAGAATCTCTGCTCCTGCGCCTGGAACGGAACCGAGTCCGGCCTCGACGAGGTCGGCGATGACCTCTTCGACGGGGCGCTTCTCGACTATTGCAAAGTGATCGATCTCCGGGGCCGAGAGTGCATGGCAATTGATGTCGAACTTCGCGTTGATGTCTTGGATGAGTTCGACCCACCAGTCCGAGAGCACGAAGGGGTGGTGCCCGCCCTGCATGAGCAGCTGCTGACCTCCCAAGTTCACCGTCTCCTCGACCTTGCTGAAGATCTCCTCGCGCGAAAGCACGTAGGACTCTGGGTCCGCCGGGCTGCGATAGAACGCGCAGAACCCGCAATCGGTGATGCAGACGTTCGTCGGGTTGATGTTCCGATCGACGATGTAGGTGACGGTCGGATCGGGGTGCCGTCTCGAGCGGACGCCATCGGCCATGCGGCCCAGCGTGAGGAGGTCGGCGTGGTCGTGAAGGTACAAGGCCTCAGCGGGCGTGATTCGCTCGCCCTCGGCCACTTGGGCCTCAAGCTCCAAGAGACGGGAGCGCTGGGGGTCACGGTGGGCGGCCGATGCGAGTGGGGCCTTCCACTCGAGGTGGGGCTGGGCAGCAAGTGGGGGCGGATTCACGGTCGTGATTATAGGGCCCCGCGGCGTTGGGAGGTGCCCCGGCGCGGTGGTAGACTCCCGATCCCAATCTCCCCTGCCTCCTGGAATCAGATCATGGCCAAGAAACCCGCTTCCCAAATGGACGTAATCGTCTCCCTCTGCAAGCGCAGAGGGTTCGTCTTCCAGGCCTCCGAGGTCTA
Source organism: Planctomycetota bacterium (assembly GCA_028823395.1). Lineage (GTDB taxonomy): Bacteria > Planctomycetota > UBA1135 > UBA1135. Next base: position 1,359 of record JAPKBO010000177.1, on the reverse strand, counting down.
CGGAGGCGTGGGTAACACCTACGACTATGGCCCCCTGGGTGTTGAGCTCCTGAGAAGGGTCAAGGACGCCTGGTGGAACCAGATCGTGGTAGAGCGATCCGACGTCGTGGGGCTGGACTCGGCCATTATTCAGCACCCCAAGGTGTGGGAGACCTCCGGGCACGTGGGCGGCTTTAGCGATCCGATGGTGGACTGCAAACTGTGCAAGGGGCGTTTCCGTGCTGACAAACTGGAGGACGCCAAGTGTCTCGAGAAGCCCAGCAAGCGGCCAGGTGAGTGCGCGGGAGAGCTGACCGAGGCACGCGAATTCAACCTGATGTTCAAGACCACTCTGGGGCCCGTTGAAGAGAGCGGTTCAGTGGCCTACCTGAGGCCGGAAACGGCCCAGGGGATTTTCCTGAACTTCAAGAACGTCCTCGAATCTGCGCGTCAGAAGCCGCCCTTTGGAATTGCTCAGATCGGTAAGTCGTTCCGTAATGAAATCACGCCCGGGAACTTCGTTTTCCGCACGCGCGAGTTTGAGCAGGCGGAGATGGAATTCTTCGTCCCGCCGGGCGAGGACCAGCAGTGGTTTGAGTATTGGCGTGAGGCGCGCTACCGCTGGTACGTCGATCTGGGGATCGATGAGAGCAAGTTGCGTATTCGCGATCACGGCTCCAGTGAACTCGCGCACTACGCCAAGGCCACTTCTGACATTGAGTACCAATACCCATTCGGCTGGGGGGAGCTTGAGGGGATCGCCAACCGCGCCGACTTTGACCTCACTCGCCACTCCGAGGCCTCGGGAACGGACCTCTTGTACTTCGACCCGCAGACCAAGGAACGCTATACGCCTTTCGTGATCGAGCCTGCCGGCGGGATCAATCGCATGGCGTTGACCTTCCTGATTGACGCTTACGAAGAGGAGCAACTGGAGAAGGACACGCGGGTGGTGCTGCACTTCCACCCCGAGATCGCGCCCATTACCGTGGGCGTTTTCCCCTTAGTCAAGAAGGACGGCCTGCCCGAGAAGGCCAAGGAGATCGAGGCCGGCTTACGCCGGGCGCGCATCGCCACCTTCTATGACGAGAAGGGAGCTATCGGCCGCCGCTACCGCCGGCAGGATGAGGTGGGAACGCCCTATTGCATCACTGTTGATGGGGACACCCTGAGCGATGATGTGGTCACCGTGCGTCACCGGGATTCTATGGAGCAGGAGAAGGTCGCCGTTGCCGACTTGCGGGAGTATCTGGAGGAAGCTTCGCGTGGTTGGGTGAAACCCACTCCCAAGCAGTAGGGCCGTTGGGGGGCCTCCCGTGTGGCCCAGGTAAGAAGGTCTATCAGGCGTGATCCACGAGTGTCTTGGATTGCATAGACTGG
>JAPKBO010000176.1 GCA_028823395.1 Planctomycetota bacterium | reverse complement strand
CTGATGACGATCACCATGATCCGTGAGGAGTTTGGGATCGACGTCTATATCGACCATGGCTCTTTTGACGGTTACAAAGCTGCTGGTCGAGCACAGGAAAAGGGCGTGCCTGCGATTCTTGGGCCGCGCGGTATCGTTCCTCACACCTGGGTTGAATACCGGGAGAACATGATGGTGGAAAACGACACTGACGGCGCAGTCCTGGGTATAGCGGCGGAGTATCAGAAAGCAGGGCATCAAATGATTGGTTTCAACACGGATTCCCCAGTCGTGCCGCAGCAGGAACTCCCGCTGCAGGCTGCCATGGCCGTGCGCTACGGCTTCGACACATCCCGCGCTCAGCACGTGCGGGGCTTGACCATTGTCCCGGCCGTTGCGGCTGGAATAGCCGATCGCGTGGGGAGCATTGAAGTTGGCAAGGACGCCGACCTGATCATTACCAGTGGCGACCCGGCCGATCCGCGCACCACGGTTTCCCTTGTCCTGATCGAGGGGCAACGGGTGTACGACATCAAACAGGAGAAACGTCGATGGTGAATTCCGCCCGCATCTTGGCCGCTGCGAGCATCTTCGCAGTCCTCACCATTTCCTCAGCGTCTGCCCTGGAAGGCACCGAGGATCAGGGCATCGTCTTGTTGGCGCGCAAAGTGGTCACCGGGTCCTTCGAGGGTGACGGCGTCATCAACAACGGGGCCGTGGTTATTCGTGGCGGCCTGATCGAAGCCGTGGGCCCGCGCGCCGAAATTGGCATCCCCGACGGCTATCGCGTTGAAGATCTGGGAGACCTGTGGATCACGCCCGGAATGATCGATCTGCACTGCCACGTGGCCATGGGCATGCAGGACCTCTCCGAGTCGGCTTTCCTCACGAACCCAGGCATGCGTGCTTCTGTGGGCGTCATTCCAGGCAACACCAACCTGCTCAACGCGGTGGCGGGTGGCGTTACCAGCGTGCTCCACATTCCAGGTTCGGCAACCAACATGGGCGGTCAGGGTGTCTTGTTGCGAACGGACCCGGCCAAATACGAAGACGCTCTGATTCGGGATCCTGGCTCTCTTAAGTTGGCCCAAGCAGGTAACCCCGAGCGGCGGGCCCCTTGGAACCCGCGTCGTTCGTTCATGAACTACAACACGCGGAATACTTTCCGGCGTGGGGTGGCGTACGCCATGCGTTGGGCAGCCTTTGAGGGGGGCACGGGGGAGAAACCCGAGCGCGATCTGCAGTTCGACATTTTCCGCAGCTTGTACAAGGGCGAAGCCCAGGTTTCGACCCACACCCAGATCTATCAGGTCGTCCTGATGACCCTGACCATGGTGGCCGAGAACTTCAAGTTGCCGGTCTACATCGACCACGGCACATTTGATGGGTGGCGGGCTGCCGCCAAGGCTCAAGAGCTTGGCGTACACGCCATTCTCGGGCCGCGCGGCATTACCATGGGCATGAACTCCCCAGGGTTCGCGTCCTACGATCAAGATGGAGCCGTCTTTGGTGTAGCTGCTCAGTATCAGAACCTCGGGCACCAGCGGGTCGGGTTCAATACCGACTGCGTGGGGCCGCTGGGGCGCGGCATTGCTCAGGAGGAGCTCGGTCTTCAAGCGTCCATGGGGGTGCGTTATGGATTCGACAATACCCAGCCCTATGGCATCCGCGGTGTGACGTCGGTTCCCGCTGAGGCGGCGGGCTTGGACGATCGCCTCGGGCGGGTACATCCGGGTCTCGAAGCCGATCTCGTAATTTCCACGGGCGATCCAACTGATCCGCGCTGCTCTGTAGAGCGCGTCTATCAAGCTGGGCGCCTGGTCTACAACACGGCGACCCAGGAGCGGCGCTTCTAGAACCATGACATTGTCCAGCACACGTAATCTGATCTGCTTGGCCCTTTGCCTCTTGGGGCTCGGGAGCCTGTCCTCCGCCATTGACGTAAAGAAAGGTCGGGCCGTTTTTGCCCGCAAGATTCTGATTGCTGCGCGTCCGGGGCCGTCTGTCCTCGACAACGGCGTGATCTTGATCTCCGGCGCTCGCATTGAGGCCGTGGGGCCACGCAGTGAGGTGGAGATTCCCGAGGGCTACGAGATACTGGACGTGGGGGATAACTGGGTCAGCCCCGGATTCCTGGATCTCCACAACCATACAGCTTCAGATTTGCGCAGCTTGAACGACACGGTCTACCTGACCAACCCGGGACTGCGAGCATGGGCGGGGGCCATCCCCGACAATGCGAGCATGCGGGTGGCCTTGGCCGCCGGCGTGACCTCCGTTCTGACCATCCCCGGTTCAGGTTCGAACATGGGCGGGCAGGGGGTTTTGCAGCGCACCGGCTTCAGTGGCTTCGAGGCCAATCTGATTCGCAATCCAGGATCCCTGAAATTGGCTCAGGCGGGCAACCCCGAGCGCAGCCAACCCTGGAACCCGCGGCGCTCCTTCATGAACTACAACACGCGTAGCACCTTCCGCCGTGGTGTGGCGTATGCCAAGCGTTGGGAGGCCTACGAAGCCGGCACTGGCGAAATACCCGAACGCGACCTGCAGTTCGACATTTTCCGCAGCTTGACCAAGGGCGAGGCGCAAATCTCGACACACACACAGATCTACCAAGTGGTCCTGATGACGGTGACCATGGTGGCTCAGGAATTTGGCCTACCCGTGTTCATCGATCACGGCACCTTTGATGGTTTTCGTGCAGCTCCTCAGGCCCAGGCGGCGGGGGTCAATGCCATCCTCGGCCCGCGTGCCATTCAAGCTCCCATTGCGGGCTTTGTGGACACCGATGGCGCGATTTTGGGCGTCGCTGCGAGCTACCAGGAGCGTGGGCATACAACGATTGGTTTCAACACGGACGCGCCGGTCATTCCTCAAGAGGAGCTACCTCTGCAGGCGGCCATGGGTGTGCACTACGGGTTCGACAACTCCAACATGGATGCCATCCGCGGGCTGACCATCGTGCCGGCCATGACCGTGGGGTTGGAGGCAGACCAGGGCAGCATCGAGGTCGGCAAATACGCGGACCTAATCGTGACCACAGGCGATCCCATCGACCCCCGCAGTTCAGTGATGTGGGTCATCCAGCACGGGCAGACGGTTTACGACACATCCAAGGAACGACGCCGGTGGTAGCCCTCGCCACCACATTCTTGCTGGCGTTGGTGGTTGGCGCACAGGAACCCGGTACACCGGGCGGGGGAGGTCTTGCCCTGTTGGCCGCCAAGGTATTGGTGGCAGAGTTAGATGGGCGCCAGGTCGTCGACCAAGCGGTTGTCTTGGTGGCGGAAGGAAAGATCGAGAACGTCGGGCCCCGGTCCGAGCTAGAGATTCCCGAGGGCTACGCGGTTCGCGATTTAGGCCCGGGTTGGATCATGCCGGGTTTGGTGGATTTGCACACACATGTCAGCGGCTCCGGCATCAACGACACGGTGTATCAGATCAATTCCGGTTTGCGCGTGGCGCCGACCGCCCAGCCGGCTAATTCGCGCCTCAAGGTGGCCCTCGCTGCTGGTGTGACCACGGTCCTCTATATCCCCGGTTCAGGTTCGAACATGGGGGGGCAGGGCATCTTGATGAAGACCGGTTTCCCCGCGTACGAGCGTGCCCTAGTGCGCGACCCTGGTTCGCTGAAGATAGCCCAGGGGGACAATCCCACCCGCTGGGGCTACGGCATGGGCCGCTTGCTGATGAACTACCACCTGCGCAAGGTCATCGAGCAAGGTCTGGCCTACGCCCACGCCTGGGATGCGTTCGAGGCTGGAACGGGCGAAAAGCCCGAGCGCGATCTGCGGCTAGACATATTCCGCGACTTGGCCGCGCACCGGACCCAGGTTTCGACCCACACCCAGTACTTCCAATTAGTGATGATGAGCATCCTGATGCTGGCGCGGGACTACAAGCTGGACGTCTATATCGATCACGGTTCCTTTGATAGCTATCTCAACACCGAGATCGCTCTGGAGAACAACGTGGCTGCGATTCTGGGGCCGCGCGAGGTCATGTGGCCAAGCCCGCCCCGTTTTCGCACCGACGGTCAGGTACAGGGCAGCGCTTGGGGATTCCAGCAACAAGGGCACACGATGATCGGCTTCAATACGGACGCGCCGGTGGTGCCTCTTGAAGAACTGCCCTTGCAGGCCGCCATGGGTGTACGTTACGGCATGGACAACTCGTCCATGCAGGCAGTGCGGGGCCTTACCATTGTCCCCGCAACCGTGGCTGGTATAGGCCACCGGATCGGAAGCTTGGAGCGCGGCAAGGACGCCGATTTGGTGATCCTAACCGGCGACCCCGCCGACCCACGCACCTCCGTAGAACAGGTCTACCTTGAAGGCGAAAGCGTCTACGACACGGCACAGGACCGTCGCCGCTGGTAGATCAAACAGATACTCCTCGACAAGAAACTCACTTCCTCTAATCACGATGCTCATCCCCCTGCTCCTCGCCTGGACACCCAGCCTTGTCCCCCAAGCGACCCCCGACCTACCCGACCTGTACGCCCTGAAAGCCTCCGTTCTGGAGACGGGCACCGGTGAGGTGATTGAACATGCAGTGCTACTCGTAGAGGGCGGCAAGATCATCATCGTCGGCGAGGACCTCGTGGTGGAGCGCGGGATTCCTGTCTACGAGCTGGAGCCGCATCAGGTTGTCATGCCCGGTCTCGTCAATGCCTACACGCGTGTGGGGGTTACGGGTTCGGGACCGAATGGTGTGCAACCCTGGATGCATGCGTCAGATGAGCTGTACCCGGCAGCCGGCGAGTACGCCAAGGCGCGGGAAGCGGGGGTTACGACCCTGGGGCATTACCCCTCGGGCAACGGCATCCCCGGCCGCTCGGTAGTGGTCAGGCCCAAGGGCGCGAGCGCTAGTGCGATGACCCTCAAGGATGACGCGTACCTGAAGGTGATCATGTCCTCCAGTAAGTCGGCCAAGTCGTCCCTGTCGGGCGGTTTCAAAAACGCTGATGCTTGGCTTGAGAAAGAAGCCAAGAACAAGGAGAAGTGGGACAAGGCCAAGGAAAAATTCGACAAGGAAGACGACGAGGAGAAGAAGAAGAAACTCGATCCCGGCCCTTACGAGCCTCTGAAGGATGACCCGAAGGCGGTCTCATTCATGCAGCTCCGAGATGGTTCCTTGAAGGCGCTCATTTCTGTGCGCACCGCCGGCGATTACTTGCACCTCATCGACGCCATAGGCGAGGAGAAGTTTTCCTGGGACCTGCGTGTGGTCATGACCCGTGACCTGAATATCTACCATGTGCTCGACAAGCTGGCCGCGAGTGGCCGGCGCGTCGTGCTTGAGCCTGAAATCTCACTGCATCCGGGCACCATGCGCCAACGAAACCTCCCTGCGGAGTTTGCTCGGGCGGGGATACCGCTGGTCTTGGTTCCCCGCAATGACTCAGTTTCCGGGTATGAGGCCTGGCGCCGACACGTGGGTGAGATCGTTGCCTCAGGCTTGGAGCGCTCGGTGGCCATGCGCGCCATCACCCTGGAGCCCGCCGCCTTGTTGGGTGTGGACGACAGAGTGGGCAGTCTAGAGGCGGGTAAGGACGCCAACATCGTGATCTTGAGTGGAGATCCACTCGAGCCTGGGACTCAGGTGGACGCCGTGATCCTTGAAGGCGAACTCGTTAGTGGTGAGGTGAACCTGTAATGCACATACAAACAAAAAAGACAGGCGGCTTCCGTGTCGCAGCGCTGTTCCTCCCCCTTGCTCTGGGATTGGGCATACCGGTTCTCGCGCAGGAGGACGATGAGCCCGCCGACGAGTGGTTCGTCCTCCAAGGTGGGGATGTCTATACCGGCACCGGTGCGGTCTTGCGCGGTGCCACCGTGCTCTCCAAGAACGGGAAGATCGACGAAATTGGTTATGACCTGTACATACCTGAGGCGGCCGAGATCCTGGACGTAGCCGGCTATCGCGTCTATCCCGGGCTTGTGGCCATTGAATCGAGGGGCCTGTTCGGTGGCTCTTCGGATCTCGCCAATAGCGTTGATCCATTCAGTAAGAACATGATCTTGGCCCTGTCGGCCGGGGTGACCACTGCCCGTAGCTCGTCTGAAGTGGCCAAACTGCGTGCGGGCCACATCGACGGCCTGGTGCTCGCGACTGGTGTTCTGCCTGGCCTCTCCTACAGCAAGTCCAACCCGGCTGGGAAGCGCACGCTGCGCGAGAAATTTGAGATGGCAGCTCGATATCTTGAAGGCTACGCCCAGTGGGAAATCGACAAGAAGAAGGACAAGGACCTCAAAGAGCCCACGGACAAGGGTGTGGATAGCTCCATCCTGCGCTACCTAAGAGGCGAGGCTAGGCCAGTGTTTTCCGCCAGCAAGCGAACGGACTTACTTGAGATCGCACGCCTCGCGCAGAGGTTCGGCTTCCGGCCAATCATCGACGGTTGCCAGGAGGGATGGATCGTTGCTGACGAGCTCGGACGGGCCGGAGCCTCTGCCATTATCACGGCAAGGGATCGCAGCACAAAATCGGAGCAGCTCGTTGGCACCGGTGGTTCCTCCATCGAGAACGCGGCTATCTTGCACCGTGCGGGCGTGTCGGTGACGATCATTCCCAGCTCGGCGGGTATCAGTCTAGGCGGAATCGTGGGACGCGATCTGATGCACTTGACCATAGAGGCCGGCTTCGCGGTGCGTGGCGGCCTCTCCGAGAAGGCGGCGCTCGATGGAATCACCATTGAGCCTGCACGGCTTCTGGGTGTCGAGAGTCGCGTCGGGTCGATCGAGGTCGGTAAGGACGCCGATATGATCGTCACCGACGGTGATATTTTGCACTACCAGACTTTCGTCCAATGGGCGGTGGTATCGGGCGAGGTGGTCTACGACAAGGAGGCCGAACTCTTCTTCGCGCACATTAGGCCGCGTCCGGAAGGCTCCCTCTCTCCTGAGGAGCGAGTAGATCTCGGGGAGGAGTCCGATGAGGACATCGAGGAGGTCCCCGACGATTCGGGCTCGTCCGGTGAAGGCGA
>JAPKBO010000175.1 GCA_028823395.1 Planctomycetota bacterium | reverse complement strand
CGCGCCCATCGAAAGTGAATCGAGTCTGTGAAGGAGGTGGCGTCAGGTCTGCGAAGAGTTCCTGCGTCGGCTCGTCGGTCAGAGCGGGGGAGCGTGTTGGGGTTCCGCAGCCGGAGAGGGCCCCGGTTGGCAGCAGCAGGCAGAATGCCAGCCACGAAGGGCGACTCCGGCCCGGAAGAATGGGCGGCATAGGATCCTCTTGCATAGCTCCGTTCTAGCGAATGGGGAGCAGGGATGCCTTCGGGTCTTTGAAATCACGCTCCTCCGAAGCCATGCTCGCACTATGAGCCCGTCCATTTCCAATCGCCTGCACGAGCTGGCCCAATCCGATATCCGCGCCATGACCCGCCGCTGCATGGAGGTCGGAGGGATCAACCTCGGTCAGGGCATCTGCGATATGCCCACGCCACCCTTGGTTAGGGATGCTGCCATCCAGGCCATCCTCGATCGCAAGAGCATCTACTCTCCCTGCGAAGGAATCTTGCGGCTGCGCAAGGCTATCTCCGCCAAGCTCGAGCGCGACAACGGGATCTGTGCCGACCCTCGCTCTGAAATTGTGGTCACCACCGGTTCAGCGGCAGCGTTCACGTGCACCTTGCACGCGCTCCTCGATCCTGGGGATGGCATTGTGATCCCTCAGCCGCATTACGGCTATCACGTGAATGCCGCGCGGGTGGCTGGGGTTGAGGTGCACTCTCTTGTCTTGGCCGAGCCGGAGTACATGCTGGACGCTGACTCTCTGCGGGCCAGCCTACGTCCCAATACACGTGCGATCCTGCTCTGCACTCCTGGGAACCCGAGCGGCCACATGTTGCGGCGGGAGGAAATCGAGTGCGTGGCAGAGGTCGCCCGGGAACGCGACCTGCTTGTGATCACCGATGAAATCTACGAGTACATTCGTTACGAGGGGCGGGAACATTTGTCGCCCGCGGCTTTGGCGGACCTGGGGCCCCGCACGGTGACGATCATGGGCCTCTCGAAGACCTTTAGTATCACGGGCTGGCGGTTGGGGTACGCCGTGGCGCCCCCGGCCATGGCCGAGGCTATCGCTCTTGTGCACGACGTGTTCTACATATGCGCTCCAACTCCTCTGCAGTACGGCGTGACCGCTGGGTTTGCCAGTCCGCCTGAGTTCTTCAGTGAGATGCGTACCGACTACGCTTCCAAGCGTGAGCGGCTGTTCGCTGCGCTCACTGGGGCGGGTTTGGATCCTATTCGTCCGGAGGGCGCCTACTACATGCTGGCGCGTTCAGGATCTCTGGGGTGCAGCAGTTCCAGGGAGGCGGCATTCTCCCTGCTGGAGCGCTGTGGGGTGGCCTCGGTTCCCGGTGCGGCCTTCTATTCGGGACCTCAGGGGGAAGACTGGCTCAGGTTCTGCTTTGCCAAGGAGGACGCTGAATTGGACGAGGCCTGTGCGAGGCTGGAAAGGCTGGGAGCCTAGGCCTCGGGGCTGTAGAATCGTGGGCGAAGAGTTGGCCCTTCCCGCGCCCCTCCCTATGACGCCTTCCCTGTCCCAGCCCAAGCACAAGCTCCGCGTTCCCCGTCCCAAGAAGGGCCGTGTGCGGCTCCTGGTGGGCACGCGAAAAGGAGCCTTCGTCGTGGGTAGTGATGCGGAGCGCAAAGATTTCGATGTCGTGTGCACCGAGGGTTTGGGGGCTATCGTGCACCACGTGGTGGCCGACCCGCGCGCACCGAAGAGGGTCATCATGACAGCGCTTGACCCCGAGCATGGAGCGCAAGTGCGCTACTCCGATGATGGAGGGCGCACGTTCAAGGTGAGCCGCAAGCCTCCTGTCTTCGGTGAGGCTGCTGAAGGGCTACAGCAACGCCGGGTACATCACATCTTCTGGCTCAGTCCTGGCCATGCCCAGGAGCCGGGCGTCTGGTACGCGGGGACATCCCCCCAGGGGTTGTTCCGTTCGCGCGATGCGGGGCGCACCTGGCGGCCCGTGGCTGGACTCAACAATCACGCCCTCTTGGACCGCTGGACCGGAGGAGACCAGGACAATACCCCTGACGGGCCGACCCTACATTCCATTCGCGTGGACCCGCGTGACGCGGAGCACATCTACGTCGCCCTCTCTGCTGGAGGGGTTCTGGAGACCCACAACGCGGGCCGCACATGGAGTCCCGTCAACTTGGGCACCGTGCGCTCTTTCGAGGAGCGTGATGAGAAATTGGAAGGAGTTGAGCAGGAGTTTGGCCAGGACCCGCATCTGCTCGTGATGGCCGGTACGGATCCTGATCGGCTCTGGCAGCAGGGGCGCACAGGGGTCTACCGCATGGATCGCGAAGAGGGCCATTGGCATTGGCTGGGGGCCAACTTCCCCAAGGGGGTCGACGATGTGGGCTTTGCCATTCTGTCCCACCCGCGGGATCCTGATAGCGCCTGGGTTTTCCCTCTCGACGGCAGTCGTGCCTGGTCCCGTACGGCCCCTAAGGGGCAGCCGGGCCTCTACCGGACCCAGGATGGCGGGGGGAAATGGACACGCCAGGACCGCGGCTTACCTCGCTCGCATGCCTACTGGAGCGTCAAGCGTCAGGCTCTAGCGCAGGACGCGCACGATCCTCTCGGGGTCTACGTGGGCACGAGCCAGGGCGAAATCTGGGGCAGTCTCAATGAGGGCCGCAGTTGGCGCTGCCTCGCGCGCCACCTACCCGAAATCTACTCGTTGGAAGTTGCGGGAGTGACGAGCTAGGTGCTCCCGACGACTACGTCCCCAAGCGCCGCCCCGCGCAAGGTCCGCGTCCTCACGTTCTTCGCCGCGCTTTTGCCGCTAGCGTGGCTGGCGTGGAGGTTCGCCTTCGTCACCGACGACGCATTTATAACCTTCCGCTATTCCCTCAACTGGGCCGAGGGATGGGGGCTGGTCTATCACCCGGGGGATGCTCTCCCCGTCGAGGGCTACAGCGAATTCCTGTGGGCTATCCTCATGGGCGTGGGGATCCGGTTGGGGCTGGCGCCTGAGATCTTCTCCCAGGTCCTAGGGCTGACTTCGGCGGTCCTCCTGCTGGCGGGTTGGGCCCGATATGCCTCACATGTCATTGCAAGGGGGCCCGTAGCACTTGTGGGCGGCGCCTTGTTCCTAGGCTGTCTTCCGCCCCTGGCCGTCTGGAGTACCGGCGGAATGGCAACGATGGCCTTTTGCGCCGCGGTCTTTTGGCTCTTTGCGCTTATTTGGTCGGATCCCCATGGCCGTTGGGGCCTCAAGGTTTTCACCGTTGGTGTATTGGTGGTTCTGCTCCGCGCGGATGGAGCTTGGTGGGTGGCCTGGATCCTTGGGCCTGCTCTTGGACTGGCCTGCGCGGGTGGCGATAAGGCTCGCTGTAAAATTTTACTTCAGACTACTGCGGCTTTGGCCGGAGTCTGGGGACTGCATGTGGCCTGGCGCTACGGTTTTTACGGGGATTGGCTGCCGAATACGGCACGCGCCAAGGTGGGCATTTCCATGCGGGCGGCGGAGCGGGGATTCAGCTACCTCATGCACTTCCTTGTCGTCTTCCCCGGTGTCTTGCTGGCCTTGCTCTCCTTGGGAGCGGCGCGCCGTTGGAATGAGCGGCACTTGGGCCCAGCGATTTGTGTCGTGCTGGGGACAGCCCTACATGTCGTTCTGACAGGTGGGGACTTCATGGCCTTTGGACGGTTCCTCATCCCTGCCCTGCCGTTCGTAGCGCTTCTATTGTGCGCCGGTCTGAGCGGCTTCGAGGCGCAGGGACGGCGCGCTGTCGCCGTGGCTTATGCCCTACTCTGTTGTGGGTTGGTACTTCCTGCTGCCTTCGATGGTGACATCTTACCGGAGCGTTGGCGCACGGCATTTGGGTTCCGGCACAACACGCCACAGGCTCTGGAGCGCAGTGAGTGGGGCCAGTGGTATCGCATGCGCGAGCAAGCCATCGAGTTCGCGGATATCGGGAAGGCCTTGAAGCACCTGGCGGAGCCCGAAGATTCGGTGGTGTATGGGGCTGTAGGTGCTCTGGGCTACTACTCCGGGCTGCGGGTCTATGACCGTAACGGTCTGGTCACGCGTGAGGTGGCTCTGCGTGACCCCTTGCCCCAGGCGACCTCGCCGGGTCATGACAAGGCCGTCCCCCCGGAGTTCTTCAGTCGTTACAAACCGACCTTCATGGACGGTGCTTGGTTTCCGGGAGGGCTAGAGGACCTTCGCCGCTACCGCACTGAGAATCCAGGCGTACTCCGTGAGGGCCTGAAGCCCCAGGATCTGAGCAATTGGATCCTCAACCCACGGCCAGACCAGACCCTGCTACTTGAGCGCCTGCAGGGAGATTGAAAGCAGCGAGCCCGCCGGTTCAGGCGAGCTCGCTTCGGGGGAGAACCGACGGGGAGAACCGACGGGGGGCTAGTGCGCGTGCACACCCCGGCCGCAGACGGTTCGGGCAGGTACCCAGACGCGTTTGATGCGGGTCTCGTAGCGGCCGGTGCTGTAGCTGGAGCGGTAATAGCCCTGCTGTACTAGAACCTGGACCACCGAGCCGCAGCCATCCTGGCGCCACTCATAGCGGGCGGGGACCCACGTCTGGACGGGCGCGCCTTGGACCCAGATCTTCTCGGACATGGTGCGGTAGTAGCCCTGCCGGGTACTGCAGCAGCTCATGGCGCGGCGCTGGCCGAAGCCGATGCTCACGCGAGCCTTGCCGAGGCGGATACCGATGTTTCCGCCCAGGCGCAGCGACGGCGTGCTGCAGGGGGTTTCTACCCGGCAGAACTTGGAATCCGTGCGGCCAGCTGAGGCCATGGGAGACATGCACAGCAGGGCGGCGCAGGTCAGAGTGGATAGGCGTAGGGTTGTCATGGTGGGGCGCTCCTTGGGTAAGCAGTGGGGTATGCCCATCCCTAGTGCATGAAGCGTGCCAAGCCTGCCAGCCTCTTTCCGTAGCGCCCTTGATGCCCTCGTGGCGCTTAGGAGGGGATCCCTATTCGGACTGTCCACTCCTGGGGGCAAGCCCGTTGCCTCAAGAGGTCATGAGGTACTGCCGCTTGCGGATGCCGAATGCCCCGATGAGCAGGCAGATCAGGTAGGCAACCCCAAGGCGCGCAAGCGCCTCCGAGCTGGTGTAGGCCGTGGCCTCCGAGAGTATGGGAATCTTCGACAGGATGGAGGCTTCCATCTCGTGTGAATCGGAAAACAGGCTACGCAGATAGAACTGAACAGAGAGTTTCTGGGTCGAACCCGGGATATTGGCCAGGAAACCCTCTACGGCGAAAGTGTAGGCCAGGGAGAGGATCATGGCGCGCTTGAAGAAAACTCCCAGCCCAGCACTGATCAGGGTGTACATGACTGCGGCCACCGTGGCGGCGGTGAGTAGGCCAACGGCTAGGTCGTCAGGTAGGTCCCTAACAATTTCGACCATCTCGTTAGCTCCCCTGCGTTTTCGCACCCGCGTGAGGTTGGCCATCCCCTCCCGTGGGTAGGTGGCTGCCCAAATTACACCGAGACTCGAGAGGGCAATGAGGATCGAACTCACCACCGTGCTGGCCAGAAGTCGACCCACGAAGAACGCAGCACGGTCCGTGGGGCGGGTGAAGATGTAGGTGATTGTGCGGTTCTCTAATTCCTCCGTAACGACTGAGGAGCCCACGGTCAGGGAGATCAGGGGCGCGATTACCTGTAAGACCAGGAACATCCCTATGAAGGGAACGGTTTCAGTTGCGTGCTGGTGAGCGCCTGCGAACCAGGCGATCACTATGGGCGCAATGGCCAGCAGGAGACAGAAGATGATCCGGCGGGAGAAGAGCAGGGACCGCATCTGAAGGCGGGATAGGAGCCATGCGGATTGGATGAAGTGCAGCATGGTTCAGCCCACCAGGTAGTCGAAGACGGCGTCCAGGCTGGCGTCGGAGCTCTCGAGGCTCTCAATGCCAGAACGGGTACGACTGGCGAGGGCGGGCAGGTCTGCGTGGAAGGCCTGGATGTCGCGAGTCTCGACATGCAGGTCTCCGGTATCCTCCTTCAGAGTTGTGCTATTCACGTGGGGTAGTTCGAGGAGGGCCCGCGCAAGGGCGCGAGGGTCACGTGCCTTGAGGTGGACCTTTCGCGGGTGGCTGGAGAGGAGCTGCCGGATATCTTCTACGGACCCTTGGGCGAGTAGGCGTCCCCGGTGAATCAAAACGATGCGCTGGGTGAGGCTCTGCACCTCGTGAAGCACGTGGCTGGAGATAACCAGGCTCGTGCCCGACTCGCCGAGTTCTCGGTAAAGTTCCAACACCTGATGACGAGCGACGGGATCGAGTCCCGTCAGCGGCTCATCGGCAATGATCAGCTTGGGGGTGTGCGCGAAGGCCTGGGCTAGCTTGGTGCGTTGCCGCATGCCCTTGGAGTACCCGCTCACGGGCCGGTTCATTGCGTTCTGGAGGTTGACCCGCTGTAGGGCGCGGCTGGCAGCAGCCTTGGCGTCCGTGTGATTGTGGCCCGCCAAGCGCATGCAGTGGGTGACGAATTGCAGCCCGCTCATATGGTCGTATAGGGCGTCTTGCTGGGGGCAGAACCCCAACTGGCCGTAGAGCTCCAGGTTGGCAAAGGGCGTGTGCCCCAGTACTTCCAGCGAGCCGCTTGAGGGTCGCATTTCGCCCACCAGCAGTTTCATGAGTGTGGATTTGCCAGCTCCGTTGGGCCCCAACAGTCCAGTGATGCCCGGCTGGATCTCCACGTTGAGATCATTGAGGCCGATCACCTCGCCGTACCAGCGACTCAATGCGGTGGCCTTGATGATGGGCTTCAAGCCACCACCTCCAGCTTGCGCACGCGGGCCGCTAGGGTGAGGAGGCAGATGGCCCAGAACCCGCCAAGCGCGGCGAGGGTCTGGCCTATGGTGACCTCGCGGTCAGAGTCCCAGCGATCGAACATCCACTCACCGAGGCGTTCGAAGTTCTCGAATAGGTTCAGTAGGGAGAAGGCGTTCTCTCTAAGGAGGTGGGAGAGGACTGCACTCACGCCACCGCTTAGGACGATGGTTCCGATGATTCC
>JAPKBO010000174.1 GCA_028823395.1 Planctomycetota bacterium | reverse complement strand
AGCCCTTCGATGGAGGTCGAGTACCTGGACAGCTCCAAGCCCGGGCGCATGGGGCCGAGCTGATCGAGGGCCAACTCTCCGTGCATCTCATGCCCGCCCTCGAGCACGTAGCGCTGCGCGAGATCCGCAGGTGTCAGCGTCTCCGTGACCGTGGCCACAGACCGAATGTCGGGTGCGTAGCGTTCAAGCGAAGCCAACACGGACTCCGTCAGCTCCGAGCGACGGGTGTCCGTCCAGCCGCCCTCCAACTCGAAGGGGGCGCAGCGCACCAGGACGGAAGCCTCTCCGCCGGACTGACGAATGTCGAGGGGCGGATCGGTGGGCATGCGCCGGTGCTTGACGTGGTCGAAAGCACGCTCGAGATCGAGGGGATGTTCGGCAATCAGGGAGCGCTCGGGTGCAAACCCGGGCCGACAGGCGTACTCGATGGGTCCGGTCAGCTTGAGTGTCAGCCGGGCAAGGGTTCCACGCACCCGTACCTTGCGGATGTGTCCCGCTGTGCCAACGGGCAACTTCTCGGGAGCCACCAGATCCAGAAGGGTGCGACGAGGGCCAATGCACGACAGCACGGTGTCCGCATCCACAGAGGATCCGTCCGCAAGTTCCACGCCCACAGCCCGGCCGCCCTCGACCCGAATGCGCCGCACCTCTGCACCAGCCTGCAGGTCGACGCCCGCAGCGCGGCAAGCCTCGACGAGGGCCTCGACAAGGGCGGGCGCGCCACCTACGACCTCTTTAGATACCTGCGCCTCGTGCAGCAGTAGGGTCGCGGTCGAAGTGGGCGAGCGCGATCCCATGAACGTTCCATGCAGTGCCGGCGCGGCGAGAGCGGTCTTGAGCAGAGGCGAGGTGAACCACTCCGAGAGGTAGTCGTCCACGCAAGCGGGGCCCACTCGCATGACCTCGTGGATGTCCTTCTTGCCCAAACGCCGGAAGGCGATGCCGGTCTTCATCAGGGGCCACAGCGATGCGCTGCCCCGCACATCCGGTGCGATCCGATCCAGTTGGGCCCTCGCGAACGGAAGTACGCGGTCCAGGAAGGCGCGCCAGTTGCGGTAGGGCTCGGCGTCGGCCCCCAATTCCTCCGCGGCGAGATCCGGATCCCTGTGGAGGAGCAGACCCCGACCTTCCCTTGAAGGAACAAAGACCGGGGCGGGATCCTGTAGCTTGAGACCGTGGGAGCTGAGGTTGAGTTCGCTCACCACCTCAGGACTGAGGGACTGGGTGTCGTGCAACAAGCCGTCCGCCACTCCACCGAATCGAGTGCGCTGCTCCAACACGCTAACCCTGTGGCCCAGGCGGGCCAGAGTAGCTGCCGCGACCAGACCGTTGTGCCCACCTCCGATGACGACCGCGTCCATCAGACGGCCCCCGCCCTGAGCATTTCCTTGGCCGCGAGCGCTCCAGGCGCTCCCATGATGCCACCACCCGGGTGAGCACCGGACGACCCCAGCCAGAGACCCTCGATCGGTGTTTTGAAACGCGCCCAGCCAGCGACCGGCCGTTGGAACAGCAGCTGCTCCAGCCCGAGTTCTCCGTGGAAGATGTTCCCTTCAGTGATGCCCATCTGCTCCTGGATATCCCAAGGGGAAAGAACCTGACGGTGCAGAATGTCCTCTTTCAAGGTCGGCATGTACTCGGCCAGAGTGTCCACCACCGCATCGCCAAAGGCCTCGCGGTGGTCCGGCCAAGTCTCAGCGCCGCCCGCAAGATCGTAGGGCGCGTATTGGACGAAGCAGGACATGACGTGCTTGCCCGGGGGCGCCATGCCGCGATCCAAGAGGGAAGGGAAGACGACGTTGATGAACGGTCGACGGCTGAAGGTGCCGTACTTGGCCTCATCGAAAGCCGTCTCGAGATAGTCGGTGGAAGGCGCGATGGCCACGTCTCCCGAGACGTGGGGCCCGATCCCGGGACGGTGCGTGAACTCGGGGAAGCGGTCGAGGGCGATGTTCACCTTGCCAGAGCTGCCGCGGTTCTTGTAGCGCTCGATACTGGTGACAAAATCCGACGGCAAGTGTTCACGACCGACGAAGCCCAAGAATGTAAGGCGAGGATCACAGCCGCTCACGACGGAACGCGCCGCGATCTCCTCGCCGTCCGCAAGCACGACCCCCGTCGCACGGCCATTCTTGATGCGCATACTGGAGACCGCGGCTTCGGTGCGAATCTCAGCCCCGAAGGAGCGTGCCGAAGAGGCGATGGCCTCGCTCACCGCGCCGGTCCCGCCCACCGGGAACGCCCAGGCGCGGGAGCTCCCGTCGATCTCACCCATGTAATGGTGCAGCAGGACATAAGCCGTGCCGGGCGAATTCACTCCCAGCATCGTGCCGATGATGCCCGAGCACGACATGGGGGCAATGAGTTGATCCGACTCGAAGAACTCGCGTAGGAAGTCCACACCACCCATCGTGGTCAGCTTGAATTGCAGCGCGGTCAGATCATCCCCCAGATTACGGAAGCGATCTGCGGCACGCTTGAGCTGCATGAAGTCCGAAGGCTTGAACGAGGTCGGATCGGGGGCGATCTCGTCGATGAACGGCTTGGCGAAGCGCGCCAGCTTGCCCATGAGCTTGCCAAATTCGGGATAGGTGTCCGCGTCCCGGGGGCTCAGACGCCGAATTTCCTGACGAGTAAGATCCGGATCGGACCAGCGGCAAAGACCCGGTCCGTCGAGCTGAGGCGTATAAGAACACTCGAGCGGAACCATGCGCAGACCATGCTTCGAGAGTTCCAGGTCGCGGATGATCCACGGGCGCAACAGGCTCACCACATAGGAGCAGACCGTGTACTTAAATCCGGGATAGATCTCTTCCGTCACGGCCGCTCCACCCACCAGGTGACGCCGCTCAAGCACGAGCACCTTGCGCCCTGCTCGTGCGAGATAGGCCGCCGAAGTGAGACCGTTGTGTCCCCCACCGATGACGACGGCGTCCCAGGGATTCTGATCGCTTCCGAGTCTTGCCATTATGCAGGGGCCTTGGGCGGGAGGTTGGGCGTGGAAGTCTTACGTGACGGATCAAAGAAAGGGCGCTCCACGATGGTCGCAGTCACCCTGCGGCGCTCGAACTCGACGGTATGCTCAATCTGAAGCTTGGTGCCAACACTCGTGTGCTCGCGGTGAATCTGGGCTAGGGCGAGTGATTTCTTCAGCGTCGGGGACCAGGTACTCGAAGTCGCCTGCCCAACCTGCTTGCCGGATGCAAGGTAGACCGGCACCGCCTCTCGGCAGGCGCGAGGTGCCAGGTGAGGTGGCAACTCGTATTCGGCATGGAGCTCCTCAATCTCGGCCCAGTCGAGCTCAAGCCCGACTAGATCCCACTTCGGCCCGTTCTCGCGCTCACGCAGGAGCGCCTCGCGCCCGATCCAACCCTCGCGTTCCAAGTTGACGGTCCAGCCCAGGCCGGAATCCTCCGGAGTAGACCTGCGCGCGTCGATGAGGCAGTTACGCGACGAAACGTAGTCGATCCCCTGCAGGACGAAGCCCGCCTCGATACGCGCAACGTCGAGGGCGTCCAGACCGATGGGCTGGATGCCATGCTCCTCGCCCGCCTCAAGGATGGCATCGTAGAGCGCGACGGCATCGGCGTTAGCTACCCACAACTCGTAGCCCAAGTCGCCCGTGTAGCCGGTACGGGTAATCCAACCCTCGGCCCCCGCCAGGCGGCAGGCAGCGAGACCGAAGAAGCGCAAGGAGTCCAGGTCAGCATCCACGACCGTACGGAGGACCTCCCTTGAGAGGGGGCCCTGCAACGCGAGCGCGGCGATGCGGTCCGTGCTGTCCTCGATCTGTACGTCGTACCCCCGGCGATGCTGCTCGAACCATCCCAGCCAGGCCTCGGAAGAGGTCATCCGATACCGTTCAGGGGCCAAACAGGCCACGGTTCCATCGTCGAGCACCATGCCATCCCCATCGCACATGCAGCCGTAGGCCACGCGCCCCGGCTTGAGCTTGGTGATGTCCCGGGTCCACAGGCGTGCGAGGAACCGAGCGGCATCGGGCCCGGTGACCTCGTACTTGTAGAGAGGGGTCACGTCGATCAATCCCGCACTTCGACGGATCGCAAAGTACTCGCGCTCAGAGTGCGCGTCGTAGTTGCACGGAGCGGCGTAGCCCGCCCACTCCTTCCACGCAAAGCTCCGCATGAGCGCGGAGGTCCGTTCGTGGAAAGGCGTCGTACGGGGCATGGCAGCGGAGGATAGAACCCTGCTAAACCCCAATCCACAATCCTCAATCGATTCTCACCGTGCCCATGGCCCCTTGACTCGAATCCGTCCCTCAACCGATCGCTGGCCTTAGATCAAAAGCCGTCCGGTCTGGCGGGAATAGCAGCGACGGGTCGGGGGCCTTGGGTTACCCTCCGGTCATGCGAATCTGGCTCCTCTTACCGTTGCTCGCCGCCTGCGCGGGATCACCAACCCGCCACGTGGCGGCCGCAGGTGCCCTCGGCCCCTACTCCAGCGCGGTCGTGGCTGGGGACTTCGTTTTCGTTTCGGGCAAGATCGGTGAACGCGGCGGCAGCTTTGAGCACGAGGTGGAGACCTGCATCGATGCCGTGGAGCACACACTGGCAGACCTGGAACTCAACCTGGGTGATGTGGTGGAGGCCCGCGTGTACCTGCTGGACATGGAAAGCTACGGCGATTTCAACGCCATCTACGGCAAGAGGTTTCCGGCCCCCTATCCGGCGCGCACCTGTGTGGGTGTGGCCAGCCTGCCCGGTGGTGCCAGGGTCGAGTTGCAGGTCGCCGCTCGTCGGCGCTGATTCAGCGGGTCGAGCGCACGAACTCCAGCAGGCGCTCGTGGAAGAGGTCGGGCTGGTCCAGGTAAGCAGGATGGGAAGCTCCCTCGAATAATAGGAGCCCGGCATCGGGGATGGCAGCGGCCAATGGCTCGGCCCCGGCTACAGGGAAGACGCTGTCAGCCGTGCCCCACATGACCAGGGTCGGTACCCGGATCTCACCCAGACGGCCCTCATATCGGTCCACCGCCGCCGGAGCCACGGGCACGAAGCCGCCACAATTCGACCCGTGGTCTAGGACAAAAGGGAACGCAAAAGCGCCGCTCATGGAAGGGGCAACAACGACGGGTTGCTCCAAGCCCAACGCCACCACAAGGTGATCAATGAACACGCCGGCCGCGAGTTCAGTCGACGCACTACGCCCATAACCGGGCAGATCTACGGCGACGACCTTCAGGCCGGCGCGGCCGAGGTGCTCAAGTGTGCCCAGCTCGCGCCAAGTTTCGCTGCTGAAGCGCGCCCCGTGTAGGAGCAACAGTGACGGCGCGTCCTCCGGGCCTGCGACGAGCGCCACGATCGACGCTCCCCCGACCTCGACTCGGATTTCCTCGATGGTGTTGGGCAACGGAGTATTCGATGTAGGAAACGAAGTGGACGGCGCATGCTCCTCATGTCCTCCACAGGCGCAGAGAACCAGACAAGAAACAAGCACACGCATGGGCCCAAACCTAACAGCCCCACCATGCGTTCGCTCTTCAGGCCCGCTAGAGCAGGGTATGTGCCCCGATCTGAGCAATCGGCCACGGAATCCAAGCCACCCACTATCCCACAAACCATTGAACGCCTACCCTGCCCGCCCCGGTCGCACCATTGCGACCTCTGCGCGCAGCAGAATCCGCCCGTTGCCCCATGGCACGAGCGCGAACCGCGCACCACCGTAGCTGACTTGTTCCTGCTGGATAGGTTGGATCCGGCGACCGTGTCGCCGGCACACGACACTCTTCAGGAATTCAGTCAACATGACAGGTAACCGACCCGCCGGGTCGAAGGACGCATTTGCGTCTTTCGGTCTGAGCAAGAACATTTTACGCGCCGTAACCGAAGCGGGCTTTAGCGAGCCCCGGCCTATCCAGGCCAAGACCATCCCCCAAGTACTCAAGGGGCGCGACGTCCTCGGATTGGCTCAGACAGGTACCGGCAAGACCGCCGCCTTCGCGCTGCCCATCATCGAACGGCTCGTGGCAAGCAAAGGTAATAACCCACGGGCGCTGGTCCTCGCACCCACCCGCGAATTGGCCATCCAGATCCATAGCGACTTCCAGATGCTGGGCAAGTACACCAACATCCGCGCCACCACGATCTTTGGCGGAGTCAGCGCTGTGCCCCAAAAGCGTGCCATGCGCAGCCGCCCCGATGTGGTCGTCGCCTGCCCCGGGCGCCTGCTCGATCTGATGGGCAGCAAGGACGTACGCCTCGACGGGCTGGAGGT
This sequence comes from Planctomycetota bacterium, assembly GCA_028823395.1. Lineage (GTDB taxonomy): Bacteria > Planctomycetota > UBA1135 > UBA1135. The sequence continues at coordinate 756 of JAPKBO010000174.1, read as the reverse complement.
TCTGGTCCTCGACGAGGCCGATCACATGCTCGACATGGGCTTCTTGCCGGACATCAAACGCATTCTCAAGCAGCTACCCGAACCGCGTCAGAACCTCCTTTTCTCGGCCACCATGCCGCGTGAGATTCGGAGCCTGACGGACAACATGCTGCGCAAACCGCACGTGGTCGAGCTGGCCATCACGGCCCCAATGGAGACCATCGAGCACGCGCTCTATCCAGTGGAACAGAGCCGTAAGACGACCCTCTTGATGCACCTATTGCGCGATGAGGACTTCACTTCGGCCATCGTGTTCTTGCGCACCAAGCACCGCACGCGGCGCCTCGCCCGGGACCTCGAGCAGGCTGGCATCGAGGCCGTCGCTTTGCAGGGCAACATGAGCCAAGGCCAGCGCCAACGGGCCATGGAAGGCTTTCGCGCGGGCCGCTACAAAGTCTTGGTGGCCACGGACATCGCGGCACGCGGAATCGATGTGGCGGGAATCAGCCACGTGATCAACTACGACATCCCGAACACGCCGGATGCCTACACCCATCGCATCGGGCGCACGGGCCGGGCCGAGCAGAGCGGCAAGGCCTGCACCTTCGTGACCGGTGAGGACTTCGCCGGCGTCCAGGCCATCGAGCGCAAGCTGAACATGCAAATCCCCCGCATCAAGCTGAAAGAGTTCGCCGGCGGGGTCACTGAACGACCCACCAGGCGCCCTCAGGAACGAAGCAATAAAGGTGGCTGGAACAAGAGACCCACGGCACCTCG
>JAPKBO010000173.1 GCA_028823395.1 Planctomycetota bacterium | reverse complement strand
GACGATTGCGACCGACTCCTGCGGTGCTTCCTCAAAGAGCACCTGCCAGGTGGGCTTGACCAGGAGATAGGCCGACTGCTGAGCCATTGCGGTCACCATCCCGAGGACGAGGACCAACACGAGCCCACCCAGGTAGGGACGGGCGTAGGGCCACAGAAGGCGGCGCAGACCTGTGGGGGCGGAATTCACGGGGCGAATCATCGAAAGCAGGGGAGCCCTTGTAAAGCGCACCCGGGAGAGGGTGCCCTCCTGGCATCACCCTGGGGGGGCATGAGGGTCGGAAAGCCGATTCCCTTACAAAAAGAACTCCACCTTGCCGCAAGCGGGACACACGTAAGTATTGAACTCGACGATGTTCGCGTGGAAGTGAGCCAGGAGCCAAGCCTGCGGGAGTACGTCAGCCTGGGTGCGGAGCGAAAGCGGCCCGCCGTCCTTCATTGGGGTGCCGCACCGAGGGCACTCGAGCTCAGAGTCCGGGAGCTTATTCAGGTTGTAGTCCATGGTAGCAGTCTGCAGTCACGACCTTGCTGAGCGGATAAGCGCCTCCGCTACAGAGGCACCACCGAAGCTCACTCCAGTCCGCTGACTTCAGCCTCCTCGAGGGCCTGGTGCGCAAAAGCCTGGAAGCTCGTGCGCGCGAAGTCATCGGTCAGCATGTTGAAGTGTCGATCCGTGTAGGGATCGATGGGATTAGTGGGAGCCAAGTTCTCCTTGAGATACACGATGTAGTAGCCACGCGTACCCTTGTAGGGGCCGCCGACTGAACCAGGCTCCATCTCAAAGAAAATCTTGTCCGTGATCGAGAGGTTGTGCAGGTACTCAGAATAGGGACTCTCCCCCACAAAGCGGCGGAAGTCATTGCGGGTGGTCGGCTCACCGGTGAAGCGGCCTTTGTTCTTGAGACCCATGGCCGGGGGCATTTTGCCGCTCACGGGCAGAGGGGGATCCCAGTACTCGCTCTTGAGGTCGAGCAGGCCCGACCAAAACTCCGGGAAGCTGACCAGATCCTCTGGTTGAACGTAGTTACGACCTTCCTCTAGCGAAGCCTGGCTCTCGTCAGCCTGCGCGATGATGTAGTCAATGTAGTCGTCGATCTCCTGCCGAACCGCGCCGGAAGCCTTGTCAGCACTGGCCCACCCATCCTCCTTCCACTTGTAGCGCGGAAAGTCGAATGCCGAGAGGAGCAGCACATCAGCACGCGCCCTCCCCAGACCCATGATGACGTTCGCGCGCGGCAGGTAGGCCTCCAACTCGGGTGGCAGGCTGTTGTTCTCTGTGCGTGTGAGCTGTGAGGCGATCAGGGTCTTGAACGATTCCACCAAGTAGGCGTGCTCGTTGTAGGACACGATGGAAGGAAACTGATGGCCATCGAGGGCAAGAAAGTCCCAGTTGAACATTGAATCCTTGAGTTCCTCCTGCATTTGACGAATCTCGGCCAGGAACCCCTCACGGTCCCTTAGGACGCCCGCCTCAACCAGCTTCTTCTTGGCCACGTACTCCAAGGCCAGGAATGTCTTGGCATCGTAAACGTCGGCAGAACTGAAGACGTGTTTCATTTCCTGGAAGACATCTTCGGTCTTTAGTGCCTCGCTGAATCCACCACCCTCGATGGTCATGAGCGTCTCGGGGGGAAGCCCGTCAGTCTGCGTCCTGATCTCGACAAGGCTCGCGAGGGCCCTCATGACGTAGTCACGAAGCAGACTCATCATCATCTCCTCTTCGCGCTTGATCGGCACACCCGCTTCCTCCGCCGCCTCCAAGCGCCACTGGTAATGCTGGGTGTAGTCGGCGATCAGGTCGAAGTTCGGCGAACCCTGATGAATGGCCTCACGAGTAATCTCCGGCCAGCCATCCGGGTGACCGGGGAAGAACATCGTTTCAAACTCAAGCGTCTGCCGCACCTGGTCGTTGTACCAGGCCACGCTCTCGTAGGCTCTGCGGGTCTCGGTGTCCAAATCGAGGCTCGGGTAGCGATCCGTGAACTGCTTTCGGTGATCCTCAGTGCGCCGCGTGTATTCAGCCTCATCGTATTCCATGTAGGCCAGTGCACTGGCCATGGCCACATCGACCTCTGCCTGCTGCTCGGCAGTCAAGGAATCGAAAGAGGCGCCGGCGTAGCGCTCCGCTGCGAGGGAGCTCCGAGTCTCGTATTGACGCAATTCCCGCTCCTGCTGGATCAGCACGCCCAACCTGCGGGAGTCCAAGGCGTTGTAGCCCCTGCCGTAGCAGAGGAACCGCTTGATCTCCATATCGGTGATGCGGTGGCCGTCGATGATCAGCGGCTCGCCCAAAATGGAGGCCCTAGGGGCCGGATCGGAGAGGGCCACAACCGGCTCCTGAGCCGCCTGGAGGGCGGTGGTGAGCAGGACAGCGGCTAGACAGGTGGGAAGCAAGGAAGTCATGGAAGAGCAGGATGTGAAGAGGACTGAACAGACGAGTTCGAGAGCTTACGCAGAATGGGCAAGGAAGAGAGTGGAAACTGGAAATCGGACAAGGAGAGGTCAGCCATGCCCTCTAAATCCAGTGGATACCGATAGCGAACGGGTCAGAGCAGGCTTGAGCCATAGCTCTTGGCCCAAAACGGGTGCCGTTGAGCGGCGAGGGCGCCAAGTAAGACTTCACACTAACTTTCGTTCTCTGCACTGCAGATCTCAGAACCGGGCCCCCAAACCCCGCGGCCCCTGCTCTAATGAACGGGCCCGTTGCACACCGCACTATGGATTATCAACCCCGCACGATCGCGTTCCTGAGCGAGTTCCTCCACCCGCCACAGGCCCCGGATGCACGCGCGATCCAGAAGCTGCACAACCAGATGTTCGAGTCCGGGCACCCGCCCTACTCCAGCTTCGCGGTGACCCCCGCTGGCCCGCTACTCACCAACCCATCAGCTCGAAAGGGAGCCGTTTCCCAGGTGGCCTTCCTCGAGGACAGGGTGCAGTTCAGGGAAGAGTTGGGAGATGCCACCCAAGATTCATTCGCAGAACGAGTCACTGAAGTACTTACCGGCGCCTTGCCCCTGCGCAATGTCGAGATGCTGACGGGACAACAGATCACCCTGCGCAGCCTGATCAACCCCATGGCCTTCAAGGATTCACGAGAGTTCCTGCATGAAGGTATGTTCCGTTTCGGAGATGCCATGCGCGTCTTCGAACGCTCGCCGCAACTGTTCGGCATGCGGCTTGTGTTTCCGCCGGAAGGGGAGCAGCGCAATGCCTACTCCCTGCGCATCGAATCGTACAACGCAGATGCGCGCTCGCTCTACGTGGAGATCCAAGGGTCGTTCGGGCCCACAGCCGTCGCGTCAGGGCTTGATGACATCACAAGCAACGTGCACGAGACCTACGATTTCATGCTCGGCCGGGTGCTGCCCTTCATTGCCTGCTTTGACGCACGGCAGCCCTCCTAAAGCGGGCTGAAGGCTTCTCGAAACTTTCCGAGGGCGCTAGGTTAGGCTTGCACCGATGCACCCTGTAGAAACGAAATGGCAACCGGACAATGTGTGCGCCGCAGGTCTCAAGGCCTTGGTGTTGATCGCACTCGGCGCCTGCGCTCAGCAGGACGGCGAAGCTCCGGCTCCCCCGCAAGGGGCGGTGATCGGCGTGGGCCCCACCTGGATTTTGGAACAGGAAGTGGACCGCTGGGTGGACACCGTGGCGTTACTTGAACCCTTGGATACTCTGCCGTCCTGGCGTCGCAAGGCCCTCACCAATCTTGTCCTCCCAAGAAAGATTGCGGCCCTTCTGGTCCCAGCGGAAAGGCGACAGGCACGGGTCCAGGCAGAACGCGCCCACGAGGCCCTGCACACCCAAGGGAGCTTGCCCGAGGGGTTCCCCGAGCCTCTCATAAGCGCCACGGGCTATGTGTACGAGGTGGGTCTGGAACGCTGGATCATGGCTCGCGGCCGCCGCCTCGGGGAGTGGAGCGAGATCCTTGAGGAGGCCGGCACCTTCTTGCTCATGCGCGTGCTGGAAGCGCCTGAAGAGGCGGACTGGCATGCGCGGACAACTATCCGCATCGAATACGTTCACGTCCCATACCTGCGCGCCGAGGACCAACCGGGTCTTCTGGTGGAGCAAGCACGGGAGCAGCTCCAAATCTGGGCCGTCACCCCTGAGTGGGAGTGGATCCTTCCACAGTACTACCAATGAGACGCGTCTACCGAACACGCCCGATCGCCCACGTACTGCTCGCAACGGTCGTCTGGATACACGGCTCCCCTGAAATGGCAACGGCTGAGTCACGAGCCACATGCCACAGCCAGGAGTCCCAAGACGAGCCCGAAGAAAAACGACCTCCCAAGCTAGCAGCGTGGCCCAAGCCCAAGAGTCCGTCAGAGCTGAAGGATCAAGTCGCCCGCCTACGTCAAGAAAGATCGAAAGACCTAGCAGCCGAGGCGCAGTTGGCCCTGACGGCCATGGGATCTTCCGCTGCACCACTACTGATTCGCTCGCTGGGAAAAGAGAAGGGCAAAGCCGCCGGTGAACGCATCCGATTCGCACTAGCGAGCATCCTCGACCAGCAGCATTCGCGTCTGATCGCAGAATCCTTTGACAACAAATCACTCGAAATCCGCGTCTGGGCACTCATCACGGTCAGCCGAACTCCCGATTTAGGCCTTCAAGAAACCATAAAAGGCCACTGGAAGACCCTCACTAGGCGTGGGGACAAAGCGGAAGAAATCGAACGCTATGCCGCGGGCTTGTGCCTGCTCTCAGTGCAGGACACGCAAGGACTGGAGCCCGTGGTCAGCGCGACGCTTTCCCATTGGAAGCAGCGCGCACCGGAGATCCGCAGCGTACTGGATGGCCTCCGATCGCCGACTCTCGACAAGGCGCTCGAAGAGCACTTGAAGGCCGAAGACAGAAAGATGAAATCGGCTGCCCTGCGCTTGATCGCCGCTGGCGGAACACGGGCCACTCTCTCAGCTGTGGCCCCTTTCTTGGACAGCGGTAACCCAACCCTGCGAGTCGATGCGATCAACGCCTGCCGAGTGCTCGTTTCAGGTGAAGCCCCGCGGGAAAGAATCCCGGTCTTCGAGGCCATCGAGCTGGCCAAGGCCTGGAAGGCCAGGCTTTGATGGAGGCCACCAGACACCGCTGGGAGCTCGTCCTCGTCCCCCTTCTCTGCCTCTGGACGATCGCCGGCATAGCTCAGGCCCAGACCAAAGGCGATCGCAGTAAGCCCGCCAATGACCCGGTCAATTGCCCCTATACCCGCGGCGATCCCAAGATCTTGGAGGCCGTAGGAATCGCCTCCCTGGGGGGATTCCCCTTCGGCAAAGAGGACAGCACTGCTGAACTCGACGAGTACCTGGGCTCGAATGACGTGCGCTGGATCGAGACCCGACACTTCAAAATCGGGATGGGGCTGGGCCCCTGCAAAATCGATCGCAAGGAGAAGGCCCGAATACTGGTAGAGCTACAGCGCCTCGCCGTTCACATGCCCGCTATCAAGCCCGAGAAGATTCGGGTCCTCGACCCATGGCTCCGGGCTCACATCTATGCGCAACGCGCCGAAGATCTTTGGGCGCAGATGCAGAGCATCCTGGGAGTGAGCGATGCCGACTTCCCGGACGGCATCGAGCCCTGGGACACGCAAGGCAAGTACATGGGCATCGGACCTTTCTTGGGAGAGAAGGGCAAACCCGAGATACTAATCCTCGCCAGCCAAGGAGCGTCCAGCGACTACCTGCGGCATTACTTTGGCCTGCTCACGAGGATGTCCCAGCGCTGGAACATCCTAGATAGGGACGTCCTCCATCTGGTGATCCACACCGGGCAAGGAAACTTGGATAAAGATGCAGCCCTACACGGCCACTTTGTGTTCAACCTCTCCCAACAGCTCCTTGATGCTTACAAGCACTACTCCTACGAGATTCCTGTCTGGCTGAAGGAGGGCTTGGCCCACTGGCTCGAGCGTTCGATCAATCCGGAACACAACACCTTCAACGGCAGCGAAGGCGCGGCAGCCATCAAGACCAACAAGGCCGACTGGAACAAGCCGACCCGCACTCTGGTGCAAAAAAATAAGGCTATCTCTCTAGCGCAGTTGGTACGCATCCAAGGTTTCGGCGAGCTGGAGTTGGCCCACCACTACACGGTCTGGTCCATGATCGACTTTCTGATGAGTGAACATCCGAAGTTCGTCGGCCAGTTGCTGGATGACATCAAGGGCATGGTCAACGAGCAGTTCATCGACGACGGGGCCGGCATGGACGACAATCACCGCGCAGCCTTCAAAACCCACCTTGGCATGACCTACTCCCAGTTCGACCGGGCCTGGGCGGCATGGGTCCAAGAGCACTATTAGGAACGGAGGGGGCCTGGCGGGGCCCGTTTTGGGGCCTGAAAGCTCCCCGAGGAGGCAATTTTCCCTCCAATAGCCCAACTCCAGGGGGTCAGGGCTCCATCTCGGGACACGGACGGCCGATAGGAAGAAGCCCCGGGGCCACAAGCGAGGACGGAAAGTTACCGTGTACGTGAGGGTCTCTCCTCCCTCCCCTTCCCGCGCCCCAGAAACCCCGCTTCCGATTACCCCACTGATGATCCAGCGCAAGCGACGCATCGTCCTGTTCCTTCCCCACCGGGCTGACCCGGAGGAAGGGGTACGGGTTGCGGCAGACCTCCTGCCACTGGAGCTGCTGCAGATCGCAGCCATTCCGGACCAAGCCGGCTACGAAGTGCACATCGTGGACGCGATGGTCCACGAGGACTATCTCGAGCGTCTATTCGAACTCTGTGACGGTGCGCTTCTATTTGCAAGTTCGTGCATTCTTGGGTTTCAAGTGGCTCACGGCGCGCGCGTGGCCAAGTCGATCCGCGAACGCTTCCCAAGCCTGCCCATCATCTGGGGCGGTTGGTTTCCGAGCGTTCTTCCCGAGCGCTACCTGGAAGAGGGGATCGCCGATGCGGTCGGCCTCGGACAAGGTGAATTCACATTCTGGGATGTGGTCCAAGCCCTCGATGCAGGGGAACCTCTCGACAGCGTAGATGGGCTGGCCCTCATGCG
>JAPKBO010000172.1 GCA_028823395.1 Planctomycetota bacterium | reverse complement strand
ATCCTCAGCGTGCACCCTCAATCGGGAAGAGATTTCCCTTTCCCGGTCGATCCCGATTGGACGTCCCGAGCGCCTACCTGTTGTCCAGGCTACCAACAGACATCACGAGGACCCGGGTGGGGGTGCTCTGATTGCCGGCCATGTCGCTCACCAGGTAGGTGAACCCGTCCAAATCCGCAGAACCCTGCACCGGATTACGCAAGTTGGTCGAGCGCAAGTAGGTGACCCGACCCGTCACGGGGTCCACGCTCACACTACCCAGTCGCGGTTGCGTGACGATAGTCACCGAGGACGGATCCAAAGCGGCCGGACCGGCCAGGTCGTTGGCCAGAACATCCACCTCGATCTGGGTCGCGCCTGAGGCGATCTCGATCCGGTCGTCGTAGCCAACCGGAGCCAATCCAGAGAGCTCGACCGGAAGTACCACAGAGGAGTCAATGTTCAGCGCAGAGAAGTCGCTCCGACCCACAAACACCAAGCGTGACAAGCAGTCGTAGCGCTGAGTACTCACAACAGAGCCGTCCACGGACACCTCAAGGGTGTCGGGAGTCGGACGGGTCACGTCGATCTGCTCAACGGATGAGTTGGGTGTCCAACTCAGGGTGTAAGCAAACTGATCCAGCGCGGTCCCATCCCCGTCCCAGCCAGCTTCAGGGGGGTTGTCAAAAGGCGAACCGGCTAGGTTCTCGCCCAGGGTGCTCACGTTCCAGGTCTGGATATTCTTGGCCGCTGTATTACCGGCCATGTACAACTCCGAGAGGATCACTACCGCGTCGGGGGCCAGCAGACTGGCGTCGAAATTCACGTTCTTGAGGTGCACGAAGGAGGCCTGGTGGGCGTTCACAAGAACTCCCCTACGTGTGGCTCCGGTGATTCTCACGCCCCAGATCCCATTTCTCAGGGAACCACCATCCACGTTGATCAGCGCGTAGGCACCCGGAGGGGTTTGCACGTCCATCATGCGTGCAGCTTGAAAGTCCGAGGTGGACACGGCAAACACGTTCAGTGAAGGATCGCTACCCACTAACGTGAGCACACCGTTCATCATCGTCGTCGTTCCCGTCGGAGGCAGCATGCCCCAGCCACGGGATCTATTCTGCAGATCACGCTTGGCCGCGAAGAAATCAATCGGGCAACCCTGACGAGGAGCCTGTGAGGAGTCGAGGAAACTGACCGTGTTGTCCACGATGTGAGTCGTGCAATAGACGGCGTTGCCGTGGCCGACGATGCCGTTGAACGCGCGCATGACAGCCCCCGAAACCAGCACATCATCGGTGCTGACCAGATTGGGGTTGGTGGCCATGGAAAACTGATTGAGGCGCACGGGACCGCCGCCCGCGATACATCCATCCACCTGGCTGTACCAGACCTTGGCCTGCTTGATGCCGAAGATGTCGAAGGGCGTCGCGGCACCGAGTGCGCTGCCCACGCTCATGGAGGAGGTGTCCCCGGCGCCGATGGGCCCACCGGAGCCATAGTTGCCGCGGTCATCCACGGTCAGGGAGACGATGACGCCTCCCCCGAAACCGGGATCCTCGGTGTAGATCAGGTGGCCCAGAGCAGCACTGATGCCGGACACCGTGCCCTCCATTGTCATGAAGGCATCGTTCACTCCGTCCCCAACGAGGAAATTCACCACGCCAGCTGAGCCGGGAAGGCTCATTGTGCCCTCGTTGCAGGCGAGCGAGGCCTCCATGATCATGGTCATGCTTGAGGCCCCATCACCCTCACGGGTATCCACATCGTCCGCGCCGTTGCCGTAGAGGTGATACAAGCCCAGGCTATCGATAACCCAACCGTCGGCGAGTCCCGCCATGGGGCCGTCATTGACGGGCAGCAAGGTGGTTGTTTCTGAGTCAGGCTGGCTCGTGTCATCGCCGCCGTTGGCCACACCACCATTATCGGTGAGTACTACGACCAGGTTGGCTATACCGTGCTGATCCTTCGCCACGGTGAAAGACAGGTCCCCCGAAGAGGCGTCAACGGTCGGAGCAACACTGAACAAAGCCGGGTTATCGGATGCCACAGTAAAGCTCATGCCCTGCCCCGCCTCGTCAGCGGGACCGGCGGATAGGTTCGTGGCCCAGCCGGCAAAGAGGCCTACTCCCGAGTCCTCGTTGACGCTGATCGCGGCGCCCGCCGTGAAGGAGGGCTCATCGTTGACCGCGGATAGTGTGACGGACACGGAAACCACACCGGACTGGCCCTGATCGGTCACCAGCTGGACTGTGAGGTTCGCCACTCCGTTGGCGTTGGCCGCACTGGAGAAGGTCATGGTGCCGTTATTCACGTCAAGGGCCGGCGTCAGGCTGAAGAGGCCGGAGTTATCCACAAGCACGTCGAAGCGCGCGTTGGTTCCCCCTTGAAGGTCCACATCCTGCGCCCACGCTGTGGCAGTGAAGTTGCCAATGTCCTCCAAGCTGGTAACGTTCGGGCCCGCCGTGAAGCTGGGATCCTGAGCGCTAGCGGAGGCGGTGAATGCGAAGGAAGCGAAAAGGGCTATAGCCCCAACCCGGAACGGATGCGGTACAAGCATGGTGCGGAAGTACAAGGGGAAGTTGCGGCAGGGGCCTCTTGAGGCCCCACACGGAAAGGATACATCTATAAATACGAATCGGTAGAATAGGCTTCCACTAATATGTATCTCTACGCCTCCGTGGCATTTTTCTGGGGCGGTTCGTTCCAGAGCAAGCCCTCCTAGGCGTACCGTCCCAGGAGAACTGCAGGCTCATCCAGGGCGCCTATACCCGTAAAGCGTGGTGGATCGGGCACCTCGCGTGCATCGATAACTCCTAGGGGGCCGTAGCGAGTCCGACTGCGAGACGTGGCCTCAGTTGCGGTACGACTGGATGGGTGCAGGAATCCGACCACCGCGACCATGCAGTACAGCACAGGAGAACTGGCCAGGGTCCTGCACGATTGCCGTACCCAGGAGCCCTCCCCATTCCACCTTATCCCCGGGACCCTTTCCGGGCACGGGAATGATACGCACGGCCGTGGTCTTGGTGTTCACCATACCGATGGCCATCACATCCGCCACGATACCTGTCAAGGTGGCTGCCGAGGTATCTCCGGGCACCGCCACCATATCCAAGCCCACCGAGCAGACAGTTGTCATCGCCTCCAGCTTGGCCAGGGAGAGAGCGCCCGCCTCCACCGCAGCGATCATGCCCTCGTCCTCAGACACGGGAATAAACGCACCGGACAGCCCGCCCACGCTCGACGAGGCCATGGCCCCGCCCTTCTTGACCGCATCCGTCAGAAGCGCAAGTGCCGCAGTGGTACCCGGAGCTCCCGTGCGGTCCACCCCGATCAACTCCAGGATATCAGAGACCGAATCCCCAATCGCTGGAGTCGGTGCGAGAGACACGTCAACGATACCGAAGGATGTGCCCAAGCGCCGCGCAGCCTCACGCCCGACGAGCTCACCCATACGCGTCACCTTGAAGGCCGTGCGCTTGATTGTTTCCGACACGGCCAGCAGATCCACGTCGCTGCCCAAGCGGTCCAGGGCGGAGCGCACGACACCCGGCCCGGAGACGCCTACGTTGAGCACGGTTTCACCCTCACCCACACCGATGTGGGCTCCGGCCACGAAGGGGTTGTCCTCTACCGGATTGGCGAAGCAGACCAGCTTGGCACAGCCCAATCCCCCGCGGTCGGCTGTCAGCGCAGCAGTCTCGAGTACCACCTCGCTGAAGCGCACAACGGCGTCCATGTTGATGCCTGCTCGGGTCGAGGCCAGGCTCACCGAGGCACACACGTGATCGGTCTCTGCCAGGGCCTTCGGGATCGAATCGAACAGGGCCTTATCTGCGTTCGTGAAGCCCTTGTGCACGTAGGAACTGAAGCCCCCGATGAAGTCAACGCCCACCTCTTTGGCAGCCGCGTCCAAAGCACGAGCGATGGGGGTCAGATCTTCGGCACCCGAGGCGGCAGCCACCAAGGAAATGGGTGTCACGGCAATGCGCTTGTTGACGATCGGCACTCCGTAGTCCGACGCAATGGAGTCCGCCGTGGACACAAGATCTCGGGCGTGATGCAGAACCTTGGTGTAGACCTTCTCGCAGGTGCTCTCCAGGTCCGGATCAGCACAATCAAGCAGGTTGATCCCTAGGGTGATTGTCCGAATGTCGAGCGTCTCAAGCTCGACCATACGCACGGTCTCAAGAATTTCCTGGTCGGTAAATGACACGGTAGAGTTCGGATCTAGATGCGATGCATGAAGCGGAAAACGCGCTCGTGCATGACACGCACGACGAAGTCATCACTTCCACCGAGGGCGTCCATGCGCTCCTTGAACAAGCCGAACCCGCCCGCGGCATCGGGAAGATCCACGGTCAGGACCATGTGGAAATACCCCTCCACCGTGTGCTGGGAAACTTCACGGACGTCCGCGCCGGCATCTCCGAGAGCGGTTGTGATCTCGGCCAGGATACCGGGGCGGTTCTTGCCGACGGCGGTCACCACCACTCCCGTCTCAGAGCCAGCCGGTTCTGGAAGGTGTGGCAAGTTATCGAGAGCACGCTGAGCATCGGGTCCCCGATTGGGCTCAGGCTCCCTATAGCTCTGACCGTCCGAATGACGCAGCTTCACACCCGCCTTTTCGGCCACTTCAAGAGCCTGGGGCGTAACGATGGTGTCGGCGTCGAGCACCAGTTCCCCACCGCTCGCGCGGCGGATGTCTTCAGATGTTACGAATCGGCGCGTCATGACCTAAAGAAACCGCACCAGGTCTGCATGAGGCCTAGGGATCACGACCTGCCGCACAAGCTGCCCCGCCTCCTGTGCTCCGCCCGCTGCGGCGGCTACCGATGAGCGCACATCGCTCACCTCGCCCGTCATGGAGACGTAGCTCTTGCCACCAAGGCCATTGGCGATACGCAACTCGAGGAGGTCCACGGTGGCGCACTTCAGTGCTTGATCGGCGGCCTGAATGCAGGACGCAACCGTTCGCGTCTCCACTACACCCACAGCATCCAGGTTGCCATTGATACTGGCGTCTTCACGGCAAAGCGCATCCAGTGCGCGCGGGTGAACTTGGGGAATCAGGAGCTGGTCCACCAGCTCGCAATCCGCCACTTCCGCCCCGCGGGCCAGGGCACTGGTCAGGTCCTGTACCGTGCCGCTAAAAAGCAGCACGTACTTGCCCGGTTGGACGTGGGTTGCGACGAGCAAGTCAATGTCCGCCTCCCACAGGATGGCGTTCGCTACTTCCATGCCGCGCGCCACGGAGCCCAGCTCCAGGACGGCGATGGCATCCTTCAGTGTCGCGTTCTCGCACAGCTGGGGGTTCTTATCGTTGCGATTCATGTGTATCTCAATGCCTAGTTAGCAGGCAAGTCCTCTTCTTGGGTGGTCCCGACGGCCCGCCCGTTGGCGAGCTCCATGCGATCGATGATGGCAGCCACGGCTGTCTGAAATCCGATGTCGTGTCCACGGCCCATCACATGGCGCGCCGCACGGCCATGGACGACGAGCACCCGCTCGCCAATACCGGCGCCGATGGGGTCCGCAGCCACGTAAGTTTCCGCCGACGTGTCTCCCCCGGCGGTCAGGGGTTGAATAACGAGAAAGCTCAGTCCCTCAAGAGTGGGATCTTTCCGGGTGGCCCAGACGTGTCCGACAACGGTGCCCACGTGCATCAGTTCTTATCCCCCTGGCCAGCAAGGGCAGCAGGAGACTCCATGCGCCAGTGCTCGGGAGCCGAGGGCACGTCGAAGTCGTCGACGATGCCCACGATGGCTGCCTCCAGGGCGAAGTCGCCGTCCCCTCCGCAGGCCACTCGGGCAGCTTTACCGAAGGCCACTAGTACGTGTTCACCCACGGCGGCTCCCATGGGATCGGCAGCCACAACCGGGGTCACTTTGGGCGCTCCGGGATTGCGGCGCTCGTCCAGCGCTTCGATCACGAGCAATCGCTTGCCCTCTAGGTCGACGCTCTTGCGCGTGGCCCAGACCTGACCTATGACGCGTCCGAGAAACACGGCTAGCGGCCCTCCCCGTGATCGCGGCCCTGGATTCCACCCAGAGCACGGCGTACAGCCGCCACGGCCTCATCAATCTCGGCGTCGCTGCCCGCCAGCCGCAGACGGCCCACGGCCCCTTCCGCCCCAAGACCCACCAGCCGTACTCGGGAGGCCTTCTCGGCCTCGTTCGCCGCCAGGGTCACGTACACGGCTGGGTTCACCTCCAACGTGTAGAGGGCATCGTCTCCCAACACGAGCATCCCGGCCCGAGTGCGATTCAGGAGCATGGCTTGGTAAGGCGACACCTTGCGGATGACCTCATCAGTCAAGATCTGAGGCGCCAGGGCATCGCTGAGTTGCACGCCAGCCTCTTCCAGCATCAGCTCCCCGGCATGGATCACCTGCCCCTGATCGGGGCCGTGCACTTCCAGGGTTCCGTAGTGCCGCTCCGTAATGAGAGCTCCCGGAGTCACGTCGCAAGCCTTGAGAGCCCGATCCAGCAACCGGTTGACCACGATCCCCGGGCACACCTCCAACCAGAACGCACTCTCCCCCTCCACGGGGAAGTAGCCGTCGGAATTGGCCGCGCAAGTCGCGGCGAACTGGGGCTGCATCTGATCGATGTGCACGGCGCCGCGCAGCTCGATGGGCTTTTTACTGGAACTCATAAGTGTGGTTTGGGATGCGGGGACCTAGCCCCAGCCCGAACGCTATTCGCCTTGGGGATCCACGGGAAGGTAGTCTTCCAAATCAGCCACAGGGCGCGGGATCACGTGGGTGGAGACCAACTCTCCGACGCGCTTGGCAGCGGCGCTGCCCGCATCGACAGCGGCTTTGACTGCTCCCACCTCCCCGCGCACCATCACGGTCACGAGGCCGGCGCCGGATTTCTCCTTACCGAGCAGGTTCACTTTGGCGGCCTTGACCATGGCGTCGGCGGCTTCCACCGCTCCCACGAGGCCACGGGTTTCAATCAGCCCAAGGGCAATATTTGTATCAGTCATCTTTTACGTTCCGTTCTTGAGATCAGGGTCTGGGTTCAGACTTGGAAATGAGGGTGAATGGTAATGGGGTCGC
>JAPKBO010000171.1 GCA_028823395.1 Planctomycetota bacterium | reverse complement strand
GCGGGTGAGCCGGAGGTTCAACTTTGAACCTAGTGCTCGTAACCCAGGTACTCGACCGGCAGGACGCGGTGTTGGGCTTTGTCATGCGCTGGGTGGAAGGTTTGGCATCGCGTGTCGACCGATTGCGGGTTGTGGCCCTCGAGGTCGGGGACGTGAGCGGCCTGCCGGACAACGTCGACGTGCGTGTCTTGGGGCGGCGTGGGTATCTGGGGCGCTACTTCCGTTACCGCGGGATTATGAAGGAGGCTTTCGCCGCTGATGGCTTCGACACGCTTCTGACTCACATGGTGCCGCGCTACTCGACCCTGGCAGCGGGGCTTGCCGAGCGTCACAAGGTGGGACACTTTCTGTGGTACACCCATAAAGGCGTGGATAAACGTCTCACACGGGCGGTGGAAGTGGTCCAGAAGGTGTTCACAGCTTCTTCAGAATCCATGCGCGTGGACACACCCAAGAAAACCGTGACCGGCCACGGAATTGACCTGCAGCACTTTCAGCCCGGGGGGGAAGTCTCACCCTCGGGCGGACGGCTTCGACTGCTCTCCGTGGGGCGCTTGACCCCGGCGAAGGACCCACTGACCTTGCTGCGTGGGCTGGCGCTGCTCGTGGAGCGCGGGTTAGACGCACAACTTGACTGGGCTGGGGGTGCCCTAGCCGGTGGCGATGCCGCCTACGGGGAAGAGGTCGCGCGGGAGATTGAATCCTTGGGCCTCGGCGAGCGGGTGCATCTCCACGGTGAGGTGGCCTATCCCCTGATACCGGATCTCTACCAACGCTCGGACCTGTTCGTCTCCGGAAGCCGCACGGGCAGCGTGGACAAGGTTGTGCTTGAGGCTATGGCCTGTGGTCTGCCGGTACTGACGTGCAACGAGTCCTTTGTGCCTCTACTGGCTGAGCTGGGCGGGCAGGCGGAGGCCCTCTGCTTCCGGCCGGGTGACGTGCATGGTTTTGCGCAGCGCGCTCAGACACTCATTGAGTTGCCCGTCGAGGAACGTGCCGGTCTGGGAGCAGACCTGCGTGCCATGGTGGCCCGGGACCATGAAGTGAATAACTTGATGGGTCGGCTCGTACAGGAGATGGGGGGCGGGGCGTGACCCAGGCCAAGCCCGAACTGAGCGTGGTCGTTACCACCTGGCGCACCCGCGAGCTCCTGCGCTCCTGCTTGCAGAGTTTGAAGTCCGTCCACGAAGCCGGAGCAGAGGTGATCGTGGTGGAGGACGCCGGGGGCGATGGTTCCGAGACCATGGTTCGGGCTGAATTTGCTTGGGCCGAAGTCATGGCCCTCGATTCCAACGTGGGCTACTCCTGCGCCACTAATCTGGGTTGCGCCAAGGCCCAAGGCGAGTATCTGCTTTTACTGAATGCGGACACCGAGGTGCGCGCGGGCGCAGTGGATGCCCTGTTGAACTTTGCGCGCACCCATCCCGAACATGGAGCTGTGGCGCCACGCCTCGTGGGGACGGATGGAGCGACCCAGGCGTCTTGCATGGCCTTCCCTAACCTGTCGACGGCGCTCTTTTTCGCCACGCCCCTGGAGCGTCTCTGGCCCGGCAGCCCCGAGTTGCGACGCTACTTCATGCGCGATTTCGATCACGATCAGGAGCGCGACGTGCCCCAGCCGCCGACGGCCGCGCTGCTCTTGCCTCGCGCCCTGTGGAATGAGCTCGATGGTTTTGACGAGGCCTTCGGGCTCTTTTTCGGCGACGTGGATTTGGCCCGCCGCTTGGAACAGCGAGCACGCCCCATCCGTTTTCTGCCCGAGTCAGAGGTCGTCCACCACGGTGGAGCAAGCACAGGACAGTTGCACGACTTCGTGGCCCGTTGGCATGCCGACCGCCTGACTTATTTCCGCAAGCATCACGGTCATCTGGCGGGTATCTGGGTAAAAGCATGCACCACCCTGGCTTGGGCCGCGCACGTGCTGGCCTGGCCCGTACGCCGCCTGGGCGGCAAGACCAGCGAGCCCCTGCGCCCCCTCTGCCGTTCCTTCGGGACCTTCCTGGTGTCCTAGCTAACGTGCGTTCCTCCCTACGCGAGCCCCTGGAGCGGGTCCTGGATTGGATGGTGGCCCAGGATCGTGGCGACGGTGCCCTGATTTGCTCGAAGCACGGCGTGGAGCACACGGGCAAGAGCGCGGGAGCCATCGTCCTGGCTTGCGAGCTTGCGCGTCACGGTGCGGGCGGTTCCGATCGCCTGTTCGCCATCGCCCTGGCTCAGGGGCGACGGCTGGTGTCCCGATTGGAACGCGAAGGCGAGAGCACCTGCTTTACCTTCCGGCCCGGCCGGCATGATCCTTACAACTGTTCCAACAACGTCATTGACGGTGGGGCGTGCTCGGATGCTTTGGCCCAGCTGATCACCACCTTCGGGGAGCGGCTTACGGCTTCCGAGCGGGAGAGCTTCGAGCACGCTTGTGTACTTCACGCTCAGACGTACCTGCGCTATGCGGCGACCCAAAAGCCTATTCCCGCTCAGCGGGCTTGGGCTATGACGGGGGTGGCGGGTGCGGCCCAACTGAGCGGCCACGAGGTCCTGCAACTGGCGGTGACCGAAGGAGCCAAGGGGCTCGCTAAGGACCAGCATTCCGACGGCAGCTATCCCTATCACCCACGTGGGTCCGGTGCACCGCATCCGGGCTCTGCGGACGTGTCCTCCTACTATCAGGGCCGGGTGAGCGCATTTCTGCTGTACAGCCTGGAGCGCGTGGGGATCGACCCCCGGCAATCTCCCCACGCCGAGTCGCTCTGCCGGGGATTGGATTTCTTGACAGCCCTCTATGGGCCCGATGGTCACAAGTGCGGGCTGGTGGAGGCCAAGCCCTGGTATTGGGAGGGCGCCGGAGAAGTCGTCAGCCATCCCTTCGACGTGTTCGCCCTGGCCCGCGGTTGGCGCCTCTTCGGCAAGGAGGCCTACGGGCGCGCGGCGCTCGCGGCGCACCGGACTTGGGCTGCCTGCCTGGACCGGAACGGGAGACCTCGCGCCCGCCGGCAGCAGAGTGGGCGAGGCGACTATCAGTGCTCCTTGTTCTGGGCAGGCCACGCTTCCTGGGCTGCGCGCGCCTTGCCGGACCTGGAGGCTCTAGAGGGTCTAGAGGCGGCCGGTGGCCCCGTCGCACCAGCCATGCCCGCCGTGCAGGAATTCGAACAGGCCTCGCTCTATCGCTTAGAAAACGAGCGCATCGTCGCCTGGGTGCGTGGTGCGCGGCCGGGTCGCAGCGCCATGCACGGTAGCCCGCACGGTGCAGGTCTCCTGCGCGTCGTGAGCAAGGCCACGGGCACAGAGTTGTTGTCGCGCTCCATGGACGGAAGTCCGAGCGGGGCACCCCGCGGTGCACCCCTCTGCGCAGAGTGGGTGGCTCGGGCGGGAGCCTGGAGTCTCGCCCGCGGCTGGGCCGCCGGGGCCGCGGACCTGCGCTTTTCCCTTTGGTTGGCTCGTGCGGCTCGGCGTGCTGGAGGGCTGCGGGCTGCTCTTTCGGAGCCCGTTCGACGACTTCGCGATGGCGTCCTGGCCTTCGCTTCCCCGTGCGTTCGCAGCGACATGGACCTGGCGCCAACCTGTCGCGTTACTTCAAAGGGCGTGGTGCTCGAGTCCCGCCTGGCCCGCCCGGATGGTCAGGCACTTGCCGGATCCCGACTGGTTCGACGCTTCGAGCTGGACGAAACGGGACTACGGGTGGACGACCAACTGATAGAGCTGGGTGCAGCGAAGTCCGCGCGCTACGCGTTGCCCAGTGCGGCCCAAGATGTGGAGCGAGAGGAAGGCCACGTGCGCTACCGCTTGGTCGCCCCGGATAGGGCTTCCGCTCCCGACTTGCCCCTTGCGCCCATAGCCCTCGTTGCCAATGCGCGCATGCCTTCCCAGCGCGCCCAGTCCCTGCAGGTGGCGCAGGTGGCAGCGGCCTTCCAATCATGGGGGGCGGCGACAACGCTCTATTACGCGCGGCGTCGGGGTACCCCCGTGCTGGAGGCGCAAGAGCTGCTCGGCCGCTACGGCGTGCAGGACCCGGCTATCGACACCGTAGCCCTGCCCTGTGTGGACTGGATCGAGCGCCTGCCCCGTGCTCTGCAATTCCCGCCTGCGCGGCTGCAGGAGTGGACGTTTGCGCGCGCGGCCCTGAAAGCGATGAAAGGACTGGATGAGAAGGCGCGCATCCTGACCCGTGAAATCGAGATCGCTTACGGATTGCGTGGACGCGAGCGTGTGTTCCTGGAAGTGCACCGCGTGCCGGGCGGCCGTCTGCGTCGCCGCTGGCTACTTCAAGCCGCCGATGCGGTGGCGGGGATCGTGGCCATTTCCGAAGGCGTCGAGGAGGATCTTCTCAACCTTGGCGTGGCTCCACAGTGCATCCATGTGGCGCACGATGGGGTCGATCTACAGCGCTTCTCCGCCTTGCCCACGCGCGCCGAAGCTCGTGCGGCTCTGGGTCTGGAGGAGCGGGAACATCTGGTGGTCTACACCGGCGGTTTACTTGAATGGAAGGGTGTGGACGGAGTCCTGATCGCCGCGCGCCTCTTGCCTGACGTGCAGTTCGTCATCGCCGGGGGCATGGACGCGGACGTCGAGAGGTTGCGTGCTCTGGCCACGAACCTGCCAAATCTGCGCCTGGATGGGTTTCAGCCCACCGAGCGGGTGCCGCTCTATCTAGCTGCGGGGGATTTGGGGCTGGTGCCCAACCGTTCGACTCCCGCCATCAGCGCGCTCTACACTTCTCCTCTGAAGGTGTTTGAAGCCATGGCTGCGGGGCTGCCCCTGGTGTGTTCCGATCTGCCGAGCCTGCGAGCGTTACTCTCCAGCCAGGAAGCCGAGTTCGTGGCTCCCGATGATGGCCAGGCCCTGGCGGCGGGAATCGAGAGGCTACTGGCGGATGATGACCGGCGTACCCGACTGGCCGCTGCCATGGCCGCCCGCGCGCCACACCACTCCTGGCAGGCGCGTGCGCGGGAGCTCTTGCTCTGGATGGCCGAGCGCGAAGCTCTGAACGCCGTCACTAGGCCAGGATCTTGACTGCATCGGCCGTTCAGAGGGGCTACTCTTGCCTTGCGCACCGACCGGTGCCGCCAAGCCCTTGAGAGTTCTGTACCTGACCGATTCCCTCTCCGATCTCGACGGAGTGGGACGCTATGGAATGCGCCTGCTGGCCGCCCTGGAGGACGCCAGCCCGGGCCTGGAGGTGCACGTGCTCCTGGCTCGTAAGCACCGGCCCACCTCCTCGCAGGTACCTGCGCATTGGAAGGTCGAGGTGGCGCTGCCTCCGGATTACTTCTACTACATGACGCCCCTGCGCTACTGGGTGTGGCGCATCCTGGGCACCTGGCGCACCTGGCGCGCTGCTCGTCATGCGGATCTTGTCCATGCCATCAAGGACTATCCCCATAACCACCTGGCTCTCGCCGGGGCGCGGCTGGCGGGCAAGCCCTGCCTGGCCACAGCACATGGCACCTATACCATTGAGCCCCTGCTCTCAAAGCGGCACGGGTCGCGGGCGAGGCGGGTGCTGGCCGGATTCCAGCAGGTGATCGCGGTCAGTCACTACACCCGTGCGCGACTCCTTGAGCAGATGCAAGAGGTCGAGGGCATGGCCGAGCGCGTTCAGGTTCTTCCGAACTGTGTGGATGCTGCCAGCTACAGCCAGCCACGGGAACTGAAGGACCGGGCCTGGGCCGGTAAGCGTTTCACTCTCTCCATCGGCGAGGTGAAAGAACGCAAGGGTCACCATCTCGCCCTAGAGGCTTGGTGCCAGGTGGCCCGCAATCACCCCGGGCTGGAGCACTTTGTCGTGGGTAACCTGGCTGAGGAGGGAGATGAGAGTGGCTACGCGAGACGCTTGCGTGAACTCGTCCTCGATCAAGGCATGGAGGGTCGCGTGCATTTCCTGGGGAACGTTGACGAGGAAGAGAAGATCGACCTGTTGCAGCGGGCCGAGGTGTTCATCCACACACCCGTGACCGCGAGAGATGGGGGGTTTGAGGGCTTCGGCATCGTCTACCTGGAGGCGTCGGCCTCCGCCACGCCCTGCCTGGGGACCCGGGAGTCCGGAGCTGAGGACGCCGTTCAGCATGAGCGCACTGGGCTATTGGCCGACCCCACCGTAGAGTCCGTGCAGGCCGCTCTGGCCCGGCTCTTGGCCGACGAGGGCCTGCGCGAGCGCATGGGCTCCGAAGGGGTACAGTTCGCATCCGAATCCAGCTGGGACCACAATGCCTCAAAGGTGCTGAGCTTGTACGAGGCCGCCCTACTCTCATGAAAGTTCTCTTCCTGTGTGAAATCGACGACCCGCGGGTGGGTTCGTCCACTCGTCAGATGTACCAACACGCCGCCTGCCTAACTGCGGACGGGCATACGGTGCGGGTGCTGTCATGCGTCCGATCTAAAGCGGATGCAGGCCAGGTGACCATCGAGGGCGTCGAGGTCACGCGGGTCTGGTCGGACTATCCCGTGCGCTTCCGGGCCTGGAAATCCCTCCACAACAAGGTGATCGATAAACCCCTCGATGCTCTGCTGGCGGAGTGGAAACCCGACGTGGTGCACGCGCACCTGATCCATACCCACATTGGCTACCACGCCCTGACCCAGGCTGCCCGTTCCGGGGCGGCGGTGGTGTTCACGGCCCACGACGTGATGACCTTCTGCTACCAGAAGCTGACCTGCTTTCACGGTGGAGAAGAGCACGGCGGCACCTTGAATGACGTGGAGGCGCGACTGAGCAAGTGCATTCCATGTCAGCGCCTACGCTTCCGTCCTGGGCGCAACGCCCGTATCCGGGAGGTGTTGCAGCGCGACGTCCACCGCCTGACGGTGGTCTCCGATGCGTTGGGGGAGGTGCTGCGCGCCAACGATGTACCTGTGGATCGCACGGTGCACAATGCGTTGGCGCTCACGAGTGTCGTGGACCCCGAAGTTAAACAAACCTTTCGTACCCGCTTCGATTTGAATGGCAAGTTGGTGTTGGGTCTGGGCGGCCGCCTGCACGAACAGAAAGGGGTGGGGAAAATGCTGGAGATGCTCAAGGTGCTGCAACCGCGTTACGGCAATCTGCGTCTACTCTTGATGGGCAAGCGCGACGTGTACGACCGCGAGTTCAAGCAACGCGCTCACGACTTGGGCGTGCAGCGCATGATCGT
>JAPKBO010000018.1 GCA_028823395.1 Planctomycetota bacterium | reverse complement strand
GCAAGGCCGGTGATGGCACCCTCAACGAGACTCCTCTCGCCGGTTTGCGGGGCAGCGATCCCGCCGAAGAAATCAACCGCCTGCCGGACGCAAGACCCAAGGACGAGAAGAGCCCCAACGTCGCCTAGGTCGCGTCGCCGCGGGACAAACCGCGGGTAGCTAGCTACCCGTGAGTCAAGCCGGCCAACACTAGGCCGAGGCAAGTTCATTCGATCCACCGGTCCAATCCGGCGGCGAGTGGATCTCCAAGCGCGGGAAGATGTCGCAGGATCACGACACCCGCGAGCCCAACAAGGGTAAGGACTTTGGCAATGCCAATGTACGGATCACGTCGCAGCAGCAGCAGTGGGAAACCAGCTAGCACGGCCGGACAGGCAACCCACACCAAGGTCCAACGCATCCACCGGTGCGGACCACGCATGCTCCACTCAGGATCTACGGCCTGCACGAGTTCTTGCCCGAAGTTGTGAGCTAGGCTCTGCAGGTCCATAGTCTTATCCGCCCATATGCGGGCAAGAATCAGGGCAACGAGGGACCAGGTTCGCCGCTCAGCAGAGGGGCTCCGCCCCCTCAGCGGAACAAGGAGAACTGCGGGAGCAAGCCACGTGCAAGGCCCGTCGCACGCCCCTTCAGACCGTGTGACTAGTGTGGAGAGCTACACCATGGTTCTATCAACAAGTCCAGACGGCTTTACCGCCAGCATCAAGCGGCCTTAGGGCAAGCGATCGTTCCTCTGCTCCCAGAGGAGGGCCAAGCGGTCGGCAAGTCCACTCGAGATCGAGCGCAATCGCCGTATCTGTCCCTCCACTGCCGGCCCATCACCGCGCCCCACCATGATACGGCCCAGCTCGAAGTGGGCGAGGCCCTCACCAGGGCCCATGCGGATAGCGCGCAGCAACGCCTCCTCCGCTTCCGCATCCAGTCCCAGCTCAGAATACACGCCCCCTAACTCCAACCAAACCTGACGGCTTTGAGCGTTGAGCTCAGAGGCCTTTAGCAGATGCTCAAGGGCCTCATTCAGCTGCCCCTGTTGGCGTCGAGCCACGCCAAAACCCAAGTGTAATTGCGCCTCGTCGACGACCTCGGCATCTAACTGACCCATAGCATACTCCGCCGCTAGATCCTCCTTCCCCAAGCGGCGCAGGGCGCCCTCCCACCAGGCGAGGTTCTCCGTAGGGGCAGGCACCAGGAAGCGGCCCGGGAAGGGCAAGGCGGCGAGGCGTCGCACCTGAGGCTCCAACGGGATCAAGGCCAGATCCTGAAGGACGGTCTTTGGATGCACGCGACCCCGATAGATCACCTGCAATCGACCACTAGGATCAACAAGGAAGCTCGAGGGAATCGGCAACGGGACCGGGCGACTGCCGGCCACTGAAGCCAGGGCATCGAGGGCCTCCATGCAACCTTCGCTGGCCCAACCGACCTGGCCGGGGGCAGCCGTTCGCTCTATAGCCGCCAGAACATCCTGACGCTCCCCGATGGGATCCACGCTCAAGAGGACAGACTTCAGACCAACCTGGTCAAACACCGGTCCAGCAGCGGCCAGATCCGTCAGTTCCTGTACACAGGGCGCGCATGTATGAGACCACAGGGTGATAAGCACCGGGCGGCCGGTTCCCTTAGCGCCACCGGGAGTGATTCCCAAGAACTCACCGGGTGTGCCATCCAGACCGAGCACCTGCAGCCGCGGCATGGGCGTCGGGATGGCCAGGGGCAAGCGTCCGGTCCCCTGTGCAACCACCGCCGCGACAGGAACAGCATCGGCGGCATCAAGATCGGGGAGCGAGGGCCGGGTCCACGACCGAGCCACGCCAGCCCCTTCGCGTAACTGCCAGAAGCGCCCCCGGGCGGGGGCTCCAAACGATTCCCAATCCCCGCCCGGCCACAGAACTCGCACCTCCGCGACCTCGGCCGCACCCAGGCCGAAGTGCAACCAAGGGCCCGATTGGGTCAGGTAGCCTGAACCCGCGCGCTGGCTGCGGGCCAAGACCGACCGGGTCTCGTCAGCGAGAAGCACTTCGACACGAGCTCCGATAGCGCCCCGGTTGGCTACAACTCCGTGCAGGCGCAAGGCGATGAAATTCTTTGCGGCAGGGCTCTCGTTGACCATGAGACGCAGGCGCGGCGCATTCCGGGACAAGATCCAGAGATCCTGATCACCATCCATATCCCAGTCCACCGGCACGGCCGCCCGCCCATCCTGGTCCATGTCCAAACCGTGGATAAAGGACACGTCAGCGAACCGGCCCCCGCCATCCCCCCAGCCACCTAGATTTTGAAACGCACCATGCCGCTCGTGCCCGCTCCAAGAACGGCCCGAACGAATCCATCGAGACAGATTCTCCCATCCGGCGCCGTAGGTGCCGGTGCCCGCCCCACCAACATCCGTACCGAGGGGTGATTGCGACACGACCTGTCGCCAGAAGAAGCTTCACAAGTCTCCCGGCCCCTGACCCGTAACGAAACCATTGGGGACGAAGAGGTCGGGACGCCCGTCGTTGTCGAACTCCATAAACACGCCCCCCCATGCCCAACGCCCCACTCCCACGCCCACCTGCTCAGTGACATCCTCAAAGCCCTGACCCGCACGGTTCAAGAAAAGACTGTTACCCCGCGCGTGACGTTGCAACCCGGCGCGCTCGACTGCGCTGGCACTGGGGTGGAAACCTTCTTGAGTACTCACCCGCTGCCCCGCCGCAGAAAACATGTTTGAAACGTACAGGTCCATCCATCCATCCCCATCCACGTCAGCCCAATCGACCCCCATCCCAGCCCCCACGTCGTCCACGCCAAAGGCCCGAGCCACATCCACAAACTGTCCACCATCATTCCGGTACAGATTGTTGCTTCCAAAGTCGTTAGCCACGTAGAGGTCCGGATCGCCGTCGATGTCGTAGTCCTCCCACGCCGCAGCGAAACTGAAGGCGTGGTTGCCGGCCCCCAAGCCCAGAGCATCAGTCCTATCCACAAAGGAGAAATCCCCCTCGTTCACGAGCATGAGATTGCGCTGGCCGTTCTCCGCCTCGTGGTACGGAAGGGGAATGGCTTGGCCGTCATAAGGTGAGAGATAGGCGCAGGCGTACAGGTCCAGGTCTCCATCGAGGTCCACATCGGCAGCCGAGAGGGAGGTGACCGAGAGCGCCGAGGAGCGTGAACGAGCGCGAAATAGGCCCCCGCCACGGTTCTCCATGAACACCAGTTCATCCCCCGCTACGACGACAAGATCCGGATCTCCATCTCCATCTAAATCAACTAGAAGCGCACTGCTCGATGGATCCAGGATATCCACAGCAGCACGCGCCGAAATATCGCGGAACGTGCCATCGGGCTCGCGCAAGAGCAAGCGATTGGGCAGACCACCGGGTTGGCACAAATACAGATCCTCCAAGCCGTCAAGGTTGACGTCCGCAACGCACAGCCCGTGATGGCCCAAGACCCCTGGGCCCAAGTAAGCATCAAGGTGCTCGCGCCAACTGTCTATCCCCGGCTGCAGTTGGTTGGCAAGAAGATCCCCCGGTAGAGCTGCTGCCGTGCGATCAACAAAGAGACTGCGAGGACTGGCCGTCTCTGCGTAGTCGTTGACCTGCCAACTCTCGAGCTGCAGGCTCGACTCACCCCGCACCCATGAGCAAACGATATTAGCTGTGACACCGACACGTCGTTTCTCGCTCCGGCTACGGACCTCCATGCGCATGGGTGTCGTCAAGGATTCCGGACCCTCCTCGACTCCCAAGATTTTGAAGTGCACGTCCATAGCCTGAACCGCCCAGCGCTTACGCAATCCATCCAAGGAGAGGACGAAGGCCCCCATGCCAACCCCGGGGTCTGACGCCGCTACAGCTCCCCCCTCGAAAGTCGAATCCGCCCCAAACTTGATGTGTTCCGGCTCACCATGAACCCCATCCGTGAAGGTCACCTCAGGAGTCAGAATCTCAAGGAGCAGCTCCACATCGGACCCACCCTCTAAGTACCCCGCTATAAAGGCCAGCGCTCGATCGACCTCCGCCGCGAGATCCTCCCGCGCCCACCCGCCGCTGAGCGGGTCCGCCCGGCTCGCACTCGCCCGAACGGCCTCGGACAGGCCCCCCTGAGGCTGAAGAGGAATAGTGTCTCGCACGCCGTCCTGAGAAGGCAATGGAAAGAAACCACCAAGCACGAGGGTGATGAGGAGCAAGGTGTTGGGCCAGTTCGGGAAGAGAGCCAGGAACCACCATCCGGCCAGGTGGCTAGGAGCAGACGCTGAGCTAGAATACTCTTAGCTTATCGTCCTCCCCGGGCGCAGCCACGCATCCCATGAGATCCGCGATTCGACCTCCCCTTCCCAACGCGTCACCTGCCCCCTCCTACCCAGTACCATCGCCGTGAGTAGCCTAGATCGACACGGACGCCCCCTGCGCAGCCTCAGGGTCTCGGTCACCGACCGCTGCAACCTACGCTGCAGCTACTGCCTACCTGAGGGCAGCCAGGTATGGCTGCCCAAGGCAGGCATTGCCTCCCTTGAAGAGTTAGCCACTCTGGTTCGTGCGATGACCCTGCTGGGCACAACCAAAGTCCGTATTACCGGCGGCGAACCCCTGCTGCGTCGGGACCTCACCACCTTGGTCCGTGCACTTGCCGAAATACCGACCATTGAGGATCTAGCCATGACCACCAATGCGGTTTTCCTACCGGAGATCGCAGACCGCCTGCGCGCCGCCGGACTGAGTCGCATGACGATCAGTATCGACACCCTGCAAGCCTCGCGCTACGCCGCCAACACCCAGCGTGATTCCCATGGCAAACTACTCGCTGGAATACGGGCGGCCGAGGAGGCCGGATTCACCCCTCTCAAACTAAACACCGTGGTCATGCGCGGCACGAACGACGATGAACTCGCTGCGATCCTCCGCTTCGCCCGGGATCATGGGCACCAGGCACGCTTCATCGAGTACATGGACGTCGGTGGTGCGCTGAATTGGGATGCCGATCTCGTGGTCACCCGGTCGGAGATCCTGCAGCTACTGGAAAAGGAGTTCGGCCCCATTGAGAGCCTGGCCACCCGCGGGAGCGCCCCCGCGAATCTGTTCTCCCTATCAGACGGCACGGTCTTCGGAGTCATCGCGTCCGTCTCGGCCCCTTTCTGTGGCGGGTGCGACAGGGCACGCATCACGGCCGACGGCAAGCTCTTCACCTGTCTCTACGCGGCTGACGGTCTCGATCTACTGAGCCCGCTCCGCGCGGGAGCGACAGTTGCGGAGCTAGCAACTCTGATCGATGGACGCTGGAGGGAGCGTAATGATCAGGGAGCCCAGGACCGCCTGGAGGTCGCCGATCGAGGCCCTTCTGCCCAGGCCACTGAACTACTCGCCAAACCACACCTAGGCATGCACACCAAGGGTGGATAGCACTCAACTGCCATCTGTCACGCGTTGGCCATTCACATAGATGCCCGTACGCATGTCGGGATTGCCTGCGAAGTCATAGAACTGCCAGAGACCCTGTCGTAAGCCGAGTACGAATAGTCCGGTCGCCTTGACCTGCCCATTGGAGTACCAAAGCGTGTGGGTGCCGTTCGGGCGCCCCTCACTATAGGCCTGATCGCTACGCCGGGAGCCATTGGGGTGCCACCCGCTCCAGGCACCATGCTTCATTCCGTCCCGGTATTCGCCAGTGAGGTCACGAGTTCCAGACTCGGACCAGAACTGCCAATGCCCCGCGCGGCGCCCATCATCGTAGCGGCCCTTGCTGCGCGGCTGCCCACCAGGCTCGAAGGTCTCCCATATACCGACTCGCTTCCCATCTCGATCCATGCCCCGAGAGAGGAGAAGGGTGCCCTCACCTGCAACTTCGCCGTTGGCCCCCCGACCCAATGCGACCATTGCGTCCCGACCAAGATTGTCGGCACCCGTTGCCCCCCCTCGACTCCCACCGGTCTCCGCCTGGGCGTCTGCTCTGCCGCGCCGCGCAGTAGACGCGTCCAGCCTTTCGGGAAACATCGGATCCGTATCGGACTTGATGTCCTCTCTGCCCCTCCAGCGCTCCGACTCTAATCCACCAGCACGCGCAGCAAACGCAACGCCATCCCCTAGCGCAGCAGCCTGAACCTTTGATACCGGGCCCTGACCGGCAAGGTTCCATAGAAACACTACCAGGACACAGACACCGACCGTCCACAGGGGCAAGCTCGCAAGTTCCGAAGTACTCGGGTACAGGCCTCTGGGGCCGCGCTTCGGTTTGGGAAACAGGTACATGGCAGGCGTCCGTTCTAGGGCGCTTGGTCCCCCTGCAAGAGAGCCTCTCCACCTTGGCTGCCACCGTCTCTCCGGCTAACCCCATCTAGCAGCCCACGATTAGCACCGCCCCCACCTGGTCTTTCAGGCCCATCCCGCCCTCCTCCTGAGCTTGCCTGTCTCTTACGGCTTTGAATTTGCAAGTCACCTAGCAGGTCCGTGATGTGGCGGTCCAAAAGGGACTCAGCCGGGTTCATGGCACAGATGAAGCCCGCAGGGCCTATGACCGCAATCGTCTCACCAACAGGTATTCGCCAGGCCTGTGCTGCACCCGAGGATTCTCCACCCTCCCATGCGTGCTCCCCACAAGGCAAAGCCGTGTCCATCGCGGCCTGCAAGGCCACAGGAGTCCCACCACGATGAATGCCGACCCAGGCGAAGCGAGAGTCCCAGTGACGGCGCCCCTTCGCCCCGGAGAGGCTAAGGGCAGCCCCTAAATCTAAAGTGCTGGAGTCCGTAAAGTGGACCACGACGACCTGGCCCCGGAAGTCGGAAAGGCGGATCTCGTTGCCGGCAACGTCATGGGTCAGGAAATCCGGAGCCACCCTACCCAGCGATAGATGCTCCAGGCGCCACAAAGCTGAGCCTGCGCGAGAGGCATATGTCGTGCCCTCGAACTCTTCCTCGACGGACTCGTAGAGAGCATGGGCCTCCGCCAAACGAGCGACTCGGCGCGGCTCCGGTCCAGCGTTACCTGGGGAGCAGCGTGCTAAGAGCTGCGCCAGATCGAGCTTTGCCTGGGCCTGCAAGCCCAGGGGAGCCAAACGCCGCGCGGCCAACTTGCGCACCAGGCCCTCAATCTGATCCAAGCCCAGCTCCTGCTCTTTGCGAAGAAGGCCCAGAGCCAGCCCCATCCCCGCAGAATCAAACGCGCGCACAAGCCCTTCGTACAATTCCAACCGGTCCTCGAGTTCGGGCCCGCAGAGTGACATGCCAGCTGGAAGCCCCCGCAAGCTTCGATAATCAACCAGGCTGATAGCTGCAGCCTCCATACACCCTGCGCGCGCCAATACCCCCAGGGCCCCGCACACGTCTGCACCGTACACGCCGGCTACATCCGCCGCTCCACCCGCCAACTGGGAGCGACGCCGAATCTCAGTCAAGTGCTTGAGAGCCTCGTCCAACGCCACTCGCCGCACGGGTGACACGGCTGCGGCTTGACTGCGCCCCCGCTCATGCGGCTCAGCCGCGGCGACGCCCCCAAGGAGAAGGGGGACGCAAAGGGTCACGAGCGCTAGGGGCCAAGAGTGCGGGGGAAGATCTCTACGCATGACACGGGCAGCAATAAGGAAGTGGGGAACGAGCTTCACATCGCGGAACCCACACATAAGCCTCTCACCCGCAGAGTTCCATACCCCAATTCGCACAGGTCCAATACGCCTCGGCCTCCGCTGGGTCGAAATACAAAAGAGAGCGGCGCCGCCCTAAGTGGGCAGCGCCGCTCGTGTGCTAGGTACTCACCGGGTCCCGAAGGATCCGATGAGTGCCATTTAGCCGTGCAAGATCAGTTGATCGTGCCAGACGTACCCTGCGAGAAACGTGAGGGGTTCATGCCATCACGGTGCCAAGACTGGAAGCGCCAGGTGTTACCGTTACACAGGGAGCCACCAATGGTGGGCACGCCGCCGCCGGGGGCGGACATGGCGTTCAGCAGGTCAACACTGTAGGTACCAGAGGCACTAATGGCCGCGGCATCACCGGAGTAGCGACCAATGGTGCTACCAGCAAGGCAAAGCTCGGACACACCTGTCGGCACAACAGCAGTCGTACCCAGGCCCACGAGGGGATAGGTGAACTGGTTGGCGAAAGTCGTGTTCAAGCTGAGCATGATGGAACCACCACTGCAGTCACAGGTGCTAAGAGTCAGGGTGCCTTGGTTGTTGGCATCCGTGTCACAGAACACAGTGTTACAGTCGCTCGTCTGGCAGCCCGTGCTGGCATCCGTGAAGAACAACATGTGGAACTGACCACCGGGGTTGTTGCTAGCAGCGCCACAACCGTTGTTGTTGACGTAGCCACCGAACCAGTAACATCCAGCACCAAGAGAACCACCCGCGTCTACCGCGAAGAAGTCTTCCGTACCGAGACCACTCGAAGCGGGGTTACCGCAAGAGTTCGAGAAGGCGGGCTGATAAACAGTGCCTTCACCCTCGGGGGTCCAGGTGAGGTCGTGGCCGGCCAAAATCGGGCCAGTCGTTCCACCATCAGTGGTGTTCCAGGTCGCGCCCCAGCCGAAGCCGTCGAGACCAAGACCACCACCGTCATAACCAGAAGCGCAGGGGCCGCCATCAGCCTCAACACAGACCTCGTAGCCACCAAGGCTCAGGTCCAAAGTACCAGTCCAGCAGAATCCACCGGCCGGAAGGGCGGCGGAAAAGGCACCAGCCAAGTTGACACAACTTGCCGGAGTCAACGGAAGGTCGCAGGGGACATAACTGTCATAGAGGTCGAAGTCCCAGTTTACCCACGCCGATGAAAGCGAACAGTAAGAGAACTCAGCACCATCAATGGAGTAGGTGTCCTGAGGACCAGCATTACCAGTTTGGTTGCTGTTGCCGGTTCCGGGAAGAATCCCTTCGTCGACGCCGGCGCCACCTTCCCAGCCAGTACCGAAGTAGCCGGAGCTAACGTCGGAACGGAAGATTACGTCGGGGCCAAGGTTGGCCTTAGCGCCTGAACCACGGGTCCAGGTACCAGTTCCCACGTGAAAAATACCGGCATCCTTGACGGGGCCGATCATTTTGTGGGCAGAAAGTTGCTGCTGACCATTGGCGGTCGCGCAGCAGAGAATTACGGCACTTGCCGAGATAAGTGAAGAACGAAGCATTTACCAGTCTCCTGTGAGGATTGAGAAAGGAGAGAACATACCTAAGTATACGATCCCCGAAGGAGCCACCGTCACCGAGCACCGCAGTGCTCAATGCCAGCAACCGGCCAGCGGGGCAGGACCTTTTGACGCACGGGAAAATACCCCTGTTCCGTCCAGTCCTGTACAAAAGGTAGCTTCTCCCCAGCATTTGGGGGGATCATTCCTTAAAACTAGGAATTCCTTCCGCATCCCATGATCTGTGGGAAATCAGTACCTGACCTCCGCGCCCCCCACCGGGCCCGACGGCCCAGGGTAACCCTCTGGCCCCCCCCCTAGGGCCCCTGGGAGGCCCATATTGAAGCCCCCCCTCCTGTAGGCCCACTAACAAGAGGCCGGCACAAGGGCCTAGGGAGTGTGCCGGTCGACTGGGGTGCCCCCCTGACCTCCGCTCCCAGTCTGGGACTTGCCGGGCCCCAGCTGGACCCCCTGTTCACGGGCCAGGCGACGTGCAGTCTGCCCTGCAGCTCGGGCCTCCGCGCGCCTCCCCAGGTCTCCTAGCACCTCGGCCAGCTTCCCATGCCCGCGCATGAAGCTGGGCCGCATGCGAATCGACTCCCTGAGGCATGCCTCACTTTGAAGCAAGTCGCCATTCTGGTGGTATTTGAGAGCCAGGTTGAAGTGCGACATGAAGCCCTCCCTAGGGAGTCCTGCCCCCAGTCCCAACGACACGCTCAAGGTCACGAGAATGAGCAGGCGTCCAGCCCAACCCAGACTGCGCGCTCCCCCTTTGTCACGCATAAGACCGTCAGCCCCTAACCCCGCCAACAGGAGGAGGCCTGGGATGAGGGCCAGCCGAAACCGGTCGGTAACCATGAACGCAAGGAGCACGGCAAGCGCTGGGCCATTGACCAGGTGAACGACCCCCGCGCCCCGCTTGCGGGCTACAGGCATGACACACGCGCCCAGCGCCAGGGCAAGTACCAAAGTCCAGCCTACGGGGGTCCAACGCAAAATCGGAGACCAGCGATGGGCCTGGTAAGCGTTCCGATCGCCTGGGTATTCGAACCCCTCCACCACCTGCCGCAATTTCAGCCCCACAAGGGCGAACCAGTCCCAGGGATGTCGCGCGATCCAACGCCGACCTTTGGAATAGTAGTGGCTGGAGAGGTCAGCCGCCCCCAATGCTTGGCCCGTCTCCGCCTGCGCCCTTGCAGAGAAGGTGGCGTGCATCTTGTCCGGGGTCATCAAGCCCTCCACCAAAATACCGGGGGGCGGATGAATACGCCCATTGGCCCCGGTGTGATTGCCGAGGTAGAAGTTGATCCCGCCGGATGAATTCACGAGCACAGGATCCCCACCCACCGACTGGTTATGGAGAGCACTGGGAGCCAAAGCCAAGAGCAAGCCCAAGGCAAAGCCCATGGGGAGGATCCGCTTCCCCGGTTGCCGGTGAGTGATCAACAACAACCAAAAGCCCAATAGGACGCCTGAGGCCAGGAAGTACGCCCGCGCCACGGAGGCCAACCCCAACAGGCAGCCCGCACTAAGAGCGCTCGAAAAGCGCCCACCGGTAGCGGCTCGCTGCCACTGAAGCAGGCCGGCACACACTAAGAACAGGTGGAGCGTCTCCGAGAGCAGGCACTCGGAGAAGAAGATCAGCGGGCCGTAGAAGGCACTCAGAAGCCCCGTCAAGAGCCCCGCTCGGGAACCGAATAGTCGCGCCCCCAAGGTCGCAAGGATGGATACCGTCGCTGCTGAGAGTACGCACTGCACGACCACGGCCAGCCCCATAGAGGCACCCGTCACGCTGTACAGGAGACCCAACGCATAGGGGTAAAGCGGCGAAAGGAAGAAGACCTCACCATCACTCCAATGCCCATCCGCGATCCGCAGGGCCCACTCGTGGTAGACCCGATCATCAACGTTGACCTGTAACCAGAAGGGGCTCCCCGCGGATGCAAACCATGCATTCCCCAACCGCAACGCGAGCGCCAGGACGAACAAGCGCAAGATCCAGGACCGCGAAAGCGGGAGCCCCGAAGTATCCAACTCGGCGCTCAAGGCAAACCCCCTCCCAACACGAGAGGAACGCACACCCCGATCGGCAACACGGTCACCTCTCCCAGGAATGGGCGTGCTTCATCCGAACTGAAACCAACCTTCTCAGCAGCAAAAGTGAGGGTCTGATCCGCCACAACCGTCGCCTCACAAGGATGGCCCAGGTCGCAGTCAAGTCCGGAGGGCAAGTCGATGGCCACCGTGGGCGTCCCACATTCGACTCGAGCTTCATTGAGAGCCTGGATCAACCGCACCAGGGGGGCTCGCATGGGACCCATGAAGCCTGTCCCGAGAAGAGCGTCCACAAACAAGCTGGCATCAACCCACCTGCTGCGGTGGGCCTCCGCGTCGCACGCGAGGTCCATTTGATGAATGGGGATGCCTAGGGTCTGCGCGCACTTGCGGTTGACCTGCGTGTCCGGCCGTCCCTCATGGGCCGCATGGGTACATTCAACAAGAACGGGGACGTTCCGCGCCTGAAGTTGCCGGGCGATCACGAATCCGTCGCCACCGTTATTTCCGCCGCCACACAACACGACCACGGGCCCGGAGGCCTGGGGTGCCCGTTCGTGATAGAGGCGCTCAATCTCGAGGGCTGCGAGAAGCCCAGCATTCTCCATGAGCACGGCCCCAGCCAGACCACAGCTCTCACTGGCTACCCGGTCCAACTCACGGGCCTGCTGACGGGTTAGTCGCAACATTCAGAAGGTTGCCGGGTCGGCGGCCTTCCAGGCCTCTTCGTAGGCCGGGGGAATGGGCTCTGAGAGAAGAGCTCCACGCTCAAGGAACGGATAAAGATCCATGTAGGAGCGCACCTCATCCGGCGCAATCCGTTTTTGGATGTGATCGGGAAGAAGCTCCTCGGGGCCCCCGAGGCCGGCGGCCCCCGCCAACTCAAGGAGGCTTTGAACGGTGCCCCTCTGGAACTGCTCCACCCGCCTGGCCTTGCCAGCAACATCCAGGCCGGACACCAGCCCAGGATCCTGAGTGGCTACCCCCACGGGACAGGTGTTGGCGTTGCACTCCCTGGCCTGGATGCACCCCATGGCCATCATCATGGCGCGCGCAGAGAAGCAGGCATCAGCTCCCAGGGCCATCTTCTGGGCCATGTGGAAACCGGTGGCGATCTTGCCCGAGGCAAATACGCGAACCCGATCGCGAAGCCCAAAACCGACAAGCGCGTTGTGCACGAGTACAAGCGCCTCCACCAGAGGTGAGCCCACGGCATTGGAGAACTCTAGGGGTGCAGCGCCCGTCCCCCCTTCTCCCCCGTCCACTGAAATGAAGTCCGGCCAAGCACCCTCAGCCACCATGGCCTTACACAGCGCCATGAACTCCTGCGGGCGACCGACACAGAGTTTGATACCCACGGGCTTCCCCCCGGAGAGGCGACGCAGGCGCTCCAAAAATTGCAGGAGTGAGCGCGGATCGTCGAAGGCCGAGTGAGACGGCGGGGAGAGAACGTCCTGGCCAACCGGGACCGACCGGATGCGAGCGATCTCCGGAGTAACCTTCGCACCAGGGAGGATTCCACCGTGACCAGGCTTGGCGCCTTGGGATAGCTTCACCTCGATCATCTTCACCCCCGCCAGGCCCGCAGTCTGCACGAAGGACTCTTCTTCAAACTCCCCTTCTGGAGATCTGCACCCAAAGTAGCCGGTACCTATCTGCCAGATCAGGTCGCCTCCGCCCTCCAAATGGTAGGGACTGACTCCTCCCTCTCCGGTGTTCTGAGCGAAGCCGGCGGCTTTCGCACCAAGATTGAGGGCCAAGATTGCGCGGGATGAAAGCGAGCCGAAGCTCATGGCCGAGGCATTGAGGAGCGCTAGGGAGTAGGGCTTAGCGCACGTATCAGCGCCCACCAGCACACGCCCTGGCTCGGAGTCCGGGTGTCGAGCGTTCAAAGAGTGGTTCAGCCACTCGTAGCCCACGGCGTAGACGTCCGACTGGGTCCCGAACGGCACTGTGTCGCGCTCACCTTTCGCCCGCTGATAGACCACCGAACGAAGCTCCCGGCTGAAGGGCTTGCCATCTGTGTTGGACTCAACGAAGTACTGGTTGACCTCCGGACGGATGGCCTCCATGAGGTACCGCCCATGGCCTATCACCGGGAAGTTGCGCAGAATGGCACGCCGAGTTTGGGTTACGTCGTGGAATGCCACAACGCACAAAGCAAACACTCCGGCCGCCAAGTAAGCCCAGGCTAAACTCCAGAGGCACAGTACAAGAGAAACAAGAAGTGCCCCGCCCAGGGTGCGTAGAATGGTCTGACGAACGGACATGGCTAGGACAACTCCAGTAGGACTTGCAAACGCAAGAAGTCAATGTCGCGCACTTGGACCTGGATCCCATAACCCTCTGTAAATGAGAGGGAGCGGCGACCCGCGCGCACGGTGAGAGTGGGGCCCGACAATTTGGGGCGTTCACCTAAGGAACGCATGGGCAGAAAACCGGTAACGTTGAATTCGCTCAGCTCAACCTCCATCCCTCCCCGGGAGACACGCAGCACCTTGGCCTCCAAACGCTTGCCGATCTGCGGCTCCATGTACTGGCAGACCTTCAGGTCCTTGACGGCGATTTCAGCCATACCGGCCAGGTCAGCCTGAACCGAACAGTGGGCGGCCACATCATTCAGGTCCTCCACGAGCGCCTCGGTCCGCAACTCCTCGGCAGCAGCCTCCCCCTCTCCGTCGCCCTCAATCCGGGCCAACCAGCGGTGTACGAGCAGATCGGGATAACGGCGGATGGGAGACGTAAAATGCAGATAGGCCTCGCGCGCCAGCCCAAAGTGCTTCGCAACGTCCTCGTGATCCTTCACCTCGTAAACGGCGCGCTCCACCAACCCCATAATCCGCCCTAGAAGGGCCTCTGCGTTGGGCTTGCGGCGCGCGGCACGGATCAACCGCCCGATGTCCCGACCCGTCAGCCGCTCCTTCTCCGGAACTCGGATGCCATGCTGGGCGAGCACCTTGACCACGCCCGCGAACTCTTCCGGGTCCTTTTCGGGGTGCACTCGATAGATGGTGGGCAACCCCTTGGTTCGGAACAGATCGCCAACGGCCTGGTTGGCCGCTAGAGCTGTCTCTTCAATGAGCGTCTGGGAAAAGTAGCGTGGGGCATCAACGATGGCGCTCACCTCGTTCTCCTCATCGAACAAGAAAACCTTCTCGGTGGACTGAATGCGAAGTGATCCGCGTGCATCCCGCAGCGCCTGCTGCCGACGGGTCCACACCTCGAACAATCGCAAGTCGGGCTCCAGGAAGGCGCAGGCACGGGCCTCCTCGGTGTCCGCTCTATCGAGCAGTTCCTGAACCCCCTTGTAAGTGTTCCGGTGGGCGCTCTTGATAACGCTCTTCGCCACACGCGAGTCGAGGCGCTCGCCAGCCGCATCGAACAGCATGAACACGGAATAGGCCAACCGCGGACGGCCCGGAACCAGAGAGCAAAGCTCGTTGGAAAGTCCCTCCGGCAACATGGGAATGACCTGATCGGGAAGATAGACGCTCGTCCCGCGCGCCAAGGCCTCTCCGTCCAAAGCCGTGCCCGGGCAGACATAGTGAGCCACATCCGCGATGTGAACACCGACCTCCACTTGCCCGTTTCCTTTCTCTTTGATCGAAATAGCGTCGTCGAAGTCACGGGCACTCGCACCATCGATGGTAAAGATGCGCTCCTCACGCAGATCCAGACGCCCAACAAACTCCTCCTCTTTAGGGTCGTTGGGCAGTTGCGCAATCTCGCGCTCAACATCCTCCGGGAAACACAGCCGGGCACGGAACGAGTGCAGGAGCTCTATCTCGTCGGAATCAGGGTCTCGATAGCAGGGCGGTCCTGTCTCCATAACACCCGACGCATCAGGTCGCGCATTGATCCGCTCCCGCGCCCCATCCGCCGGATCAGGGCCGTCCTCTAGCTCCTCTGCGCTGACGCCCCCCTCGAAGGTGTAGCCCCGCCCGCCCTCAGCCGAATCCTCTGATGAAGGTGATTCGTCGGCACCAGCAGTCCCGCGAGCCCGCTGCAGGTCCTTGAAACTCCTGAACTTGTCGCGATCGGACTTGGCCATGGACCCATCCTTCCAGCCGAGCGCCCATCCCTCCACGAGCGATTCGGATAAAGATGCGTCCGTCTAGTGACGGCGGAAGACTTCCATCACGTCTGAAGCGGAGAACCCCGCAGCTCCCCCACCGCCCGCCACGAAAAGGCGGCTCTTATACAGAACGGGGTAAATGCCGTGCCGCGCCGTGGGAATGGGAGTATCTAGCCCCCAGGTATCCTGGAGGGGGTCATAGGCCTGCACGTCCGCGAAGACGGCAGAAGCCGATTCACCTCCGATTATCAGGAACTCACCCCGCTGAAACACAGCTTTACCGGTGCCGCCCCGCCCCATTGGCATGGGCGCTAGAGGCATCCCCGCATCGTTCGATGTGGTCCAGACCTGGGTGAGCGGGTCGTACCGCTGCACCACGTCATAGCCTGGCTGAGGCCAGTTTCCGCCCCCACGGCCCCCAAAGACCCACAGCGCAGTCCCATCAGTGGCCGAGGCGGCGTGGTTCGTCGGGACGGGCATCGGCGGCAAGCTCACCCCTCCCGCGTCCCAGGTGTCGGAAACCGGATCGTAGACACTCAAGTTGCCAACGGTCGAGCTTCCCACAATGCCCCCGCATACATAGACGAGATTGTCAATCAATGCGGTACTGCACGATCCGCCCGACCAGGGCATGTTCGCACCAACAGTCCAGGTGTCCGAGGCTGGGTCATAGATCTGCACCCGGCCAGCTCCCACGGACCCGACCCCCCCGAACAGATAGAGCCTGCCCTGCCAGACCTCACATGCATGGTGATCCCCGGGGAATGGGCGGGAGGCACGAGGCGCCAGCCAGTTGCCGGACACAAGGTCGTAAACATACGTGAGGTTGGATCCCTCCCCCATGAGGAACAACTGAGTCCCGATAGCCGCCGAGACCACTTCGCCCAACGCCATGGGTGCAGGCAGAGCACTCCGCCAGTAGCCCGGCATGGACCCTGCGCCAGACGGAAGCGCGAGGAAGGCATTAGGGACAATGCTCGCGTTCACACCTTCACGCACCACAACGTCGTACAACCCATCGACGTTATTCTCGGGCAGGGGCGGCAAGACTCCAGTGATCCGCTGAGGGGTCACTGAATTGACGATCGCCGACACCCCCCCCACCGTGACCGTGGTCTGACCCGGGACAAACCCCGCGCCCCCGATCACAAAAGAGGTCCCACCCACGGACGGTGCGCGCCATGGGCTGATCTCGTAGGCGGTCAATCCGCTGGCCGCCGCATCATCAGGACGTAGAATGCGAAGGCGGTTCTGGGTGAAATCCACCGCCACGATCGCCCCACCAGGCCCCATTGCAAGATTAAGCCCATCAGTCGCCGGAGAGATCCATTGGCTGGAATCGATAGATTGGCCATCCGGTGCAAGCTCCAGGAGAAGTTGTCCAACGTTCCATTGTTGGACCACGAGCCAACCGCGCAATTGGTCCCCAAAGGTCGTCGATCGGTACTCCCTGATCCCGTTGACCGATGCTGCCAACTCGATAATGTGTTGAGAGAAGTCACCCGACTCAGGCTCAATCACGTCTCGATAGACGTACTGCCTCGGATCAGCGAATCCGCGGCTGCGGTTGGCGTGGCCATAGTAGGAGCCCTCCTCGATCCACAAGAGCTCGTCGTCATCGTTCCCATGCGAACCCGTATCTGAGTTGGGCCCAGTCGACTCGTACCCATATCCGTAGTTGGGCCCATTATCCGTCGCATATAGCGAGCCTGACGTCGTAAGCGCCAGATCAAATCCATTCCGTAGACCATGAGCGTAGCTGGACACGTGAACCCCCGGGGCCACGTCCGTGCTCTCAGCCAAAACCTGATCGGACACAGGATTGCCCGTCGCCCGATCCAGATAGACAACGTTGCCATTGAAGTCCGGCCGCGAAGTCTGAGCCTTAAGTATGGCCCCTGATAACGGGGATTCATCCAGGTCCCCGATAGCGGGGTGCTCCACACCGGCATTGGTGTTCCCCCCAACGCAGATGAGCAGGTCGCCGTTATGGTCGAAAACAAGCCCATTGACTCCGTGGTCATGATTGGATGTCGGCAGCCCATCGATAAGGGATTGGGGACTGTCAAAAGTCGGCCCGGTCAAAATCGAGACCTGACCTGTAAAGGGCGAGGGTCCCGAGAAGCTCCCGCCACCGTTAAGCCAATGCTCGCCGTGGCTCACATACAGCCGCACGGGGCCGGCGGGGTCGTCGTAGGGATTGAACGTGATGCCACACAGATCTGAGTTCGTCAGGGTGCTCACGCCTGTGTGCAGGACCACCCCCGGACCCTGCAGGTACCAATCCTCATCGAATGACAGCTCGGCTAGGCGTCCGTCCAGGAGCCCAACGTAGAGCTTGCCATTGGGGTGGAATACAGCACAGGTCGGACCGCTCAGAGTGACGTCCCGATCGATCAGTGCGTCGAACACGATGGGAACCGGCCCATCGGGCAGGTAGTCGAACTCCAAGGTATTGCTCACACCTGCGGGAGTCTCAACGTTGACCTGGATTTTGCCCTGCCCCGGAGGCGAAAGAAGCTCCAGCTTGCCGTCTTCCCAGCTCACGAGATCCGCAAGGGCGAAGTCCGTGATGCCTCCCCAGTGCACGACCGTTTGGGTCGGCGGAAAGAAGCCGAACCCAACAAGCGTGATGAAGTTGCCGCCACTCTCCGTTCCGATCGGAGTCATAAGGTGCAGCGTGGGCAGCAACCCCACTTCACTATGGGTCAGTGTCCCTTCGAAGGTCCCTGATAAGGAACCATCCACCGTCACCATCAATCCAAGGGGCAACTGGCTACCGTCCCCGACAGCCCAGCGCACCTCCAGAGTGTGAGGCCCGAGAGCGATGGTATTCGTGCCGCTCATCAACACACCATCAACCCGCACGCGGGAACCATACCCACCGGTCGTGTCGAACTGAACCTGCGCGGCGCTCCCCAGGACAAAATCAGATTGAACACTCACGAGCACTTCGTTCGTCAGACCACTCCCACCGACCGAACCGGAGACCAGATCCACTTGATGGTCGGCGCGACGCTCAACAAAGATTGCCTGGCCCAAAGGCGTGTCGAGGAGCCCGCCGGCACCCCCGACTGTTGCATCGATATAGGAAGCCAAGACGCCAGGAACGGCCGACAGAGGGTGCACGTCCAGGGACGCGCTAACACTCGCCTGGTCCGGCGGAACCTTGTCGTCCCAAATGGTCAGGGTCGCCTGGTGCTGACCAACAGTGACGGCCTGCACCGTGTCAGCGTCAGTCGACACTATGCCGCCGTCAATCTGCCACTCGAACGCAGCCAGGTTCTGGCCCGGCTCATGGGTATGGGAATTGGACCCGGTCAGGCCGACCGTATCGAAGCCGTCCCCGTCAAAGTCGATGTAGATCGTGCGATCCATCTCCAAATCGGGATGGAGAAATCCCCACCCAGGTTCGCCCCCGATGCCCAACAAGTCGGTCTCGACTTTCCCGAAGGCACCTGAGAACTCAAGGCTCAGGAAATGGCTGTCGTGATAGGTAGGCTGAAAGAACACGGGAATGGCCAGGCTCTGCCCGCCGGGCAGATCCCAATCCACCGAATAACCGGTTGAAGCGTCCCCACCCCAGTAGTTCACGTTGTCTACCCGAACTACGAAGTCCCGCCCCGAACCGTAACTGGTACCCCCCATGAGGAAGTCAAGCTGAGTTATTTTGGCAGGCGCCAAACCGGAATTGGTCACGAGCAACGTCAACTGCGACACCGAACCGACGTCAACAGATCCAAAATCAAGTTTGTCCCCGTCGTCGCCGACCAGCGCCATGGAGCGTACCTCGACGGCTGCGACCAAGGCCTCCCCCAGCGTTCCCACAAAATCGATTTCGAGACTGCCGCCGGAGACCACCACCCGGCTGGCCGGACTCTGCCACGCATACTCCTTGCCCTTTAGGGCAACCAGATCGATCCCCTGCAAGCGCGTCACTCCCTCCATCGCCACGTCAAATACACGTTGCAACGGACTGCCATACACCAGCTCGGCCGCATGCACCACCACATCGTACGTACCGTCAGGAAGAGCAAGGGAGTAACCGAAGTTGGCCCCGCTACGGGCAGACCGGTACAGGCCATCCTCTTGGGTGCCAGATATGTTTGCCGTGGACGTCACTGGCGTGGAGACCCCAGACAACCCGTAATCCGCACACCAGCGCTGTCCGATTCCATCCAAATAGGCCTTCACATCCGCGTTCATAAGAACGTCCGCACCGGGAGGCCCTATAGCAATGCCCCGAAAGATGGGGCGGGCAAAGCGACTATCGCCGGGCTTCTGCCTAACACGGACTTCAACCTCAAGTGTGCCTTTCGCCAGGGGGATAAAGGCGACCTGCAAGGACGTGCTCGCCCCTGGGGCCAGGGTCAAGGGCAGTGGATCGGAGTAGGTGACCGTGAACGCGTTCCCGTTCCCCTCAAGTGCGAGTCCGCGGAATTCGATCGGCCCCGACTGGGTGTTGGTCACTTGGAATGGCTGCGTTTGGGCCGGATCTCCCACACGTTGCGGATTGAAGTCGTAGCCCCAGGGGCTGACCTCAAGTCCGCCAACCCAGCTATCTGCGTGGGGTCCATCGTCATCCAACAGGGTCACCGTCTGGATGGCATTAGCCCCCAGTACAAAGCCACTTGCCTGTAACAATGTCAGGACTATCGTCTCAGGTGCCTCAATAAGAGCGTCGTCAACAGGTAGCAGGATCAGCTCTGCGAAGAGCGAGCCGGCCGGAATCACTACCGGGTTAGGACCGGGACTGTAATCATCTGGGTCCACCGCAGTCCCGGTAGCTACGAATGGCACGAGAACATCCACGACCTGCACGTCTGACAGTTCAATCCGAACGCGTACGGGCGAGACCTCCTCGCGGGCCACGCTCATGGTCTTAGTGAACTCCACCGTTGGAACCTGCGTCCTTGTGTCGACTGCCCCTGCAGGTCGAACGAGAATCAAAGGTAACAGCGCGGATGCAAGCGCAATGCGGCTTGCAAAACTACGGAAATTGCGGTGCATAATATGCGGGATATACGGGGCCGGATCATACATTCCGAGCTAGGGACTAGCCACATATGCTCCGTCGCCGCCGCAGATGGAATCGCACGTTTCCGATCAGAAGCCGACCCCAGGCAAGAGTGCGGAATTCGTATCCGTGGAACCTCACACAGGGTCTCATTCGTCCTACAGAGAATGGGGCCTCTTGGCCCCTTACTCCCCGGGTCAGCGGAAGCGAGGTTACGCATCACCGTCCGACCGCGCACCCGAGGCAAAACACACCTGTGCCCAAATCGCCACGCCCGACGCGACCTCTTAGTTAAGGAACTGCACGCCGCGGAATCGAGCCGGAGCGGCACCGTGACTCATTTCGGCGACCTGCATGGGATTACCCTTGCCGCAATTGGGCACCCCCCACAGGTCCCAGTGGCTCTCATCGCAGATCGCATCGCAACTACGCCAGAAATCCGGGCTACGCCCCTGGTAGGTCGGGCGCCGCACCAAACGGCCGAGCTTCCCGTCCTGAATCTCCCAGCCGATTTCAGTGGTGAACTGAAAATTAAGGCGGCGTTGATCGATGGACCAAGTGCGGACGGTATCGGCGAAAATGGCTCCATCTTCGGTGTCAGCCAACAAATCATCGAATGACCAGGATCCCGGCTCGAGAGACAGGTTGGTCATACGAATGATCGGGGGGTTGTACCAGCCCTCGGCCCGGGAGGTGCCCCGCGAGCGCTCCTCGTCAATAGTGTGAGCCCACTCGCGACTCGTGTGATAGCCCACAAAAACACCCTTATCAATCACCGGCCAGCGCCCGGAACGAACGCACTCGTCATCATAGCCCCGGGTATCCAAGCCGCCAGCAACCGTAGAATCTGCCACCAAATTGACGCACTCCGAACCGTACTTATAGGTCCCCAACTTGTCCGTCGTGGCAAACGAGCGCCCCGCCAAGTCGACTTCATGGCCATGCACCCGGTCTAGCTCGTTGGGGTGCCCCACCGACTCATGGATCTGCAGCATCAACTGGCTGCCGCCCAGAATCAGTGTGTGCTCACCTTCGGGACACAGGGGGGCGTGGCAAAGAGCCACACTCTCATCCCGTAAACGTTCCCCATGGTCGCACAGGTTTAGGCCTTCCACGAACTCCCAGCCGGCACTGCGATAGTTGCCGCCAAAGGAAGCCGGATAGCTACGACGCTCAACAGTCCCGTTAGCTGCCGCGACACAACTCATGCCAGCCCCAGAGCGAACGAGCACCTGGTGCAATGCCGCGCCCTCACTCGAGGCTTGCCACTGCTCCTCCCGCCGGAGCGAGAGGCTTGCGGTGCGTGCCACGGTGTCAGCGTGCCCTGCCATGGAGTCCGACGCCGCTCGCAGTAAGTCCAACTTGGTCTTCAGGCCCACGGCGAAAGGATCCTGTCCAACAGGCGTAACGTACTCCCCGACGTGCCCGTCCTCGGCCGCCATCCGCAGCGGTTCACGCCGCGAGGGTGCCACGTCTCGCGCAACCTTGACTGCACGCCGCACGAGTCCGGGGGAGGCATCACCTACCTCACTTGCTGCACAGGGCGCCGCAGCAAACCCCCATGCCCCGTCCTTCATCACGCGAACTCCGATGCCGAAGTCCTCGGGGGCCTCGGCCTCCTCTAAGGATCCATCGCGCACGACGTAGCGCTCCTGACAAAGACGATTGATGCGTACGTCCGCGTAGTCGGCGCCGGCCTTGAGGGCTTCAGAAACGGCTTGGTGGGCTTGGTCGAGCATGGGCTAGAAGTCTGTGGCCGAGGTGAAACGGAAATTATCAATACGAATCGCGGGGCAGATCACTTCCCCGTCAAACAGAGCGCCGGCGACCTCGAGGCTACTACCGACACCGGAGATGTTTTGCAGGGCCTTCACCAGACTCATGGTGAAGCGCAGATTTTTGACCGCCGCCCCGATCTTGCCACCCTCGATCCGGAAGGTGCCGTTGCGTGTCATACCCGTCAGGGTGAGGTCTCGCGGCTCGATCATGTTCGTGTAGTGGAACTGGCTCACCAGCAATCCGTTCTCCACACCGCCGATAAGCTCCTCCAGTGAGGAGTGGCCCGGTGCCATGATCAGACTGGTCGTCGTCGGCCCCTCCGCGCAAGGCTGAGGCCGTGCATGCCCGGTATTGGGCATATCCATCTCCTGCGCCAAACGTGAGTCCGTCACAGGACCGCAGAGTGCACCGCCCACCAATAGGTCCTTGCGCACCTTGGGAGTGCCCTCCCCGTCGAAGGACATCCCGGGGTAAACGTCATTTAAGGGGTCATCAAAGAGGCGCAGGGCATCGGGGAACAAACGCTCCCCCACTCGCCCGCACAAGAATGAGGACTCCTCTTTGTACTCCCGGGCACCGAAGCCGTGAC
Organism: Planctomycetota bacterium; assembly: GCA_028823395.1. Taxonomy (GTDB): domain Bacteria; phylum Planctomycetota; class UBA1135; order UBA1135. Next base: position 8,881 of record JAPKBO010000018.1, on the reverse strand, counting down.
TTTCGGCAAACAGGAGCAAGGAGCTCACGGCGGCCGGCTCCAGAACCACGGTGTATGAGCCGGGGTCTATGCCCTCAGGGCTACGGTTCATGCAGGCCTTGGCTACGGCCCGATCGATCATGCGAACCGCATCAAGCTCCTCCACATTGGAAACAATAGTCTCGGCAAATCCCGAGCCTCCCTCCCCACCCAGCGCGGATGCCGTGAGTGAAAAGGCGGCCCGACTGCGCGCGCCATGAACAGACCGGCCGCAAGAGTTCACCAGAGTTCGGCTTTGCGCCGTTGTCTGCGCAAGGCCTGCTGCCTCCAGTCCTTGGGCCTCACACGAGGCCAGGGCCAGCGAGATCCAGGCTGACTTCTCACTCATCGTGTGATCCATCGTCGGCCTCTGCGCTGCAGTCCCAGCCACTTCAACTTCGCCCCCCATAGGCACCAGGCTGCCATTACTCTCAGCAACCTCCGCCAGATCCAGGGCCCGCTGTAGCGTGCGTGAGACCGAATCCTCATCCAGGGTCCCGCAGGTGGCCCGTGCCTCACGCCAACCGCCAAAGGCCCCGCGCTCCCCCCCCGCGCTCAGGCGCACCCGAATCGAAAGCTGATGCCGTTCGCGGTCCGCGTTCTGGGTCGGGCCCGAACTGGCGTAGCGCACAAAGGAATCCTCGACAGATTCCAACGTGACCTCGGTCTGGTCGGCGGAACTTCGGTCCACGATACCGCGCAGGAGTTCCAGCGCGTGGTCAGATTGCAGAAGGGCCATGGAGCTACTGTAAGGGTTGGGGCTTAAACCGGAAGCGGGGTGCCAAGAGGATAGGGTCTTAGCGCTCCCGATCAACGCACGACAAAATTCACCAGACGGCCGGGGACCACGATGGTCTTAAGGCGCTCTTTTCCGGCGAGCTGCGCTGACACAGCTGCCTCCGCCAGAGCCTCTAGTTCCTCTTTTCCAGATTCCTTAGAAGCCTTGGCGCGACCACGTACTTTGCCGTTGATTTGCACGACAAGCTCAAAGCCGTCCTCCTCAAGGTAGCGCACGTCGAGGCTGGGCCACGGGGCGCGCGTAATGCCCCCTGAATGGCCCAGGCGCTCCCAAAGCTCCTCGGCCATGTGGGGAGCGAACGGTGCCAGCGCACAAGCAAGGCGTTCGGCCTGACTGCGAGTGAAGGCTGCAGACTTCTTGGTGCCTAGATTTATGAACTCCATAAAGGCCGCCACAGCCGTGTTGAAGTTGAACTGCTTGAAAGAGTCCTCAACGCGCGCCAGACAGCGGTGAAAGCCGCGCTCGAGCTCCAGCGCATCGCCCGTGGGCTCCGCGCCTTCACCGTTGGTGTCGAGAAGCTCTGGGCGGATGGCATCCTGCCCTTCGGGATCCACGTAAAGACGCCACACACGATCGAGGAAGCGCCGGGCACCAGGCACATCGCGCGGGTTCCAAGGTTTGGAATCCGCCAGGGGCCCCATGAACATCTCGTACAGACGGAAAGTATCCACCCCATACGCATCACAAACCTCATCTGGATTGACGACGTTCTTCAGCGACTTCGACATTTTAGCGACGACCTGCTCAAGCACCTCCCCACTCTCTTTGCTGCGTCCCTCGCCCCCCTCCACCGTCACCTCATCGGCGCTTACCAATCGGCCTGAGGCATTCCTATAGGCGAACGCCTGAACCATGCCCTGGTTAAACAGTTGCTGGAAGGGCTCCTTGGTAGGGACGAGACCTTCGTCATAAAGCACCTTATGCCAAAAGCGTGCGTACAACAGGTGCAGGACAGCGTGCTCCGTTCCACCGATGTAGAGGTCAACGTTGTTCCAGTACTCGAGCGCCTCGCGTGACGCAAAGGCCTCGGAGTTGTTGGCGTCCATGAAACGAAGGTAGTACCAGCACGAACCTGCCCAGCCCGGCATGGTGTCCGTGTCTCGCAGGTAGGCCTCTCCCGTCTGAGGGTCGGTCACCTGCACCCAATCGGTCGCCTTGGACAACGGCGGGGAGCCATCAGCCGGGGGCGCAAAGTCATCCATCGGAGGCAGCTCGACAGGCAGGTCCTCATCCCTCACCCGTTGGTGATTGCCGTCTTCCGCATGCAGCACGGGGAACGGCTCCCCCCAATAACGTTGGCGCGAAAACAGCCAATCGCGCAGGCGATAGTTGACCTTGACCGTGCCGAGGCCGCGCTCCTCAAGGAGCTGCGTCGCACGCGGTTTAGCCTCAGCGGTGGGCAGTCCGTCCCAGAGGGGAGAATTCACGCTGATTCCGTGGCCCACGTAGCAGCCCCCCTCCGGGACAGCCCCCCCCTCGACGGGACGCACGACCTGCCGCACGGGCAAACCGAAAGCCGTCGCAAATTCGAAGTCCCGATCGTCGTGACCCGGAACGCACATGATGGCCCCTGAGCCGTAGCCCATCAGCACATAGTCCGCCACCCAGATAGGGAGGCGAGCCGCGGGGTCAGTCGGATCCATGAGAGGATTGAGGGCCCAAGCACCGGTGAAGACACCGGACTTCTCTTTGCTGACCTCCATGCGCTGTAGTTCAGACTTGGAACTGGCCTTCTGAATGTAGGCCTCCACCGCTGCGCGCTCCGCCTTGCTGGTCAAGCTATCCACAAGCGGGTGCTCAGGAGCCAGGACCATGAACGTCGCTCCGAACAGGGTGTCTGGGCGGGTCGTAAAAACCTCCAAGCTCTCGTCCGTTCCCTCCACGGCGAACTCAATTTCGGCCCCTTCCGAACGGCCGATCCACTCACGCTGCATGGTCTTGACGGAAGCGGGCCAGTCCACCTCATCGAGATCCTCAATCAAACGGTCCGCGTAGGCTGTGATCTTCAGCATCCATTGACGCAGGGGCCGCCGCTCACAGGGATAGTCTCCCCGCTCACTGCGACCGTCGATAACTTCTTCATTGGAGAGCACAGTCTTGAGATCCTGGCACCACCACACAGGCACCTCAGCCTGATACGCAAGGCCCCGATCGTACAGGCGCGTGAAGATCCACTGGGTCCAGCGGTAGTAGTCCGGAGTACTCGTGGTGAACGATCGCGACCAATCGTAGGACAGGCCGATCATCTTCAACTGTCGCTCATAATTGGCGATGTTCTCGGCCGTGGTCTGCGCCGGGTGCTTGCCCGTTTGAATCGCGTACTGCTCCGCCGGCAATCCGAACGCATCAAAGCCCATGGGGTGCAGGACGTTAAAGCCTTGCATGCGCTTCTTGCGCGCCACGATATCGCTGCCGATGTAGCCCATGGGGTGGCCCACATGGAGGCCCGCTCCGGACGGGTAGGGAAACATGTCCAGGACGTAGTACTTTTCCTGTTCGGGCTCAAAGCCCTCGTCACCAGGAGAGAGTGCGCGGAAGGGCTGATTCGCCTCCCAGTTAGCCTGCCACTTGGACTCTATGGACGCCGGATCGTAGGACTGAGGCAAGAAATGGCTCCGAAATGGATGGCGAGGGGTGAAAGCGACGGGGTGGCAACCTCCCCAAGGGGAGGGAAGGCCGCAGGGGTCCCCTAGGGGGGGCGCAGAGTCTACAAGGAATTGCCGAGCGGGTCGTTGACGAGAGGGCTCCTGGGGGCCATCTTGGCCGCCCCGATCGGCCGTCAGGCAGACATCAGACAACCTGGCCGCACGCACAACGGGGGATTAGCTCAGTTGGTAGAGCGCTTGAATGGCATTCAAGAGGTCAGGGGTTCGACTCCCCTATCCTCCACCACCCACCGGCCGGCGCGGATTTCCGCTCCGGCCGGTTCCTTTTGCCACCGCCTAACGGCTCGACACGTTTCTGGTGGCAGCCCCCCGCAATCGTTAGCCTCAGGCGGCGCCGCACGATCATGACCGACATCTCCCATCCCGACCGCCTGGCCAAGGTCGCTGCCCTGCGCGAACTAGGCATCGACCCCTACCCCACGCGAGGGGTTGAAGCCACCCACGTCGCGTCGGTCCGCGAGGGAGCAGGAACACCTGAAGATCCCGGTCCCCTCATAGGCGAAACCGTCACCGTAGCCGGGCGCCTCATGGGACTACGCGATTTCGGCAAGCTCATCTTCGCGCCGGTACTCGACCGCACGGGCCGTTTGCAAGTCGGCCTACAGAAGCAACGCCTGAGCGAATGGTGGCCCCTGCGCAAGAATCTTGACGGCGGCGACCTTGTGGGTATCCGAGGCGAGCTCGGCTTCACCCAAAAAGGCGAGCCGACCATTTGGGCTGAGGAGGTAACGCTTCTGGCCAAGGCCGTGGCACCGCCGCCCGAGAAGTGGCACGGCCTGACCGACAAGGAGACTCGCTATCGGCGGCGCTACGTGGACCTCTGGGCGTCCGAGGGCGTTCACGAAGTTTTCGTCAAACGCAGCAAGGCCATCTCAGCCATGCGCGCCTACCTGGAAGAGGAAGGCTACCTAGAGGTCGAGACTCCCACACTGCATCCCATTTCAGGGGGAGCTGCGGCGCGCCCCTTCGTCACGCACCACAACGAGCTCGACGCGGATCTCTACCTACGTATTGCCCCCGAGCTGTACCTCAAGCGGCTGATCGTGGGTGGCATGGAGCGCGTCTTCGAGTTCGCGCGTAACTTCCGCAATGAGGGTGTCAGCTACCGCCACAACCCGGAGTTCACCATGCTTGAGCTCTACGAGGCCCAAGCGGACTACCGGCGCATGATGGATGTAACCGAACAACTCATCGAGCGCGCGGCCCTAGCGGTCAATGGCACGACCCAGATTGAGTTCCGCGAGAAGAGCTACGACCTGAAGGCTCCGTTCAAACGCGTGCGCTATACCGACCTCTTCTCGGAGCACGTAGGTGCCGAATTCGACGACGAGGTGGCCGTGCGGGCCGTCGCCAAGGACCTAGGCATCGACGACCATGGTGACTACTGGAAGCTCATGAACGACGTATTCGAGTCGCGCTGCGAGCCCCACCTCGTGGGACCCGTTTTCTGCACGGACTACCCCGTCGCCATCTGCCCCCTCGCCAAAGCGTCCGCCGAAGACCCCCGATTGGCGGAACGCTTCGAGGTCTTCATCGCGGGCATGGAGCTCGGTAATGCGTTCACCGAGCTCAACGACCCGGCGGAGCAGGAGCGCCGCTTTATTGAGCAGGTAGCTTCCAAGGACCCCGAGACCCCCGGCGAGGTGGACCGCGACTACGTCCAGGCACTCGAATACGGAATGCCCCCCACGGGTGGCTTGGGTATTGGCATCGACCGTGTGGTCATGCTGCTCACGGGCTGTGACTCGATCCGCGACGTGCTGCTGTTCCCCGCCATGCGCAAGCTTGCCGAGGGTGAAGCAGCGGACACCACCCAGGCCACCTCCGAGGCTGAGGCGTAGAATGTACCGCTGGTTTCTAAGCCTCCGTTACCTGCGCGCCCGCCGAACAAACTGGATCGGTGCGGCCGGAATCACGGTTGCCGTGGCGGCCCTGATCCTGATCCTCTCGATCATGTCGGGATTCCTGCAAGAGAGCCGCGACCACCTGCGCGGCAACCTGGGAGACCTGATTGTCATGCCCAATCAGGACTACCCGCTTAGCGATGGGCTATTGCCCAAGACCGATGAAGCATCCTTGATGGAAATTGTCCGCGCCAACCCCCACGTGCGCGGCGCCTCCATGCAGATGGCCTGGTACGGGATGCTGGTGCCGGACTCCAAGAGCTCGCTCCTAAAGCACCCCGTTTTTGGAGACCTCTCGCTGATTCACTTGGTGGGCATTGATGTGCCTGATGAGTACGGGGCCAGTGATCTGCGGGAGAACATGAAGCCTACTGAGGACTCCAGTAGCTTCCAGGTCATACCGGTGACTGACCCCCAGCACCCCTTCGAACCGCCGCCCTTCTACCGGCCCGATGGCGCGCCCAAGTCGGGAATCATCCTTGGCGCCCAACTGGCTGCCGCATGGAACCTGCACCCGGGCGACGAGGTGGAACTGTTCAGCCTGGGCGTGGACCCCATCACCCGCAGCATCGAAGGCCAGGGCTGCAATCGCACCTTCGTGGTTACCGGAACCTTCCGCAGCGGCGAAAACGATATGGACATGGAGCGCGTCTACGTCGACCGGCGTGCGCTCGCCGACATGCTCGGCCGCACAACCGCCTGGAGCCAGATCCTCATCAAGCTTCACGACTACGAAGCGGATAAGGTCGCGGCCGTCTCCACCTTGCGCTCCAGCCTGGCCGAAGGGCGCTTCGTCCACCCGCCCTCAGGCAACGACGAAAGCGACTACTTCCGTACGGAGGTACGAACGTGGGAAGACCTGCGCGGCAACCTCCTTGGAGCCATCGAGAACGAGAAATCCCTGATGGGCATCATGCTCTCCTTGGTGATGGTGGTCGCCGGCTTCACCGTCTTTGCCATCCTCTCTATGATGGTCTCCGAAAAACGCAGGGACATCGGCATCCTGACAGCCCTGGGCGCCCACCCATCCGGCGTCATGAGCCTATTCCTCATGATTGGCTGCTGGCAGGCTTTCCTGGGCGCCAGCCTGGGAGCCCTACTGGGCGTCCTCGGTGCTGTGCACATCGACGCCATCGAAACCTCCCTCTCGAACACCTTCGGCATTCAAATCTTTGACCGCAGCATCTACCTGTTCGACCACATCCCCAGTGTTGTCGAGGTCACGGGTGTCGCGCTGATTGTCCTCGGCGCCGTCACCTGCACCCTGATCTTTGCCGCATTCCCCGCCTGGCGTGCCGCGCGCCTGAATCCCATTGACGCTCTGCGCTTCGAGTAAAATGGCAAACTCAAGCGACACCTCCAACGCCAACGGCACGCCGGGCCCCGACGTGATCCTGTCGGGCCTCGGTATTCGTCGTTCATTCCCCGTGGGCGAGCGCAGCCTGGAGATCCTTCACGGGGTAGACCTGGAATTGGGGCGTGGGCAACGCGTCTCCCTAATGGGAGCCTCCGGGGCAGGAAAGACAACGCTGCTCAACATCTTGGGGCTGCTCGACCGCCCCACTGAAGGGGAAGTCTGGCTCGATGGGCAGTCCGCGTGGGCGCTGACCACCCAAGAGCGCGCGCGGCTTCGCAATGCATCGATCGGCTTCGTCTTTCAGTTCTATCACCTGCTTGCCGAGCTCAACGCGCTTGAGAATACACTCCTGCCCGCGATGATCGCCCTACCCCACGTAGCCTATCGCAACAAACGGGAAGAGTATGAGACCAAGGCCGTCTCGATGCTCAAGCGTTTCGGTCTGGGTGATCGACTCAAGCACCGACCCGGGCAACTCTCCGGCGGCGAGCAACAGCGAGTCGCAATTGCCCGCGCCCTACTGCTAGACCCACCGCTAATCATCGCCGATGAACCCACGGGTAACCTCGACAGCAGCACCGGTGAGCGCGTCCTAGAATTGCTCTTCGAGGAGCAGGAAACACGGCGTACAGCCCTACTGCTCGTCACCCACGACCATCGACTTGCCCAGCGCTGCGAGCGCATGGTGCACATGGAGGACGGCCTCATCCAGGCCGACTCCTCCCACACGATGCCCACCTAACGGTTGAACTGCCGTACCATTGCAGGTGTGACCCCCGCACCGCACTGGCTGCTCGTATGCGCCTGCATCCCACTGCAGGAAGCACACTGGTCCTTGCGGCCCATTGCTGATTCGGCCGTACCCCAAGTCACCGATACAGCTTGGCCTATAACCAGCGTGGACACGTTCCTGCTGGCCAGCATGGAGGCCGCGCAGGTTGAACCCGCTCAGGACGCCTCCCCGCGCCAACGGCTACGCCGGCTGTACTTTGACCTGATAGGGCTTCCACCCAGCCCTGCGCAGCTCACATCTTTCGACCTCGCCCCATCAGAGGAACGCTATGCCGAGGTGGTCGATGAACTGATGGCCTCACCCGAATTCGGGCAACGATGGGGTCGTCACTGGCTCGACGTGACGCGTTTCGCAGAATCATCCGGCGGAGGGCGCTCCCTGGTTTTCCCAGACGCCTGGCGCTACAGGGACTATGTCGTCGACAGTTACAATTTGGACGTCCCTTTCGATCAGTTCATCACGGAGCAACTGGCCGGGGACCTAATCCCTGCGCACGATACAAGCCAACGCAACCGTCAACTGACCGCGACCGGATTCCTGCTGCTAGGGCCCACCAACTACGAGCAGCAAGACAAGGAGTTCTTGCGACTGGACGTGATTGACGAGCAAGTAGACACGATGGGTCGCGCGTTCCTCGCGCAGAGTTTTGGTTGCGCGCGTTGCCACGACCACAAGTTCGATGCGGTCTCCGCCTCCGACTACTACGCTCTGGCAGGGATCTTCAGCAGCACACAAGCCCTCACCCCAGGCAACGTGTCTGGGTGGGTCAAGCGCGAATTGGAGGGCGAGCAGAAAGATCGCTGGCATGAGCACCAGCAGTCAATCACCGCCATCGAAAGAGAGATCGCTGCCCTTCAACCCGGTCCACCGGTCCAGACCGTCATCACGCGCGAGTCCCTGCAAGGAATCGTCCTCGATGACAGTGAAGCAACTTTGATCGGGGAGTGGCAGCAGTCCACCTTTGCGCGCGGCTACCTAGAAGATGGATACCTGCATGACAAGAACCAGGGCCAGGGCGGAAAGTCCGTGACCTTTGCGCCGAACATCCCCAGCGACGGCCTAATGGAGGTGCGACTCTCCTACACCGCCGGCTCAAACCGTGCCAGCAACGTGCGCGTGGTAATCGAGTGCGCCGACGGACGCCACGAGAGAAGAATCAGCCAACGCGAGCACCCTCCTATCCAGGGGCTTTTTGTCTCTTTGGGGACGCATCGGTTTACGACAGGCATGGACGCTGTAATCACCGTCGACAACGATTCCGCCGACGGACACGTCATCGTCGATGCTCTGCAGCTATTGCCCGTCGAGGAAGTCGTGCCTGGCCCCGCCACCCCTGAGCCACCC
>JAPKBO010000017.1 GCA_028823395.1 Planctomycetota bacterium | reverse complement strand
GCGCGCTCCGCTAGGTCCACCAGATCGGCCTGGCTCAGAGCCTGGTCCACAGCCTGGCGATCTTCAGGAGTCGCGCGAGCAAATACACTCTGGTGGGAGTAGCGGCCCTGGGCCACAAAAGTGCGGACGGTGACTTCCGGCAGTGCCATCAGCGATTGCGGCACAAAGGCCAAGCGACGCGCCCGGTGCCTGGGCGCCCAGGTCGTCATCGCCTCGCCGCGCCAGGTGACCTTGCCGGCCGTGATCGGGAGCAACCCGGCTAAAGCCTTCAGAAGAGTGCTCTTACCCGCGCCGTTGGGCCCCAGGATGCAGACCAACTCTCCGGGGGCAATGGAAAGATCCACGTCAACGAGCGCTTCTACACCACCGGGGTAGATGTAGCCCAGACCGCGGCTTTCTATCAGCACTACCACGTACGCACCTGTGACCGTGAGCGCACCAGAAGGAACAGAAAGAAGGGGCCCCCCACCAACGACATCAGGACCCCCGGCTTGAACAGCTCGCGCTCCAGCAGGTATCGCTGGGCGACGTCCGCACCCAGCAGGAATACCGCGCCCCCTACCAGGGATAAGGGGAGCAGCGTGCGGTAGGAGCGGAATCCCGCCAGCCGCACAAGGTGCGGCACGACGAGCCCGACAAACGCGATTTGCCCTGCGACGGCAACTGCAGCGGAGGCCGCAAGCGAGGCGGTCACTAATGCCAGCAGCTTGATCCGCGTGGTGTTCACTCCGAGGGACTCTGCGTTCTCCTCACCTGCGGCGAACAAGTCCAGTTCGCGCGCGACGAAGGGCAAGGTCAACGCGGCACAGGCCGCGCCCGTCCACACAATCCCCACCTGAGTCCAGCTCTTGTCCTTGAGGCTGCCAAAGCTCCAGTGGTAGACGGCTTCTGCCGTCTGCCAGTCGTGCTCCACCAACCAAGCTTGGATGGCTGCCAGAATACCGGCGATGCAAGCATTGATGGCAATCCCCACAAGCAAGAGCGTCGGCACGGATACGCGGCCCCCCACGCCGCCGATCCCCGCAACGAGGAGGGCTACTCCACAGGCACCGGCGAAGCCGGTAATTGTCACCAGAAGAGGAGAGTGCTTGGCGGCTTGGTCAAGCAGGTCGATGCCACCTGCGACATTGGATCCGTATCCTCCCACCAACATGATCCCCAAGGTGGCGCCCAGACCCGCGCCGGCAGTGATGCCCAAGATCGAAGGCGAGGCGAGGCCGTTGCGAAACACCCCCTGCAACAACGCGCCCGAGCAGGCCAGAGATGCGCCAACGCCACAGGCCACGAGCGTCTTACAGGTCACCAGTTCGAAGACGAGTTGACGGTAGCCTTCCAGAGGAGTGCCGACCCCCAAGATGCCGCCCAAACCCTGCAGGAATTCGTCCGCGCCAAAGGTCGTAGTCGTACCTTTGAGGCAGGAGAGGAGCACGAGCCCCAGTAGGCCGACACCCATGACGAGGGTGGCGATCACCCCAGATCGGGTTCCTGTTCTGGCAACACTCATGGGAAGCAGAATAGCAGGTTGGAGCAGACGCTCTAGCCCCGCTCAGCTGGTACCGGGGCCTGGACCGAGCCCTGCCCCCCTCCCCCGCACGGACCCCACGCCGTAGGCCCGCCTGGCGACGAAATTGAAGGGAGCGCGACTTGGACTGCAGGGCGGCCCATCGGGACCGATCACTCCACTAGGCCTGAGAACCCACTCTCCCCCATTCCGTGAAGCCCAGACTTGCATGGAGTCCTCTCCAAAGACTGCGTATTCTTCTCAGAAGCCCGGGGATCCAAACCCGGTATCAGCTGCTCACCGCTTCGGCGCTGGGTCATGAGACTTCACTTGCCTCAAAAGACACTCCTCAAGAAGCTCGCTCTCTCGGCCGCTTCCGTTGTCGCTGCTGCCACGTCGGCCGGGGAGGGAACGTGATCCTGGCCGAGTACATCGACACCGCTCTCGCCGTAGCTTTGAAATAGCGGACCCTCTGGGCTCCGCTCACCCCTACCCAAACTGTCATGCGATCACTCACACAACTGCGCGCGCGCCTCCTATTCCCCCTTCTCGTTGCCCTGGGAGGATGCGTAAGTTCGCCAAGCTCAACGGACCTGCTTGAGTTGAGGACCTACCACTGCTCCACACAAGAAGGACAGTTGGCGACTCTTCAGTTTGTGCGGGACGCCTATCAGCCCGCACTGCACCGTCAGGGCATTAAGCCCGTCGGGGTCTTCACACCCGTGGAGGATGGAGTGTTGGATGTCTACCTCCTATGCCCCTACTCAAGCCCCGACCAGCTACTGGGCCGCAACACCCTTTTGGCCGAAGACGCGGAGTTCTTGGCCTCAGGAAACACCTTCGCCCCCGGCGGCGCCCCTCTTCCCTACACGAGGATCGAGAGCCGACTCCTGAGGGCGTTCGATGGACTGCCCCAAGTGACGCCCCCCCCTTCCCAAAGTGGAGAGCGGCTATTGGAGCTGCGTATCTATGAGAGCCGCAATGAAGATTTGGCGCGACGCAAGGTGGAGATGTTCAACACTGGCGAAATCCAACTCATGCAAGAGGTTGGGTTGGGGCCAGTGTTCTTCGGTGAGTCGTTAGGCGCTGCAGATATGCCCAACCTCGTCTACATGCTCTCAGCCGAAAGCGAGGAAGCACACAAAGAACACTGGCAGGGTTTCCTCGCACACCCCGACTGGGCCCGCATGAAAGACCTGCCTCGCTATGCCGATACGGTAAGCAAGATCACGAGCATTTTATTACGCCCCGCGGAAGGCTCTGACATCTAGGGGCACGGGTCGTGGCGTGGCCGTGACCTGCTACCCTCCCACCATGTTCCCATTCCGCCCATCGGCCCTCCGCCTTGGAGGCTGCAAGCTAACCCTGCTCACCGGGTGGATGCTGGGTATCTGCACCTCGGGCTGCGGAGGAGGAGGGGCCGCACTTCCGCCTTTAGGCAACGAATCGATAGATACTCGCGCCGTGACCTTGGGCGACGGCTCAACACTTCGAGTTCCAGATCAGGCCCGGCGCATCCTACCGGCAACGTCAGCCGCCGTAGATCTGCTGGCCGACCTGGACCTCCACGATCGGGTCGTCGCCATTCCCTTGGCTGCGTTTTCGTGGTCCGTGGCGGCTCGCGAACCCGAACGATGGAGTGAGCACACGGTTCTGAACGCGCTGGAAGGTGAGGCTATCCTCGCCCTCAAGCCCGATCTCATCATCGCGGCTCCCTGGTCTTATCAGGGGCCCTTATGGGTGGCGCGCTCGGTGAACATCCCGGTCTTGCCCCTACCCGATGCAAAGAGTTGGGCCGAGGTCGAAGCGGGAATCGCGCTGGCCGGCGAGGCCCTTGGAGTTCCGGAACGCGCCCAAGCCCTCATGGAGAATCTGGCAGCACGACGGTTGGCGCTCAAAGATGCCGACCGACCTTCACGCCGAATAGTGGTCTACTCAAACTTCGGTGCGGGCGGGCACACGTCGGGCACCGGAACGACACTGGACCTGGTTCTCACGCTCGCCGGAATGGAGAACGCCGTAGATAGAAAGGGCCATTGTGAGCTCAGCCTGGAGGAGATCCTGAGTCTCAATCCTGAGGTATTCCTGACCAGCACGGGACGCGACATGGTCTCCCCCGGTGCCGAGTTTCTACGCGGTGAACCCATACTGTCTCATTTGGAGGCGGTTGAAAAAGGCCGCATAATCGTTCTTCCAGCCGAGATCTTCAGCGCGTCTTCACACCGCATCCTGGATGCTGCGGAAGAAGTCGCACGCCGGGTGGACCTCCTCTTCAATTAGTCCGGTTTATCTCCGGGCTCAAAAGGGGGTACCCATTGGGGGGTCGTCCCCCCCCACCACCTTGCTTGAAGGCCATATCGCGCTTACGGAATCGCAGAACCTCACCTCAATCCAGTCCTACCTCCTCTCGGAGGAGTCCAAGTACCCCGGGGCCAAAGGGGATTTCACCTGGGTGCTGTCCGCCATCAGCCTCTCGGCCAAGAGCAAGAACTACTCGCTCAATGAGGCTTACACCTCCACCTTCCCTAGCGGCTATCAAAACTATCTGGCCTGGGCTCATGGAAACGGCTATTCACAGCGAAACGCAGGCACCTTGGTGGCCGACGTGCACCGCATCTTGATGAAGGGCGAGGTCTTTATGTATCCGCCCACAGAGAAGGCACCCAATGGCAAGTTGCGCTTGATGTACGAAGCCAACCCCATGTCCATGTTGATTGAGCAGGCCGGCGGCAAGTCCTTCTCGGGCCTGAAGCGCACGATGGAGATCAACCCGCGCGAACTACACGAGCGAACCAGCGTGATTTTGGGATCTGCTGGGGAAGTGGAGAAGGTGCAAGAGTTCCTGCAGGAAGAGTAAACGTGCCTACCTAGGACGCTTCATCAGGACGCGCGCATGGGGATCGACCTCGGGCGCGAGCCCCCGCGGGAGCATGAGAACGGCTTCCCCATCTGTCATCTCGACCCGCCGCAATTCACCGCCGACTAGGACCTCCACGGGCATGGGGAAGGCCATGCCGCCGGGTGTTTTCCAGCTCAGGGCGCACTTGCTACCTGCTATAGAGATCTCCAACTCTGGGAGCTCCGGCTGCCGCAAATAGAGTTCGAAGAACCAGTCGAGTTCCATGTCCGCAACCTCCTCTGCGATGGCGAGTAGCTCGTCCGTACTGGCAAAACGGCAAGCCGAACCATCACGGCTGGATTCCAAGGTGGGATCGGGATAAGCCCAGCGTCGCAGAATCTTGAAGAAGACTTCGTCACCCACGAGCCAGCGCAGGCTGTGACAGATCCAAGAACCCTTCATGTAAACGTCTATGTCCGGAGCATCGGGACGCTTTGATGCGAAGTACATGTCCTTCGTCGTACGTGCACCGCGCGGAGCCACGCTGCCCTTGTTCTCAATGCGCTTGAGATCGATGGCCATCTTCTTGGCGTAGGCCTCGGGACCGAAGCGCCGCTCCAAATACACGGCCTGCAGGTAGGTTCCGATTCCTTCGTGAATCCAGAAATCCTTCCAATCCCGAACCGTGACTAGGTTGGCCCACCACTCGTGGGAGAGCTCGTGATGATGTAACCAGTCATAGTCGTAGCCCGTAACGATGTCCCCGCGATAGCCATTTCCGTAGGCGATGATGCTCTGATGTTCCATGCCCAGGTGCGGAGTCTCCGCCACGCCGTACTTGTCCGCACGGAAGGGGTAGGGGCCGCAGACGTCCTCAAAGAACGTCATCTGCCGCTGAAACTCCTCGAACACCTTCTCGCCCTGAACTCGGTTCTCGGGGAGAACCCAGTACGTGAACTCGAAGGGCTCGCCCTCGACACCTTGGTACTGAGTCGTAATGGTCTCGTAGGGGGCGATGTTGAGAGCGACGCCGTAGTTGTTGATGGGTGTCGAGACGTGCCAGTGGTAAGTGAGCTTGTCGCCGGGAGCCTTGCGCACTTCCAACAGTCGGCCGTTACTGGCGACGACCAAGGGGGCGGGCACAGTAATCACGATGTCCATGGAATCCGGCTCGTCGGAGGGGTGGTCCTTGCAGGGCCACCAGACATCCGCGCCCTCGCCCTGACAGGTGGTCGCGATCCAGTGCGATCCGTCGGCGGTGCGAGACCAAGTGAACCCGCCATCCCAAGGCGGTCGTGGAGCTTCACGCGGGACCCCGCCGTACTCCACGCGCACGACAAAGGTCTCGCCCGTGCTGCGACGGGAGAGCGGGATATGAATCTCGCCGTCCCTGTGGCTAAACGAGACCTTGGACAGGCCAGCTGACCGGGTTTGGGGATCACTGACCCAAACGCCGTCCACGGTCAGGGCATCATCCAAGTCCAGCATGATCGCGCCCGTCGACGCCACAAGCTCAGCGGTCATACTCAAGGCCCCGGAGATACGCTTCGCGTCGGGGGAAATCTCCAGCTCTAAACGATAGTGCTGGACGTCGAAGACCCCCTGCGCGCTGTTGAGTTCTCCACCCGATCCCTTTGGCGGAGCTGGGTCATTCTCCTGCGCCGCCACAGTTCCCGAGGTGACGAATAGATAGAACGCCGCGCTGCACACGGATCGAGTGAGGTGTTGAATTGTGAGAGCCATGATGGGCGCGAGGATAACTTACTGGCACAGGTCGGGCGCATCTGGCTTGGTGAGTCACCTCTGCGTAGGCTGCTCCAATGGCCTTCCACCGACTGCGATCCACTATTTGCCTATTAGCACTCTGCGTCACTCAGACGCGAGCCCTCTGCGGCCCTCAAGAAGGGGTGCCCGATACCCGTGCACGGTACCTGGAGCTCTGCGCTCGGTGCCACGGTCCGGAGGGCGCGGGCGATGGGACGGCAGATCTGCCCCGGCCCGCGCGCTCCTTCAAGGACGGTGGCTTCTCATACGGCAACACGCGCGCCGCCATTCTCCGCACCATCACCTTTGGCATTCCTGGCACCCCCATGCCCTCACATGCTGGAGCCGTCACGAAAGCCGAGCTGGCCGCCCTTGCGGATTACGTCATTTCACTCGGACCCGAGCGCAAGACGGTATCTGTTTCCGAGACCATCCTGCAGATCACGGATCGCGCCCAAATCGTCCGCGGTTTCCTGCCCCCCATTATCGATGGAGCCCCCCAGAGGCCGCGAGGGCTATTGATTGGGCTCACGAGTGGCGCGTCCTTCGAGTATCGCGCCGACGACGTCCGCTTCGTCGCCGTGCGCCAAGGAGACTTTGTTCAGCGCCGAGACTGGACTGACCGCGGAGGAAAGCCGCTCTTGCCTCTGGGTAAACCCACGCTTGTCTGCGCGAAGGGGGATCCCGGCCCGAGCTTCGTGGCGATTAGCGAATCGCCCCAAGGTATGGAGCGCGAGCCACTACAAGCCCGGTTGAAGCGCACCTGGACAGCCGGACAAGACGCAGGTCTGCATTATTGGCTGCAAGATGGTGCGGGGAGCATTCTGGCCAAGGTTCAAGAACAACCGCAGATAGCTGACACGGAGGCCGGCGCAGGTTTCATCCGACTCCTGCGCGTGGAAGCCGGGGCTCTGGCCTGTTCCCTGGAATTCAACACGTCCTACCTGTCCCAAGATTGCGGCAATCCGACGGCAATACTGGAAGCCAGAAGCGACCAAACACAAGCCCACGTCTCCGACCGCCTTCAGAGCGATGGCCTGAGACGTCTAGTCGTATTGCGCGGGCCTAATAGCATGCGGGTGCAGTCTCGTAGCCTGCGCTTGGACCTAGAGCCGGGACAAGTAGTTGAATTCGAAGTGACTCTTGTCACGGCACTGGATGCGAACGATGACACCTTGCAAAGCCTCTTGGAGCAAACCCGATGAGCCCCTGTCACCTTTCCTTAGTCCTACCCCTTCTGGTCTCTTCGGGCCTTGCCGCCGAGACGGCTCCGATCGAAGACGAGAACGACTATTACACCGTTGAGCATTTTCCCGTCCCCCCGGGTGTGAGGTTGGAAATCGGGGGAATGGGACTTCTGCCCGGTGGCGAGTTGGCCGTCTCGACCCGGCGTGGTCAGGTTTGGATTCTTGAAAATCCGGAAGTAGAGGACGTCAACGATGCCCGGTGGAGGCTCTTTGCAGAGGGCATGTGGGAGGGACTGGGAATGAACGTCGTCGACGGCGACATCCACGTGGTGCAGCGCGGCGAACTCTCCCGCTTGCGCGACCTTAATGGGGATGGGGTCTGCGACCAGATTGACACTCTGTGTGATGATTGGGGCCTGTCAGGCAACTATCACGAGTTCGCCTTCGGTCTTCCCCGAGACGAAGCGGGGAACTTCTTTGTCACTCTTAACGTGGCGTTCTTTAATCCCCAGTGGTGGCATGGCAAATCCGCAGTGCCCTACCGCGGCTGGGCGTTACGTATTTCACCCGATGGAGAGATGACTCCTTGGGCCAAAGGCTTCCGTTCCCCGTGCGGCGTTGGTCAGAACGCACAAGGCGACATCTTCATAACGGACAACCAAGGAGACTGGTGCGCCTCGAGCCCGATTTACCATCTAGTCAAGGACGGCTTCTACGGTCACCCGGCCTCCCTCGAGTGGACACCCGAGTACCGCGCCTCCGGCACTCTCGCTAGCGATGAGGTGCCCCCGCCTGCGGCCGCAAATCAACGACGCCCGGCCGCGGTCTGGATCCCCTACGAATGGTCGCGCTCCACTGGGAATATGGTGCATGACAGTACGGACGGGGCCTTTGGCCCGTTCGCTGACGATCTGTTCGTCGCCGAACTTACAAACGGCATGGTGCTGCGCTGCAACATGGAGAAGGTGCGCGGGGAGTACCAAGGCTGGATTCAACCTTTCCGTCAGGGCATCGGTTCCGTGGCACGCGTCCTATTCAGTCCCGATGGGACTCTCTTTTGCGGCATGACCAATCGGGGCTGGGGTGGTCGAACTCCGTCAGATGGATTGGCGCGGGTGCGTTGGACGGGTCGCTCTCCTTTGGAAATTCAGGACGTCCAACTTCGGCAGAGTGGATTCGACGTGGAGTTCACCAAGCCTATCTCTGCCGAGGTGGACCTCGGGAGCGACTGCGCGAGCGTGTACCAGTACGACTACAACTACTGGTGGGAGTACGGCAGCCCTCCTCAGCACCACACCGTGGTAGAGGTGACAGGCTGCGTCCTGTCTGAAGACCGAACCCACCTGAGAGTCGAAACCGTCGGGCTTACGCCCGCCATGGTTGCGCGGGTGAAGTTCGACGGCCTCGTCGGAGATCAGGGAGAGGCCCTCTTGCACCCAGAGTTCGCCTACACCATCAACCAGTTACCTGAGGGGCCTATCACGAACCAGCATGTAAGCAAGATTGTGCCCCCACCGCCCAGCAAGGAATCCGGCCAGGAAGGTTGGCTGATGCTCTCCTGGGGAGACCCCATGGATCGTTTTGAATCCGAAGGTTGGGAGTTAGTGAATGCAGAAATCGCCCGTGATGAGGGAACCCACTTCGACATCACTACAGGTAATGGAGCTTTGGTGAACACGGGTGACCAACCGAGCCACTACACCAGCAAGAACAGCTTTGGTGACTGCGAGTTACACCTGGGCTTCATGCTGCCTGAGGGTGGCCGCTCAGGGATTCTGTTGATGGGGCGATACGAGGTTGCCTTGATCGACTCACCCAAGGGGAATGAAGGCGAGGCCGGGCTTTGCTTCAGCATCAACGGCGCAGAGTCATGGAACACCATTGCACCGCGCTTCAATGCCTATCGGCACGCCGGTGAGTGGCACGAAGTGGACCTTCGTTTCCGCGCCCCTCGATTGGGTAAGGATGGCAAAGTCAGCGATGCGCGCTTTGAGCAGATTTTGGTTGATGGGCGCACCGTACTGGAAGGCATCAACGTGCCCGGAGTTTCCGCGACCTCGATCTATGAAACGGAGGTACCAGTCGGCCCCGTTGTGCTTTGGGGCGAAGGAAGCGAGGTGGCATTTCGGGACATCCGGGTGCGACCCACGGAGCGTGGGCACCCCAATCCCCTGCCCCGCACCGGTAGCCCCAAGTGGGCACCCGTATTCCCCGAAGAACAATTCGACAACTGGATTCTCACTGGCGATGCCGAGTGGGAATTGGACGATGTCACACTCGTAGCCAGCGGGCCCAAGGGAGCGTTGATCTCGACACGCAACGACTACCGCTCGTTTGACCTGCGTGCGCGGATCAAAATTTCCGATGGAGGCCAGGCAAGCCTGGTCTTACGTGTTCAAGATCCCCTCGAGGTAGTGGAGGGCTACGCGGCGCTGATCAACAGCACCTTCCCCAGCACGGAGAAGACCGGCAGCCTTGCAGGTCTCAAGTCCATTCGAGCCCAATTGATTCCGTCCGACACCTGGTTCAACTACTTCGTCGCGGTACGGGAGGTGGAGGGCGGTACGCACATCCGCATTTGGATCAATGGTGTAATGCTCACGGACTACATGGATACGGAGAGCCGATTCGGCCCAGGCCGCATCGCGATAGAGCACGGCCACGCAGCCTCGACAGTCAGCGTCGAAGCCCTCGAGGTGAGGATCGTGGACTGACGCTCAGCGCACCCAGGGCTGAGTCCAGGCCATTTCCCTATCGCCTTCTGCATAGGGATTAGGGTGCATGCGTGAGGAGGTCACCACGCCTCGCACGTAGAGCTCGTCGCCCTGGGGTTTGAATTCCGCGCTCAGACCCTCTTGTTCGGATAGGACCTCCCCTACCGGACCCAGGACCCCATCCACGATACGAGTACCCACGAAACGGGTGACGAACGTCACCCCCTCTTGAGGCCTGATAGAGACTCGATAGGCATCGTTGCCCATTTGAACGTCGTCCAGGGTCACGCCACTTGAAGCGTAGAACTCTCCCGCCTGCATGGCGCGCACAATCGAGTCCCCATCCAGATTGGCACTACGCACCATGATCCAGCCGCGTCCAGACTGAGAGGTTAGCCCGCCGTAGTAGTCGTGAGCATCATCCGTGGCCACGCCGAATAGAGGTCCGAGCCCGAGAGCCGTCAAGCGCAGGGTCAGCGCCTGGTCCCAAATGGACTCCGTGGACGGATGTGTCTCGTCGCCATGGCTGCGAACTCCGCGGTGACCGTTGTACACCTCAAAGAAGCGGTCCGCCCCCATGCGCGCCACGTCTTGCCAAGTGACACCCCATCCGAAGTTTGGATGATTCAAATGAGCCAGTACGGGGCGTCCACTCTCCTCGCCATGAGCAATGATTGCCTCGAGGCTCTTATTGAGAAGGTCGCTCACCGACTCGCCGCCGCGCGGGGCAATGTAAGCCTCGATGTTCACGGCGTTGATGTGCACCGGGTAGTTGACCGGCTTCTCGCCGGTAGAGCGAAAGTGGCTGGTCACTTCCTCACCTTGGATGAACAGGAACTCACCCGGCACTTCGAAGCGCTTGCGAAGTTCAGGCAGGGTCAGCAGGCGCATTTCCCGACCCGTATCTGTCGTCCGCAACTGCACGGCCTCTTCGCCAAATGCCGCGATCAAGCCTTCCAATTCCTTGGCGCTCAGTCGGCTACTGCCGTCCTCGGAGACGGGAAACCAGCGCTCGCCCGCCTGAAGGGTGTTGTGGTCAGAGAGCACGAGGAAGTCATAGCCTCCGTCCACGTACTCCTTGGCGGCCCACTCCGGTGCAGCTCGGCCGTCACTCCACAAAGTATGGGTGTGGGTATTGCCCTTCCACCAACGTGTTTCGGGCGCATCATCGCTCGCCACCAGGGCGAACCAGAGCAGGGAGCATGACAGGATGGTAATCAGGGATCGGATCATTGAATGGGCCTCGACCTACAGGCTACTCCAGCTCCCATGAGCGGTGTGAAAGCACTTGCGGTATCCTCAGCGCATATGGAGTTCACCATGAATCGAACACTACTCGTCATCGCCCTCTGGCTTCTGCCCGTCCCCCACCTTCATGCCCAACAGGGCAGCCAGGACAAGATCCCGGTCTTGATCGTTTCGGGGGCCAACAACCACGACTGGCGATGGACCACGCCCTCGATTGAGTCCATGTTGGACGAGAGCGGTCTGTTCGACGTAACGATCACCTATGACCCCGCGACGGACCTTGCAGATGAGAAAGCTCTCGCCCGCTATCAGGCCCTGGTGCTCGACTACAACGGCCCCCGCTGGGGCCCTGCTGCTGAAGCCTCATTTCTCAAGGTGGTGCGAGGAGGTGTCGGTGTGGCCGTCATCCACGCGGCCGACAACGCCTTTCCCGGATGGGTTGAATTTGAGCAGCTCGTCGGCCACCTCTGGCGACAGGGCACCGGCCACGGACGATTCCACTCCTTCGGTCTGGAGGTGCTCGACTACGACCATCCGATTACCGCCACCATGCCCAACTTCGTCGACCACCCCGACGAGCTCTACCATCGCCTCGTGCGAGTAGATGGATTCGAGCGCAAGGTCATCGGCGTATCACACTCAAGCAAGGAGAGCGGAGGCACGGGCAACGACGAACCCATGATCATCGTGGGAACGTTCGGTGAAGGCCGGTTCTTCCATACGCCTCTCGCCCACGTCTGGGCCGGGCAGGAGCAAACGAAGGTGTCACATTACGATCCGCAGCTGCGCACGTTGATCGTGCGGGGCACTGAGTGGGCCGCCACGGGTGAGGTCACAGACGGCCTCCCGCAACCCAACCGCTTGAGCCTGGAAGAAGCTCGGGCCGGCTGGCGCCTGCTCTTTGATGGGCAGTCCAACCGTGGCTGGCATCGCGCTGGAGGCGAGGGGTTCCCGGAAAAGGGATGGAGCATCCAAAGTGGGTGTCTGCGCAATACCGCCGGTGGCGGAGACCTCCTTTCGAATGACATGTACCGCAACTTCGAGCTAGCCTTTGAATGGAAGGTGGCCCGGGGCACAAATAGCGGCGTCAAGTACAGGGTGCAGCGCGAGGGCAACGCCCTGCTCGGACCCGAGTTCCAAATTCTCGACGATGCGGGCACTAATGAGGATGACAATCCCCTCTCTGCCGCGGGCGCACTCTATGCCATGACCCCGGCTGGGGATAAACAGCTGGAGCATGCGGGACACTTCAACCAATCACGCATCGTCTGCCGCGGAGGACACATCGAACACTGGCTCAACGGCCAGCGGATTCTCAGCGCGGACGTCGGCAGCGCCGACTGGGCCTCCCGGCTCGAGAGGAGCAAGTTCAGATCCATACCGCAGTTTGCCAGTGAGCGGCCGGGGCACATCTTGCTTCAAGATCACGGCGGCGAAGTCTGGTACCGCTCCATTCGGATACGCGACCTGGACCTAGAGGAGGGCTGGGAGTCACTGCTGCAGGAAGAGGGCCTTGACGGTTGGACCGTGGCGGGAAAGGCCCGTTACGTCCGAGAGGGTGACACCATCATCGGAGACGTGAACGGCCACCAAGGACGGAACTCGTTCCTGGTCACCGATGAGATCTTTGAAGATTTCCAGTTCCAGGTGGATGTTCGTGTGGACGAGACCGGCAACTCTGGCATCCAATTCCGCTCGGACTACCGCGAGAAGGATGGTGTCGTTTTTGGCTATCAGGCCGAGATAGATTGTGGCGCCCGCGCCTGGTCCGGAGGCATCTTTGAAGAAGGCCGCCGCGCGTGGCTCGCCAACCTCAAGAACCACCCCGCGGGACGCGAGGCCTTTCGCCTTTCGCAATGGAACCACTACTTCATTCAGGCCAAGGGCAACGACCTGCGCATATGGGTCAACGGAGTCCCAACGGCACACCTTGTGGATGATAACCCCTTGCTGACGGGGTTCTTTGGCCTCCAAGTGCACGGTGGGAATAGTGGGCGCTACCTCTGGCGCAATCCCCAAGTGCGGCGCCTGTAGCCTCAGCGCAGCTCGTCCAACTCTGCCGCTGTCCAGGCATCCGCGCGAGGGCCGCACTCTTCGAGAATGCGCTCCACAGATTCGGCCGTCACGGGATCTGCGCCATGGCCCCACTCACGACGAATGTAAGTGAGGATGGAGGCCACCTCCTCGGGGCTGCCGGCGAAAGCGGGCATCTCCATGTCCCACTCCTTACCGTCTACCCGAATCGGGCCATGCAAGCCGTGGGCCAGTATTCGCACCAAGCTATCCTCGCTCCCAAAGACCCACTCCGAGCCGCGTAAAGGAGGGGCCATTCCTGCCTGACCTCGACCCGAGGCCTGATGGCACGTGGAGCAAAGGTCGCGGAACACCAGTGCCCCGCGCTCAAATCGTTCTTGCTCTGCTGAAGTCATGGGTCGAACGACAAGATCCTCCGGCAAGCCAGGCTTGCCCGGCCAACCAATAGCCTCCAGAGTCGCAGGCCCTCCCTTGCCGAGAACGGCAGACAAGGCCTCCAAGCCATTCGGCTGCGAGGTCACCATCACAGGTCGTAGGCCACCCTTAGGCCCCTTGGAGCGACCCGCAAGGATCCCGGCGCAGAGTGCACGAGCGCGCCATTCTTGTTCCGCGCCTTGCAACGACGACAGGTGCAGCAAATTCTCAATGGGCCCCGCCGTTCCCTGACGCACGGCGCACCGGGCCAGCTGTTTCAGCAGGCTCGCTCGACCGGGCTTCTCCTCCGCCCATTCCGGATCGTCCAGGAATATCGCGACGAGGCCGGCTTCGCGGGTGTAGAGGCCACTGATGGCTGCCGTTTGAATCTCAGCAGACGAACAGTCGCTCGTGAGAATGCGGGCTATGGCACGGTCCCCCACCAAGGTCTGTACGGCTCCCAAGGAGAGGACGCACTGGTGACGCAGGCGCGCGTCGCCTGTCCGCATGGCAAGCGCTTCTACAGCGCCTACGATCTCCGTGCGTCCGGTCGACAGATACTCCTCACCCACACGAACGGCGGCCGCGGCCACCCGTGAATCGGGGTCTGCGATGGCCGCAAGAATCAGGTCGCGGTCCACGGTCCCGACTCCCGCCAGCGTCCAGAGCGCGTGCAACCGTCCGAGCGCATGGGGTGATTCCTGGGCCAAGTCGATAAGCAGACCCTCCACGAACGGATCCTCTTCCCACTCCTCCACCAGAATGCGTTGGGCCGTGTCGCGCAGCCAACCGTTTGGGGATGCGAGCGCAGCGACGAGCTCGCTCCAGGTCCACTTGGAGAGGTCGCTGGCCTCGGGGGCCTCGTGGTCTTCACTCACAATGCGCCAGATGCGACCCAGCCCCAAGGGCTTGTCCAAGCCTCGCGCCAGAATCTGCTTGCGCAGGAACGTAGTCACAAAGAGGCGGTGCTGAAGGATCCCCCGGTACAAGTCCACCAGATACAGGCCTCCGTCGGGTCCCCCGAAAGCATTCACCGGCCGAAACCGTTCGTCCGTTGAAGCGATGAACTCGCGCCCCTGGTAGGCCAATTTAGCGTCCAGCCCCAGGCTACCTTTGCCCTCCAGGCGATAGCGCTTGACGAGGTTCCCGCAGGGTTCGGGGACGAAGGCATCGCCACCGAAACCATCCCCCAGACCCGTACCTCGGTAAACGTGAGGGCCGCAGGTTCCCGTCACGCGATTAAGAGTGAAGTCGTCGCGCAGAGTCGCCGGGCGGTAGCCACGATTGACCCCCGGAGTGATGCGCACCGGCCAGGTGCTGAAGTCATGGGCGAAACGCTGATTCATTCCCGCGATCTTGCCCAAGCTCGGATTGCGGAAGCTGTAGGCCGATGGAAAGAGATCGCCGCGTAGGGGGTCGGAATTCCCGTTGAACATGACACGACCCCAGTCATCCTTGGTGATGCCCCACTGACCGCCCCCCGTTGTCTGCGCGCGCTCCCACTGGCCGGCGCGAATGCGATACTTGACGTTGCCGTTCGCACATCGATACCAGTTGTCGAGCGTGCGCTCGAAGCCATTGAGTGAATGCTCCGGGCTGGCAATGCCGCCGTTGAATGTGTCGATAACCTCGGTGGAGTCAGCGGCGCCATCACCGTCTTCATCCCGGCAGAACAGCACCTGACCGGGCAATATGACGAGTGCGCCATCCAGACAGGGATGTACCGAGCGGGGCAGGACTAGGTCCTTCATGAATTCCACGCGCGTATCCATTCGTCCGTCGCCGTCTTCATCGCTGAGGATCGCGATCTTCCCGATCGGTTCGGCCTCTCCCGTTCCGTCCACGTTGGGCATGTAGCCGAGCATCTCCACGACCCACAACCGTCCGCGTTCATCAAATTCAGCGGCTATCGGGTCGTTGATGAGGGGATCCGCAGCGACGAGCTCCACCCGCAATCCGGGCGCTAGCGTAAAGGTCGCCAGTTCGTCCTCGGCAGAGAGTGCTGGTGCGGGCGGAATGACTAGATCCGCAGGTACATCGGGTTGCACCTCCCCCTTAGCGTCGCCGTTCTGAGCATGGGCTGGGAGGGCGAGAGCAACGGCCAAGAGACCGATGGCCCAAGCCTCATTCAAGCGTCCCACCACGGAGTGCGACAAGCCCACTACCCTTCTTGTCCCGCTCCTGCGCTGACCGCCGGAGCATCGCCCGTTTGCGAGGTCTCGACAATGGTCAGCCAGCCGTGACGGTCGGTCTTACGACCATGCAGGATGTCAAAGTACTCGTCCTGCAACTGCTTGGTTATTTTTCCAGGTTTGCCATCGCCGAGAATGTGCCTATCCACACTGCGCACAGGGGTTATCTCAGCGGCAGTCCCGGTCATGAACATCTCATCGCAGTTGTACATCATCTCGCGCATGATCCGCGTCTCCCGCACCTCAAGCCCCAAGTCTTTACACAGGTCAATCACGTACCCACGCGTGATACCCGGCAAGATCGAGTCACCGATCGCGGGAGTAAGCAGGGCCCCGTCCTTCACAAAGAATAGGTTCTCACCGCTGCCCTCGCTGACATAGCCGGCCGTGTCCAACACGACGCCCTCCGCATACCCGTGCCGCCGGGCTTCCATGACAACCAACATGGAGTTCACATAGTTGCCCGTGATCTTGGCCATGGCCGGGTGTGTATCGGGCGCCATCCGGCGCCAGCTAGAAACTCCGACGTCCACGCCGTTCTCTATGCCGTCCGAGCCGTGATACGCCCCCCAGGGGAAGCTGGCGATGGCTAGCTCGACCGGGCAGTCGTCGGGCACCACGCCTATTTCTCCATAACCGCGAAACGCCAGCGGCCGGATGTAACAAGAGGTGTGGCCGTTGCTCTGGACCGTATTCCGGATTCCAGCGCTCACCTGCTCGAACGTGAACGGAAGGTCCATGTAGAGCACGCGGCAGGAATCAAAGAGCCTCTGAACGTGGGCTTCGAGCCCGACGATGGCTGCGCGCCCGTCGATCTCGTACGCACGCATACCCTCAAACGCGCCACTGCCGTAGTGCATGGCGTGGCTGAGTACGTGGACGTTCGCCTCCTTCCAGGGGATCAGCGAACCGTTGAACCAGATAGTTTTGGCTTCTTGCATAGGACTTCAGGGAGGAGCGAGCCGAATAGGGATCTTCAGACTCGAGAAGGCGTCTCTCATTCTAACTGTCCAGCCCGCAAGCCACCACAGAACACTGTGCCCCTGTTATCCTCTTGGCCACAAGCCTGCCCCCCCCAGGCCTCCTTTGCCCTCCATTTACGAGACTGATCCATGAGCGATAACATTGCGAACGCCCCGCACGGCATGAACCTAGTGGTTGAGCTAGACGGCGGAGGAGCCATCATCGGCCGCTTCGACGAATCCAATGGATTCGAAGTCTTGATGCACGACGTGGATGTGTGGGAGGCCGGACAAGAAGGGGACCGGGAGCATTGGGTCCGCGAGACCGCCACCTATGGCGTTGACGTCAAACAGCGTGACTGCACGTTCGCCGCCAACGAAGTACAAAAATGGTCTCCACTGGGCGAGGTCGAGAAGCTCAGCTAGACGCTGCGCTACTTGGCCATCACTCCGGGAACAATCAGGTCGTGCTCAGCCAGTGCCTGATTTGAAATCCAGACCAACTTGTCAGCAGACCAAGTCGGGTAGTAGGAGAGGTTGACCTCTCGTGACCCGTACCACGTGATAAAATCGGGGTGGAAGGTCCAGCGCGCGTTTGCTTCTGGGCCAATCTCATTGCGGTGGGCCACGACCCACGTGACCTCGTCGGACCACTGCTCGGCCAAATGATCGAGGCCCGAATCGATACCCTGATCGACCAAGGCCTTGCGGATGGAAGGCGTCAGATAGATCTGCCCGTCTGAGCGCACACGCAGGTCCGCGGCAAGCTCATGCAGAGCCTGCTCGGGCCAGGGTCCAACTATCGATTTGGCGGCACCGATCAGCATTGAGCCATTTGTGAGGTAGAGCACCCCAAGCAGCAAACCCGCAAGCCAGGCACGTTTGTCTGCGGGAGATTTACCGAGAAGCCACGCCCCGCCCCGCGCAGCAAGCAACGCCATGAAGGGCAAGAGGACAATCAGGTTGCGCACCATGAACACCCGCACGCTGGACATGTAAGCCAAATGGACGAGGGGCAAGACGGTCAGGAGCGCCGCATTCCAGCGATCCTCCCTCCAAAGCCTCCAAGCACCCAGCAACACAAGCACTGAAAGGCAGGAAGCCAAGAATGGCGAGTGCGACAGCCCCTGGGTCCCTAGGTAGCGGAGGTTCAAGGTCAAATGCTCCCAACCTGCGGCGACCGTGTGAAGTCCGTGACCTTTGGCGTAGTGAGCCCGTTCGAATTTCACGTCGCCCCAGAAACGTTCAGAATCCAGCAGGACCCCGGGAGTCACGAGGGTAAATACGGCGGCAAAAAGAACAACGACCGCCAACACCCACAGCGCTCCGCGGCCTAAAGCCTTTGCGGTAAAGCGCCCACCGGCCAAACCCAAGTGCAGGGCCGCCAAGGATGCGGGAATCAACAGAAGCCCGCCCGGGTACTTGGAGGCGCACCCCAGCCCCGCCGCTACCGCAGCTGCCAGGACCCAGAGTTTGGGCCTCGAACCACGTAGAGCCAATGTTCCGAAGAGCACCGTTAGTGCCCCGGCCTCCATCAAAAGCCCATCCGGTGCAACCCAACGCAGGTGGTAGGCCACCTCAAAAGACAAGCCCAACAGCGACGAGGCCAGGAGCGCTTCGAAGCCGGATCCACCGCGAGTCAATACGCTCAGGTGAACCCAAAGAACCGCCAGGGCGGAAGCTAAAAGGAACAGGCCGCGCAAACGGAGCAGGAAATCCTTGGCAGGACCTTCCCGTTGGAGTGACGCCTTGGCTTGCCGGTCCCCACCCGAAGGCAAGAGCTCCAATGCTCTGGCACGGAAGCTCGTTCCAAAACCGTCCTCCGCGCCGATGCTGGCCAACGCTTCGGGCGCCAGCGCCATCATGCTGAGCGCAAATCCGAGAGATGGGTAGTTGTAGCGCCTAGGCAACAACCCCTCCTCTTCAATCGCCGTGCGAAGAGGTTCGAGGAAGGCCTCGTTCTCGTCCCAGTGCGTGCCGAAGTCCAGACCCGAGAGTCCCGAACTGACGAGCAGGCTCAGAGGCAGCAGAACGGTGAGAAGCAACCAGGGCCTGCGGCCCCAGGCTCGGCGCTCCTTCTCGGGGACTATGTTGTCGGACTCCAGCATGGCTGCCCGAACCCTACCCCAGTAGCCCGGGAATCCCCAAGCACCGGTATGGGTCACAGCTCCGTGCCCCCCAACGGCCTCGGTGGATTCTCAGTCGATTTCCCAGCAGTTGCCGGACCAGATCAGTTCCTTGAGGTCTCCGGGGCCTTCCTTGGCGAGCGCTTCCTCTACCTGCCCATTGACCGCCTTGTCGTAGCAGGTGGCATCGACACTGCGGAAAATGCCCAGGGGCATCGGCAGATTCGGGTCGTCATCCATCTGCGACATCAGGAAGGCCGGAGCGGAGGACTCTGTACCCGCGTCCCACACGTCCGATTCCTCCGCGCTGCAGACCTCGACGTTCCAACCGTTCACGCGTAACCCCTTCTCCCTCTCCGATCCGAAGATCATCTTCTCGCCGGGAATGAGGTCGATGGTTTTCTCGGCACGCACGTCTTTGGCCACCGTGTCGTTGTAGAAGTCCTTGTTGAAGATCACACAGTTCTGAAGGATCTCAACGAAGGCCGTACCCTGATGCTTGTGGGCGGCTGAGAATATCGCAGCCATGTGCTTGGAGTCCGTATCAAGGGTGCGCGCGGCAAACGTACTGTTTGCCCCAAGAGCCAGGCTGATGGGATTGAAGGGCCGGTCGATCGCGCCCATGGGTGAAGTCTTCGTTCGCTTGCCCTCAGGCGAAGTGGGGGAATACTGCCCCTTGGTCAATCCGTAGATCTGGTTGTTGAACATCAGCACATTCATGTTGATGTTCCGGCGCAAGGCGTGAATGAAATGGTTGCCGCCAATAGACATCGCATCACCGTCTCCGGTGATCAACCACACATCCAACTCTGGGTTGGCCACCTTGATACCCGTTGCGAAGGCCGGTGCCCTGCCATGGATGGTGTGGAAGCCATAGGTATTCATGTAATACGGAAAGCGGCTAGAGCATCCGATGCCGCTCACGAAAACGACATTGGAGGGGTCCGCCCCGACCTCGGCCATGTGCTTTTGAATCGCGCTCAGGATGACGTAGTCGCCGCAACCTGGGCACCAACGCACCTCTTGGTCCGACTGGAAATCTTTCTTCGTTAGTGTTGCTTGGTTAGACATGTCAGTTTTCCAGGATCGTCGCGATCTTCTCAGTGATTTCGGAAACCAAGAACGGTTGGCCAGTGACCTTACTGTAGGAAATAAAGTTCTGGTGAGGCATCTCGCTGCGTAGTACACGCGCCAACTGCCCCACGTTCATCTCAGGAACAAGTATGGCCTTGAAGCCTGTCAATATCTCGTCCAAGTCGTTCGGAAGAGGCCAGATGTTGCGCAAATGGATACGGCTCACCTTTCGGCCGGCCTGAAGTGAGTCGATAACAGATTGCGTGATAATCCCCTTACTTGAACCCCAACCCAGCACGACCAGGTCGCCCTTAGTCTCGCCCACGACTTCCGTGGGGGGGTAGGTGTTAGCCACATTCTGCACCTTCTGATGGCGCTGGTCGGTCATGGATTGGTGGTTATCCGGGTCGTAACTGATGTTCCCATCCGTGTCCTTCTCGAGTCCACCGATGCGGAACGCCATGTCCGGTGTGCCCGGCTTGACCCAAGGGCGCGAGCCCTTCTCGTCCCGCATGTAAGTCCGGTGCCCTTCGGGGTTCGTCGCGAATTCAACGGGGAATTCCTTGAGGGTGTCCAGGTCTGGCAGCAGCCAGGGTTCCGATCCGTTTGCAATGAAGTTGTCCGAGAGGAAAATGACCGGAGTCATGAACTCGACCGCAATGCGACAGGCGTCGATCGTGACCTCGAGGGCATCTGCAGGTGAACTCGCCGCCAGTACTGGCATCGGGGTATCACCGTTGCGACCGAACACCGCCTGCAACAGGTCGGATTGCTCCACCTTGGTGGGCATGCCCGTCGAAGGTCCAGCACGCTGAATGTCGAGTATCAACAGGGGCAGTTCAGCCGAGACGGCCAGGCCCATCGCCTCTCCCTTGAGGGCCATGCCGGGGCCGGAAGTCGACGTGACGCCCAGGCAACCGGTGAAGGACGCACCAATCGCAGCGCAGACCGCGGCGATTTCGTCCTCTAGTTGCATCGTGATCACTCCGAACCGTTTGAGCCCGGCCAACTCTTCCAAGATGGTCGAGGCCGGCGTAATCGGATAGGACCCGAG
Organism: Planctomycetota bacterium; assembly: GCA_028823395.1. Classification (GTDB taxonomy): domain Bacteria; phylum Planctomycetota; class UBA1135; order UBA1135. The sequence continues at coordinate 10,392 of JAPKBO010000017.1, read as the reverse complement.
CACGGGCCGCAAGCCAGCCAACTGTGCTCCGGCCACGACTCCCAAGGCGACGGCTTGGTTTCCGTTGATGTTGCGGTAAGTCCCCGCCGGCAACGCGTCCGTCTTGGGGACTTCATAGCGTCCCTGGAACAGCTCGTGAATGTCGCCAGCGTTGTATCCCGCTTGCAAGGCCGTCTGGTTCGCACTCACCAAATCGGGCTTCTTGGCGAACTTCGTCGCAAGCCAATCCATGGTCGTCTCAAGCGGGCGACTGTAGACCCAGTACATGAGGCCGAGGGTGTAGAAGTTCTTGCAGCGCGCCTTGTCCTTCTTGCTGAGTTCGCTGTCGGAGAGCGCATCGAGCACGCGCTGATTGATGTCCACGGGTATGACCCGGAACGCATCCAAGGATCCATCTTCGAGAGGGTTGGTCTCGAGCTTGGCCTTGCGCAGGTCCGTCGCCTTGAAGGAGCCCGTGTTAACGACGATGAGCCCGCCAGGCTTGAGGGTGCTCAGATTCACCGCGAGGGCCGCAGGATTCATGGCGACGAGAACGTCAGGCGCATCCCCCGGCGTGTGAATGTCATTGGCACTGAACTGCAATTGGAATCCAGACACGCCCGGCCGGGTTCCCACTGGCGCCCGAATCTCCGCAGGGAAGTCCGGCAGGGTCGCAAGGTCGTTGCCCGCCAACGCACTGGTCATGGTGAACTGGTTGCCGGTGATCTGCATCCCATCGCCGGAATCCCCGGCAAAGCGGATAACCACGTTCTCGAGCTGTTGAAGGGGCAGCTCTGACCCGGGCTGTTGGATGGTCGTCATGAAAGAAGGTGAGCGGTATTCGTCTGCGCCGTGCTGAACCGCGCCTCCTTGCGGGGGCGCGTACCGGCTTCTGAGGAGAACAGGCTGAGGGGCATCGGCGAGCCCTGAAAGGTCCCGCCTAGCGTGTTTTTGCGCAATGAGTATAGGTTCCCGTGAGCGGGGGGAAAGGGTGACTCGCCACTCTTCAGTCCGAATTTTAGGCACCGGAGGGGACCTTGCACCCGACGACCATCCCGGTGGTAGGATTCAGGCATGGACTACCTCCTCCCTATCGCTGGATTGGTCATCGCCCTCATTGCCCTCGCCCAAGCCCTCAGTGCCCGAAAGCAGGCTCAGGAGGCCCTGACTGGGATCGAGGAGGCCCGCGCCGATACCCGCCGCCAAGCCCGCAACGTGGCTGAAGCCCTGCGACGCGAGCTCTTCATTGTTCAGCAATTCATGATCCGGTCTGTCTCCGGCGAGGAACTCACACCTGAAATGGTCCGCGAGGGGCTCTTGTGGCGCGAAGTAGACGACAAAGAGGCTCAGGACCTGATGGCCGGCAACTCGAATTTCTTCCTGCTGGACGTGCGGTCTCCGGATGAGACAGCGGAGGGCATTATCCCCGGAGCCCTGTGCATCCCGGTGGACGAGATTGCGGAGCGCAAGGAGGAGATCCCCAAGACGGGTCAACCAGTCCTGGTTTACTGCGCGGGCGGTGGACGGTCCCTCGGGGTATGCGAGGAGCTCTCCCATGCAGGCTTTGAACGCCTGCATAACCTGCAGGGCGGCTTCATGGGCTGGACCGGCGCGGTGGCCAAACCGAGCTGATCGGCTCTGAAGCAGGGGCCGCACCCACACCACTGGCGATTGCTCGCACGCCTCAAGGGTGACTTGCGGTAGATTGGCTCCCGTTGAAGGCCGCCACCGCGCAATTCCCGCGTTCCCACGGGTACGTACTGCTAGCTATTGCCCTGATCCTGAGGCTCGGGCACGCGCTGGCGCTGCACTCCGCGGGCGATTCGGCTCTGTACCTCGATGCCGAAGTCATGGCCCGCACAGCGGAGGGGGTTTGGTCCGCATTACCTCCGGGCGACCAGCCCTACCTGCTCTCCCCGCTCTATCCCTACCTGATGGCTCCATTCCTGGGGCTGGATCACCTCCTGAGTGCGGACAGCCCCTTGCTCGGTTTGCGCCTCGCGCAGGCCCTCCTGGGCGTTCTAACCGCGCTCTTAGTCGCGCGCCTTGCCACCAACCTGGCTGGACTACGTGCCGGATGGATCGCAGGCCTCCTGGCAGCCCTGCACGGGCCGAGCATCTACTACGAGGGCGAGATCCTGGTGGCCGGCCCCCAGGCTTTACTGTTGGTCAGCGCTTTCTACCTGGCCCAAGGTGCCCAAGCCTCCACCCTCCCAAGCCGTCACTGGTTCGCATCTGGTCTGACCTTAGGCCTGGCCAGTGCTCTGCGACCCATTGCCCTTCCTCTGGCACTTGTACTCATGGTCCAAGGCTGGCGCGAGGCCGGGGCGGCAAGCGTCAAGCGCATCTTGGCCGGTCTCGCCATCGCCATCCTGCCCTTCAGTGCCAGCAATCTCTTCACCGCCGGTGAGCCGGTCCTGCTGACTGCCGGCGGAGGATTCAATTTCTGGGTCGGCAACCACGACGGGGCGAGCGGTCTATTCGAGGCTCCGCCGGGCTATGACCTGGCCACCGATCCAGTGGCCAGACGGCTGGCCCTGGAACAGAGCGGAGAGGATCTCGACTTCTCGTCAGCTTCAGCCTGGTGGCGTGACCGCGCACTAGGAGACATGGCCAACGATCCCCGTGAAGCCATGGCGCGGTTCGCTCGCAAGGGCCTCTTCCTTCTGCACCCCGTGGAAATTCCGCAGCTGGGGCCGGGCTTCGCATTGGCGCGCGACAAATCTCCGTGGCTCCGCTGGCCCCTGGACTCCCGCTGGCTGCTGCTGATCGCCCTGTGCGCCCCCCTGCTCTCGCGGCGCAGCCTGCCCCTGTGGACAGGGCTGTGCACCTACGCGGCGCTCGTGGTCCTCTTCTTCGTCGTGGGCCGCTACCGCGCACCCATCCTTCCCGTAGCAGCCATCTTGGCCGGAATCACCCTTGATGGCATCTGGTCTTCATTAGCTGCCGGGCAGATCAGAGGCCGACTCGTTGCCGGCCTGCTGATCGTTGTAGGCGGCTTCAGCCTGCTCATTCAAGAGGGTGGAATGAAGCTCAATGAACGCGGCGGAGCCGACCTACAAGCTCGACGCGCGGGCTTGGAACTCTTGGAAGCGGGTCGTGGCATGGAGGCCGTTCCACTCCTGAACGAAGCTCTCACCCAAAACGACACGCCCGGAACGCGCGAGGTTCTGGGTATGGCGTTGGCGGCGACGGGCCAGGCCACACGGGCCGCGCAAGAGCTGCGCAGAGTCCTCGCCATCGACAGCACTCGGCCCGCTGCAGCATTCCATCTGGCTGGACTGCTCTTGGGCCCGCTCGCCGGGAGCAACGATGCCCAGCGCCTGGCGACCACCCGGGAGGCAGAGACCTTGTACCGATCCGCCCTCGACGCGCGGCCCGAATGGGCTGAGGCCCACTTCCACCTCGGAGTCACGCTCTTGAGACAGGGCCGCTTTGATGAGGTGCTCATCACCGTGAAGCGTGCCCTCGACCTCGCAGCTCCCGAGGCCCCCTGGCGATCCGAGGCCATGCGTGTCCTGGATATCGCCCGCACCCGGCCGCCTGCCGGCGAAAAGCACTGATCTTGTGAACTCTATGGGTTGTGCAATCGCAGGCGGTGTGTCGAAATCCTGATCATGAGCCAAGCCATCAGCCCTGAAGAAATCGAACGCGATCTCACCTTTGCTTGCGCAGCCGCAGCAGCAGCCGGCGAGCGAGCCATGTCCCTACGCGCCATGGAACGCTGGGAGGGCAAGACCCTCGCGGACGTGGGCGACCAGGCCTGTGACGGATACCTCCAAGGGCTCATCCTGGGCCGCTACCCCGAGGACGGAATCCTCTCCGAGGAAACCGCCGACTCACCTGAGCGCCTCGGCAAGGACCGCGCCTGGATCGTGGACCCCCTGGACGGAACGCGCGAGTACAGCCAATTGCGTCCCGATTGGGCCGTGCATGTCGCCCTAACGGTGGGCGGCGAGTGCGCCCTCGCCGCGGTGGCCCTGCCTGCACAGGGCAAGGTCTTGTGGGGCGTCACGGTCGCTGGTCAGGAACGCCACGGGGTCGATGGAGAGGGCAAGCTCTCTTATGGCAACTCCGCTCAACCCGACAAGCCCCGGGTGGCCGTCTCCCGCAGCCATACTCCGCCCTGGATGGACGCCTTCATCGATACGATCGGTGGCGAAGCTGCACCGGCGGGCTCGGTGGGCAACAAGGTCTGCATGCTGCTTTCAGAAGAGGCCGACGTGTACGTGCACAAGATCGGCTTGAAAGAATGGGACACGTGCGCACCGGAGACCGTGGCTCGAGCCCTCGGCTGGCACGTCTGCAAGCTGCGCGGCGACGAACACCGCTACAACCTGAAGGACCCCCACAACCACGAGCTCGTAGTCTGCCGGCCAGCCTTCAAGGACCGTGTGATTGAAGTCCTCGCCACTTGCGGCGCGCTGGAAGACGAACGCTAGGCCGGCTCGGCCTCAAGCGCCTCAAGGGTCTTCTGCAAGGCCTCGCCCAGCGGGGCTGGAAGTCTGAGGAGAAGAGCCTCGACCAGTATGCGGGACATGCGCAGGGTTTCTTGCGCGCCGCGGCTGAAGGGCTGCCAGACATCTTCGGGGTTGTCCGCAGCCCGCAGGTCGGCCAGGAGTGAGGACAGGTTGTGCAACTTGTCCGCGCCCTTCACCAGAAGCGCTTCCGGAGATAGGTGCGGTACGTGGTCGATAGCATCCTGCTTGCGCGCTTCCCAACTGAGGGTCTTGTCCTCGGTGACTTCGGCAATGATGGAGCGCAGACGCGGTCCAAATTCCGATTCCACACGGTCCAGATCCCAGCCCTCGCAGTCTTCCACCACATCGTGCAGAAGGGTCGCGACGATGACGTCCTCGGTGGCGTCGCACTTGGACAGAATCAGCGCCGCGTGGATGGGGTGCAGCACGTAGGGAACATCACTACCCTTGCGGGTCTGACCCGAGTGGGCCTCGTGAGCCACTCTCAGAGCACGTTCGATTGTCGCCTGGTACACGCAGATCCCCGGGCTCTAGATCTGTACGCCGAGCGGTTTGAGAGCCGCGACTCCAAAGGCCATGGAGGCCACGAGGAACACCAAGATCACTCCCATGGGTCCCGAGCCGGGCAACCAACCCAGATCGCTCTCGGGATAGACGAAGGACACACGGGCGATGCCGCAGTCCTCGGGGAACGTATCTTCAGCCGGCCACAGCACAGCAGAGAGGAAGCTTGAGACTCTCTCGGGCTGCAGCGCGCGGGGAGTCACGTCACCGGCAGCAAACTGCTTGATTGACTCCGTACCACCCAGCACGAACTTCAGGTCGAACTCGCCCGAGCGGGTCGCCACGATCTCCTGGAACGCGTATCCCTCAGCAGGCACGGCCACGAGCGGCGAGGTGGCCTCGACTCCATCGGGAAGGATCAACTCCAGGTCTGAGGCCTGGCGCTCGTACCCTTCGGCCAGCTCCACCTTGACGGTCAAACCCTGGCCCGCCATGAGCCCCGTGAAATCCTCCTGTATCGGCGCCGGGACAAATCCGTAGCGCACAACCATCTGTGCGATCACAAAGGCGAAGGGAATAGAGAGCGGGATGAAGGGTCCGAAATTCAAACCCACGTACTGCAGGTTGCGCAGCAGCACCTTGCCGATCGCCCTCGAAACCAACGTCAAGTCGTTCTGATAGAGCCGGATCTCGATCATGTGACCCTTGATCTTGTCCTTCGCCGCCTTGATCCCCTTCTGCGAGGAGATCTGCTTGAAGATCAACAGGGCCAGGACGCCGAAGATACCGCTCACCATGATCAGTGTGAACTCCAGCCCAACCGCCTCAAGGGGCGTAAGGACGAAATCGAACAGGGCGTTGGATGCGTGGTTGAGTGCGTTCATGTGCGCAGGCGTCGAATCGAGCGGAAAGGAGTTGGTCTTGCGCTAGCTGATGTAGCCCAGGCCGCGCAGCTTCTCGGTGATGTCGTCATCCGAAGAGGCTTCTTCGAACTGGGAGAGTTCACGCTCAAGCACGTGGTGAATGAACTCCTCGTGCGAAGCGTAGCCTGCCACTTCAGAAATTTGCTTGATGCGGTCGAGGAGGTCGGGATCGATTTTAATCTTGTTGCCGGAGCCAAACATGGGTCTATCCTTTGGTTGCAGTCGGTTGAGAATTCAGAAAATCAGTCGAGGACCGGACGGCCCTTCATGGACTCATCCGGTTGAACGTCGTAGAAGCTCAGGATCTCCACGGTGAGATCTTCGAGGCGCGGGCTTTCGAGGCGCACGGGGCGGTTGGTGAGCAGCGTACCGCGGACGACGCTGGGGTCCATGAGGTGACTGCCGTTGAAGGTGCCGCCTACGTTGTCCGAGAGAATGGAAGCCGTCACGCGACCCAAAGATGCCTCATCGGAGTTTCCGTAGCCGCTGTTGTAACCAACGAGAATGTCAGGAGCTTCAGCCAGACGCTCACCCTCATAGATCTCTGTAGCGAGACTCGCTGAGAGGACCACGGCAGTGTCGCCGTCCTGAAGTGCTTCCAACTTGGACTTGATCTCGGCCAACAGGGCTGCGACCTGACCTTCCTCGACAGCGCCCTGAGCCTCACGGCCGACCCGGTTAAGGTAGAGGCCATTGAAGCCCATCCCGTAGGCCCGCGTCTTAGCCCAGTCTACATCCACAAAGATATTGACCGCCTTGTGCTCCTTGTGATCGCTCGGAAGTTCGCGCTCGACGCCTTCCTTCAACACCAGGTAGCCGTTGTCCAAGAGCCAGGTATTCAGGCTGAACTTGCGGCGGTAGGCGGCGAAGCCGTGGTCGCTCATAACCATGATGGGTGTGTCCGCCCCCACGCGCGACCGGATGCGGCCGAGGATGGGGTCCATCTTCATGTACAGATCAGCCACCACATCCTTCCAGGTGCTGCCCTCCCGCGAGGACCACTGGCTTGAATCCTGGCTCGCGATGACCTCGTCGTAGAAGGGGTGCTCGGGGTCGGAGTGGCGCCACATCATGTGGCAGCACAGGTCGACGGTGGAGTAGTAGAAGAACAGGAAGCCGCCGTCCTCCTTGGCCATGTACTTGTCGAGGGCGAAGTCGAGCATGCGCCCACGCTCCTCGTAGACGAGCTGTGCCTGCTGCATGAATTCTGCGTCCGTGAGCATCAGCTTCTTCAAAGCATTGACGTCCTCGGCCATGCCCTGCGTGTAGTACAAGCCAATCCCCTCAGCCAACTCGGTGGCCGCCTCTTCCGGCAAGGAAACCGGGTTGATGGGCGCGGTTGGATCCACGTTGACCGGCGAGGCATAGAGTTCGAGTTCTGGACTGATAGAGCGCAGGTAGAAACGCACAATCCCGTTCATGTCCATGAGGCCCATAGGGAGCATGGAAAAGCTGACCGGCACGAACTCGCTCCACTCGCCGGGCTCCATCACCATCGATACTCCAGCAACCTCGACCACGACGGCACCAGCATCTTCATCCACGTAGACGTTCAATGGAGTGCGCGTGCGCGGGTCACCCTCTTCGAAGCTGTTGTTCGGGCCCAAGAGATGCGTGCGCACCACGCCATTGCGAACGATGACCTGAATCACCTTCTCGTCATCAAGACGCTCAATGGGCGGGTCGGTGCTGTACAGGCTGGGTTCCCCGTAAGCGGAGTCCACGGCGGGCGTCATCATGCCCGGGAAGGACACCCCGGCCGCTGAGGGCTCAACCGGGAAGTTGATTGGCATGCGCCACACGTCAGCAGGAACTCCGGCCTCGCCCAACATAGTCCAAAAGGCCTTGCCTGAGCGGTTGGAGTCGCCGCCATCCTGTGTGGGGAATTTCCAGCGGCCGGGCAGTGAGATCGCACCAGCGTGACCGGCGGTCACAGTTCCCGGGAGTGGCGTGTAAGAAGTGACATCGCGGTGAATGAAGTCGAAGATGCCGTGCCCACCCGGGTTGCGACCCGTGATGAAGTTCGACCAGGCCACGGGACTCTGGGGCGGATTGGAGGTGCCAAGATCCAACACGCCGTCAGCCTCCGCAATCAAGCGCGCGAAGTTGGGCATGCGATCGGGATGTGCGGCAACGACCTCACGCAGGATGTCGGGATCCAATCCGTCGATACCCAACACAACCATGCGGGGATGAGATGGCCCGGGGTTGCTCATTAGGTCAGCAACAGGCGTGCTCCGACGGGGAATACCCGAACCCAGGAGAATGACGATGCCTGCAAGGGCTGCATAGGCCGTCCAACGGGGAAGGAACATCAGACTTCCTCCTTGGAGGTCTCAACCTGGCGTCCGGGGATTTTGTCCGTCACCTTACGGGTCGCCTTGCGCTCACCAAACAGGGGCGCGCCCTGCATGTAGCCAGGAATATCCACGCCGAAGAGCTCGAGAGTCGTGGGAGCAATGTCCCCGAGCGAGGGCTCGTCCGTGTTGATATTGCGGTTGCACCAGAAGACACCGGGTACCAGCCGCGGATCCACACAGTGATCGCCGGACCAGGACTTGGTGTTGTCGCTGAAGATTTCCTCCGAAACGGCACCCGTGGCGCAGTCCCAGGAGTGGCGGAAGCCGCGCTTGTAGCCGATCAGAAGTTCGGGAGCGAGATCCGCGTAGGGGCCGTCGTGGTGGTTCTTGGTGAGGAAGACCTCGTTGATGACGCTCTCCCCTGAAACGGGATCCACCAAGTTGTCCAGCTTAGCCTTGAGCTCCGCGGCCAAGGCATCCGCGTCCTCGGGTGCGACGATGCCGTCCCGCTCGCGCCCTTGACGGTTGAGGAAAATGCCTGTCAGCCCCAGGGTGAAGGCGCGCGTCTTCTCCCAGTCCACATTAGCGAACCAGTCGGGAGACGTCGTTTCGCCTTCCTTCAGGACCAAGTAGCCCTCGTTCCGCAACCAGGTGTTCAGGTTCACGCCACGACGGAAGTTGCAGAAGCCATGGTCGGAGATGACCATCAAGACCGTGTCCTCGTCATCTCCAAGCTTCTCGCGCACCTCCACTAGGAACTCATCCATCTTCGCGTACATCTCGCGGATGACGTTCTTGTAGATCTCGGTGTCCTTGCCTTTGTTGGCCGGGTGCGTCGGGTCGAGATAGCGGTAGAACATATGGCTGATACGGTCGGTCGTATCAAAAACGCAGGTCACGAAGCCGCGCGGGGTCTTATCGAGAACCTCCCACAACTGCTTCTTACGCTCTTCGAAAATCAGCCAGGCCTGATCGAGGAAAGCCTTCTCGTCGATCACGCGCTCGTTCAGGGCCCATGTGTCCTCGGCCAGGCCGAGGGTTGCGTACTTGCCGAGCATCTTGGCTAGGTAGATCGAGTACACCAGCGGGTGACTGATCGGCATGGCCGGATCCTCGGGGTCGATATTGATCGGTGTGACGTAGATCTCGAGATCCGTGTCGTCCCAGGTCTGCAAGTAGATCCGGGCGATCCCCTTGACGCCTTCGAACGGCACCTCCATCCAGGGGGTGTATTCCTGGGGGCCAACCTCCACGGTCTCCTCGCCGATGGTGATCTTGGCACGACGCGATTCGTTGTCGAGCTCCACCTTGAAGTCACACTTCATGTGGTGGCCGTCCTTGCCTGGGGGACCCTTCAGCTTGGACTCGACCGTGTTTCCGCGACACGTGATTCGGAACTGCTGGCCACCGATGTGTTCACCCGAGCGCTCCTTCGTGGAGTAGAACGAGAACGAACCCTGGGTGCCCTGTAGGTCCGGCACACACATGCCCGAGAGCAATGTGCCGTTCTTAAACTTCTGCGCCGGAAACGTGATCGGGACGCGGATGATCGACGACCAGATGTGGTTGGCGCCCAGGAGTTTCCAGAAGGGCTGGCTCTTTTGCAGGATCTTGTAGATCGCCCGCTGACCGAAAGGCACCTTCGCGAAACCCAGGTTCAGGTTGCGCGGCACCGTGCGCGTGTCCGTGGAGGACAGCACGGGCATGTAGGAGCATGGGTCACGGGTCAGGAAGTCATAAATGTTGTGTCGGGAGGCATCCACGCCGGTTGCGTAGGTGGACCAAGCCACCGGCGAAATGGAAGGCATGGCCGTGGCCAGTCGGCTGAAGCAGCCCTGGTCGGCGAGCTTCTTAAAGTTGGGCATCAAGCCCTCCTCAGAGAACTGCTCTGCCAGACCCGGATCGAAGCCATCTAAACCCACGACGACGACCCGCTTGACCTTTGCCTTGGTCTTGCCCCGCATGGTGAAGACCTTGACCACGGCCTTGATGGGCCAGATCAAGATGATCCCGAAGGCCAGGGCGAAGGTACCCAACAGCACCAACAGAGATCCTGCTGCTGCAAATCCTGCTCCGGGTCCGATGTAGGCCAGGGCCGGAGTTGTGCAAGTGACGAGAAGCAGGCCCCCCGCGAGCAGGTGGCGGCGGAAGCGGTCTCGGTACGGGTCGGCCATGGGTCCGGGTGGGGCGTCGGGCTAGGGGGAG
>JAPKBO010000359.1 GCA_028823395.1 Planctomycetota bacterium | reverse complement strand
GGCCCACCGTGTACCCAAACGCGTTAGCCAGGGGCACGGGTGAGAGCACTCGATCTCGGGGGCCAATGTGCAACACCTCCAGCAGGCTCTGGACGTTGGAGAGAATGTTCCCGTGGCTCAATTCCACGGCTTTGGACGGGCCGGTCGTTCCCGCGGTCAGTAGCACGGCGGCGGGTTCTCGCGCAGAGGTCTGAGGTGTCACCCGGCGCGCCAGAGCCCAGGCCGGGAGCAGGGACAGGGCTCGAGCGCCGAAGCGGTCCCCTACCGTGACCGCGCCACGCAGATCCGCGAGCGCGTACCCGGGCACCTCCAGGTCAGCGTTCACTTCCTTCCCTATCCAGGCCTGCGCGCGAACCTGCTTCACAAGCTCCCCGCAGTCCGCTGGCGACAACTCCGGGTCGAGAGGAATCGCCACTCGGTCGCTCAGGACCAAGGCCAGATGCAAGATGGCCTCTTCAATTCCCGACCCGAGGTGAACCGCCACGCGACGGGCATGACCCAACTGACGGTCGAGCGCACGGCTCAGGGCTATAGCTTCCACCAGGAGACCGCCGTAGGAGATACGACCACTCGGATCCACGATGGCGGTGCGGCGACGGTTGAGTTTGGCACTGACTACGAAACGCCAAGCCAGGGAGCCCGGGCGGCCGTCGCGCTTGGAGCGCCGGGAGGCGATGGCCTCTTGTATGGCGTTGCGCACCTCGCCAGCGGGTGTGTTGGACGGCAAGGGCGCGCCAATCGCCACGTCCACTGGATAAGGAAGGCGGTGCGGCCACTTCCAGAAGAAGCCCCCGCCCTCGAAGCTGAAGATGCTGCCCCACAGGCGGTCGAGGCCGATGGGAATGATAGGTACGTCAGCTCCCCGTGCGATGATCTCTAGCCCCTTGGCAAAGGGCAGCATTGTGCCAGTGCGGGTGATGCCGCCTTCCGCGAAGATGCAGACGAGGGAGCCCTCGCGGGCCGCCCGGGCAGCTTCATCCAGTGCGTGCTCTTTCTCCTCGGGTGTGTCCCCGGAGCTGACCGGAATGAAACCCATGCGCCGGCCGAAGGAACCCACCACGGGAAGGTCCAAGTAGTCCCTGTAAACCAGGAACCGAGCGGGGCGCTGTGCCACGGCCCCCACGAGCATGCCATCCACGAAGGACACATGATTGGCCACCAACAGGGCGCCACCCTCTTCGGGCAGATTCTCCCTGCCGGTCACACGCAGCCGGTAGAGCGTGTGCGTCAGAGTCAGGAGCACGAGGCGCACAAGGAACTCGCCCGCCAACACCAGCGAGGCAATCCCACCGAGGGCCATAATGACGCCCCCCACCACGAACATCTGTGGCGGCTCAAGGGCCAGGCCCTTGTCCCAGATGATGAACAAAGGGGTAGCCAGCAAGATGCCGACGAAGTCCATCACCTCTGCCAGACCCTGCACAGCACCACGCTTCTCCTCCCGCGGCAGGCTCTGAATCAGACAGCGCACAGGGATGCTGAAGATCCCCGAAAACATCCCCATGCCCAAGAGGCACA
>JAPKBO010000016.1 GCA_028823395.1 Planctomycetota bacterium | reverse complement strand
GAACTCCGGTCGCAAGGTCCGGACCACACCCTCCGCGCTCGCGGCCATGGCCGGTAGCGCCATCGAATGGCGAGTGGATCTGGAAACCGCTCGTGAAGAGGCCAGGAAAACCCGCCGGCCTATCTTCTGGTACGTGCCGACGATCCACCGCTCTCCCATGGACCGCCAACCGGAGATCGACAGATACATGCTGGCCGGGCCATTCTCCTGGCCAAGGGTCACGGCGTTCATCAATGAGCACTTCATCCCCGTCCGCATGGCCGCCGGCTCCGAGGAGTGCAAGGACCACGGACTCGAGCAGTTCACCTTCGTCGAGCCGGGCTGGATCGTCCTTGATCGCAAGGGCAAGGAGATCGCCCGCGAACACCAGATCACCACCTTTCATCCCGCCCGTTTTCTCGAGCCCCTTGCACGGCTTGCCAAACAGGACAATCCCGCCGCCGACGGACTTCCAGGCGCCCTGGATGACCCGGCCGTAAGCCTGTGGATGGCCGGGGTGGAGGCATGGGGAAGCAGCAAGGACGACGAGGCCCGCGCCCACTGGCGCACCCTCACCGAGGAGCATGCCGGCCATCCCCTGGCCTGGAAGGCCGCCATGGAATTAGAAGGCCATGGCCCCTTCGTCCACGCCTTTGAAACCTATGCCGAGGTTCCTGCGGAAGCCCTCGAGCCCAATCCCGATGGCACCCAGAGCCTGCCCGGCGTCTACGACGAGCCTGCCATCTGGGAACACAGCGCACGGTTCCTGTTGGCTTCACAGCGCGCCAACGGCGGCTGGGAGGACTCCACCTATGACTTCGGCGGTACCGACAGCCTGCCCAACGTCTACGTGGCCGTGTCCGCGATCTGCACGATTGGGTTACTGGAGTACTCGGCCCGCCTGGATGAGCCGGACCCGGCGATCGAAGCGGCCCTTGAGCGAGCATTCGACTACATCACCGCCGAGTCCAAGCTCAATCGGGAAGATACGGATGAGCAGTTTTGGGCCCACGCCTACCGCTCGCGATGCTTCACGCGCTGGCTCGAGTTGCGGCCGGACAACGCCGAGCGCGTGCGTCCTGCGCTTCAGAGTGCGATTGATGATCTGATCGCCATTCAGGGGCGCAGCGGGGCGTGGTCACACGAGTACGCCAATCCGTTTGTCACAGCGGATGCCCTGATCGCCCTCGCCCACGCCAAGCGCCTCGGTATCGAGCCCGAAAAGCTCCCCGCCATTGCAGAGCAGGGCCTCTCAAGCCTTCTCCTCTGCCGCACAAGCGATGGCGCCTACAGCTACAACCAGCCGCGCCGTGGCAAGGCACGCGCGTCTATCGAAAGTTCGGTGGGCAGGACACCACTTTGCGAACTGGCTCTCACGCTCTGGTCGGCGCGCGAGGCCAATGGACTCGAAAAGGCCGTGGCCCTCTCCTTCGAGCACGAAGAGCACCTGCTCCCCGCCCAGAAGTACGACGATCACACGAGCAGCTACGCCTACGGTGGCTTCTTCTTCTACTACGACCTGCACGCGCGCACGGAAGCCATCGCCGAACTACCAAAAGGCTCCCTGCGCAAGCGTTCGGCTAAGCGCCAGCACGACCAACTGATGGGTCTGCCGGAGTTCGACGGCGCGTTCATGGACAGCCACGAGATCGGGCGCTGCTACGGCACGGGCATGGCGCTTTGGTGCCTTGGCACGCTGAACGCCATCGAGTGAACAATCCCAAGTCATCGCACTTGTCTCTGGGCCTTGTGCTCCATTCTCCAAGGACATACCTGCGACTCCTCGCACCCCTCATATTGGCAGGGTGTGCCAGTACCCCGCTGGACATTCCTCCTGGAGAGGCCCCTCTCAAGTGGCAAGGCGCGGTCGAGGCCTTTGAAGTCGCGGAAGCTGTCACCCCACCGCCTAAGAATGCGGTCCTCTTCATCGGAAGCTCGAGCATTCGCCTATGGGACACGCTGCATGCAGATATGGCCCCGCTCCCCGTCATCAAGCATGGGTTCGGCGGTTCTCGCCTCTTCGATTCCGTCTATTGGGCCGACCGCCTAGTCTTGGTCCACGACCCGGCCATTGTCGTCATGTTTTCCGGCACTAACGACATTGCGGGGACCAATCCAAAGTCGCCGACAGAAGTAAGCCAGCTGTTCCTTCAATTCGTCGGAAGGCTTCGTAACGGACGATGCACGGCTCCGATCGTCTACATTGCGATTAGCCCAACTCGGGCGAGGATTAAACACCTCGACAGAGTGCTCGAGACCAATCTCCAGATTGCAGCGATTTGCGAGAAGGACTCAGCGCTCCACTTTGTCGACACCGCATCCCTACTGCTCGATGCCACGGGGAGGCCTAACCCACGGTGGTTTGCCAAAGACAAACTTCACCTCAACGCGGACGGTTACGCGCTCTGGACGAAGCACATCAGACCGCTGGTAGACGTACTGTTCGCGGCAGATCAAAGCCGCTGAATTGCTGAGGCTGTCTATCGTGCTGCGATGAGCATCCGATCGACGCGCTATCAGTCCACCATCGGCAGATCAATTCCGCGCTCACGGGCGCAGTCGATGGCATCCGGGTAGCCCGCATCGGCGTGACGCATGACGCCTGTGCCCGGGTCGTTGGTCAAGACGCGCTCGAGGGCCTCTCCCGCTTCGGGCGTGCCATCGGCGACCGTGACCTGACCCGAGTGCAGGCTGTAGCCCATGCCCACGCCACCGCCGTGGTGGAACGAGACCCAGGAGGCCCCGCCAGCCACGTTCAACATGCAGTTAAGCAGAGGCCAGTCCGCAACGGCATCTGTGCCGTCGAGCATGCCTTCCGTTTCACGATTGGGGGAAGCCACCGATCCGCAGTCCAAGTGATCCCGACCGATGACGATGGGAGCGGTGATCTGCCCGCTGGCCACGGCGTCGTTGAAGGCCTTGCCGGCGCGAGCGCGCTCACCGTATCCCAGCCAGCAGATGCGGGCAGGCAGGCCCTGGAAGGCGACGCGTTCGCCCGCCAGGCGGATCCAACGCGCCAGGGCCTCGTCCTCGGGGAAGAGGTCCAGGATGATCTGGTCGGTCACGGCGATGTCAGCGGGATCACCGGAAAGAGCCACCCAGCGGAAGGGGCCCTTGCCCTCGCAGAACAGGGGCCGGATGTACTTGGGCACGAAGCCCTCGAAATCAAAGGCGTTCTCCAGCCCGGCCTCTTTGGCGTGGCCGCGCAGGTTGTTGCCGTAGTCAAAGGTGTCGGCTCCCCGCTCCTGCAGTTCGATCATCTGCAGGCAGTGCTCCTTCATGGTGCGGAAGGACTCCTCCTGGTAGCCCTTGGGATCCGACGAACGCAGGGCCTCGGCCGCAGCCAAGTCCATGCCGTTGGGCACGTAACCGGCTAGGGGATCGTGGGCGCTGGTCTGGTCTGTAAGTATGTCGGGGGTGATACCCCGCTCAATCAGGCGACCCAGTAGGTCCGTGGCATTACAGAGGACACCGATGGAGCGGGCATCTCCGTTGGCCTTCCACTCCAGGGCACGGTCGATGGCCGCATCCACGTCGGTCATCTTCTCGTCCACATAGCGGGTGCGCAGTCGGGCGTCGATGCGCGCCTCGTCCACGTCCGCGACGAGGCACGTGCCGTCGTTCATGGTGGCGGCCAGGGGTTGGGCGCCGCCCATCCCACCCAGACCCGCCGTCACCACCAGGCGCCCCTTGAGGGTGCCACCGAACAGGGCCTTGGCCGAGGCGGCGAAGGTCTCGTAGGTGCCCTGAAGAATCCCCTGAGTCCCGATGTAGATCCATGACCCTGCGGTCATCTGGCCGTACATCATCTTGCCCGCCTCTTCGAGCTTGCGGAAATGGTCCCAGTTGGCCCAGTTCCCCACGAGGTTGGAGTTGGCGATCAGCACGCGCGGCGCGGAGGTCGTGGTCTTGAACACGCCCACGGGCTTGCCCGATTGGACCAGCAGGGTCTCGTCCGGCTCAAGGCGGTCGAGGGTGGCGATGATGGACTGGAAGCAATTCCAGTCACGCGCCGCCTTACCCGTGCCGCCGTAGACCACCAACTCTTCCGGTAGCTCGGCGACCTCGGGGTCGAGGTTGTTCATGAGCATCCGCTTAGCCGCTTCGGCCGCCCAACTTTTAGCCGTCCTCACTGATCCGCGGGGTGCCCGCTGCGGACCGATAGGGATCTCGGATTCTGTACTGGGCTCGGAATTCAAGCTGGAAGTCTCCGTACTCGACATGGGTTAGCTCAGTTGTCCTGTTCAACGGTAAAGGTCAAGGGATACCCATTGGCCCGAGCGGTGGCTGTAGCTCGCTGAACGCGCCGCTCCGCCAAGGACCGGGGGTAGCGACCAATGATCGCGGTTCCAGTGTGGTGCACGCACAACATCCGCTCTACGGCCCTTGCCTCTGGAAGGCGAAAGACGCCGCGCAAAACACTGACCACGAAGACAGTCGTGGTGGATGGATCGTCGTGGCAGATCACCCGAAAGCGCGGAGCTGTCCGAACCTGAGTCTCAGCCAAGTCGAGCGCGTCAGGAATCGGTAAGGAAGAGGTGGGAACGGACATGGCTCAGGGGCCGTCCAGTATAACCATGGCCTGCCCCCAGCACGCCAGATCGCCTTATTGCGGGAACTGCCGGCTTCCGTAAAATGGTTTCCTCCCCTCCCTCATTCCACGCCCCCCCCCATGTCAATCAGCGCATCCATCCTAGCCCTCAGCTTCGCCCCTCTCCTTGGACCCAATCAAGACGCTCCCCGGCCGGTGCAGCACATGGTGGATGTGACCGTCAATGCCAGGGAAATGGGCCGCCTGCAGCGGCTGGATCTGGACATTGCCCACATGGACCTTGTTGGGGGACGGGCTGAGGTCGTCGTCACCTCAGCCGAGCTCAAGCTCCTTGAGGACACCGGCCTCCCATTCGAAGTGCGCATCTGGAACATCGCCGAGTACTACGCTCAGCGACTAGAAGAGAGCACCAATGCTCCGGGCGGCCCCTATGGGACGTGGCTCTCCCCCCCCTTCGGCCAGGGCAGCATGGGCGGCTATTACACTCTTGCAGAGTTAAATTCCGTGCTCGATCAGATGCGCGCAGCCTACCCCACTCTGATCACCGCCAAACAGAGCCTCGGTACAAGCATCCAGGGCCGAGCCCTGAACATGGTCAAGATCTCCGACAATCCGGGGAGCGACGAAGCGGAGCCGGAGATGCGAGTGGATGCTCTGCATCACGCGCGTGAACCCCAGGGGATGCAGTGCACACTTTGGTTCATGCTCTACCTCCTAGAGGAATACGGCAACGACCCGTTGGCCGACTTCCTCGTGAACGAGCGCGAAATCTACTTCGTGCCCTGCGTCAATCCTGACGGCTACGAGTACAACCGCCAGACCAACCCCGGAGGCGGGGGCATGTGGCGTAAGAACCGACGCAACAATGGCGGCGGCGTCTATGGAGTCGACCTCAACCGCAACTACCCCTACAAGTGGGGCTACGACAACTCAGGGTCGAGCAACAACCCCTCTTCAGAGGTTTATCGCGGTACGGGTGCAGCCAGCGAGCCTTCCGTTGCAGCGATGGTGAATTTTATTGATGCGCGAAATTTCACGACGGCGCTATCGGTCCACACCTACTCCAACCTGTGGCTGGCTCCCTGGGGATACGACACGCTTTATCCAGCCAACTGGAGTGAGTTCGCGGAGATTGGAACCCTGGCAACGGAGTTCAACGGTTACACGCATGGACCGGCCTCTATCATTCTCTATGAGGCCAACGGGGTCACCTTCGACTACGACTACGGAACCCATGGAACCTATGCGTGGACTCCCGAGATCGGGAGCTCAAACGATGGGTTCTGGCCGCCCACAAGCCGGATCATTCCGCTGGCCAACGATAATCTCCTGGCCATGCAACGGACGGCCTTGGCCGCCGGGGCATGGGTCAGAATGGAGAGCCAGTCGATGCTGGACTCCGGAAATGGCAATGGCTCCTTTGAAGCTGGAGAAGGCGTGGAATTCACGGTTGGAGGGCGCAACAGCGGCGCGGGTACGGCGAGCTCTGTGGATCTACTGCTGACCAGCACAAGCCCATTCGTCAGCCTCACCACGCCGACGGCGTCCATTGGATCCCTGACCGGATTCACGAGCGGGCAAAACGCCACGCCCCTGCGTTTCGAAATCGCTCCCGGAACGCCTAGCGGCACGACCATCCCCTATACGATCACATTGACCCATGACGGGTTCTCCCAGTCCTTCCCGAGCGAACTGCTCGTGGGAACACAAGTCACACTCGCAGCCTTCGACTTCGAAGCAGGCAACGACGAAGGCTGGGGACTTGGGACCCCGAACGATGCCAGCACAGGCCTCTGGACTCGAGTGGACCCACGCGGCACCGCAGCCCAAACCGAAGATGATCACACCAGCGGTGCCACCAATCTCAAGTGCTGGGTCACGGGCCAAGGATCTGCCGGCGGATCGGTGGGCGATAATGACGTCGATGGAGGAAGCACCACACTGCTCTCCCCCACTTTCGACCTATCCAACTCCGTAGCCGCGCGCGTGAGCTACTGGCGCTGGTACTCCAATAACCAGGGCGGCTCGCCAGGTGCGGATACTTTCGCAGTGGACGTCTCCAATGATGGTGGAGCCTCGTGGGTCTCTGCCGAGTTGCTGGGCCCCACGGGCGCCGACACGGTTGGAGGCTGGATCGCGGCGGAGTTGGACCTTGAGTCCCTCATAAGCGTGACCTCCCAGATGCGGCTGCGCTTTGTGGCCTCGGACCTGGGCAGCGGCTCCATTGTGGAAGCGGCTGTAGACGACGTGGCGGTCACCTACATTGATCTTAACGCCTGCAACGATCCCATCAACTTCTGCATCGGCGCACCCAACTCAGCTGGTCCGGGAGCCGTCATGGGGTGGACTGGATCCACAGATGTCCTGCAGAACTCCATGACCTTGGTCTGTACCGGTGTCGTCCCCAACCAGTTCGGATTGTTCTTCTACGGCGACGCTCAGCAGCAAAAGCCCCTGGGGAACGGATTCCTCTGCTTGGGCGGAAACCTCCATCGGCTTCCGGCGCTCCAGACGGATCCCCTCGGTCAGGCCATCTATGGCCTGGATTTCACGAACCTTCCAAGCAGTGGGCCCATCGCCAACGGAGAAACTTGGAACTTCCAGTTCTGGTACCGGGAAAAGGGCTCCGCTGGAGGCGGGTACAACTTCTCAGACGGCCTACAGGTCCTGTTCTGCCAGTAGCTCGAGACTACAGTTCGCGGATATAGAGGTTCCGGAACCGCGCGTAGGCATCGCCTTCCACCGCGCCTCCCGGCGCGTGACGCTGCAGACCGATGAAGCCCGTCGATGCACGGTCTTTCCAGGCCGCGCCCTGCTCCGGCTTCAACTCAAGGGTGTCCACGTCGTAGAGGATGCGTCCATTCAAGGCCGTTAGAATCCGGGTGCCCTTGTAGGTCACCACTAGAGTGTTCCACTCACCCAATGGCTTGAGTGCGTTGGTCACTCCCGGGGCCACCGACCCGTAGAGGCTTCCGCTGAACTGATAGGGCTTCAATTTGGATCCGGTCTCCTTCTCCCAGTTGAAGTCGTCGAGGATCTGGATTTCGCAGCCCGAGAAGGCCGGGTTACCGCCCGATCGCGCGGCCCGCAAGAAAAGGCCCGAGTTCGCCATGGCGGATGTCTGGAAGTCCATGCGCAGTTGAAAATCGGTGTAGTCCTTCTCCGTCGCTAGGTGAGGCGAATTGCCCGCGGTAAGGAACTCAAGTACCCCGTCCTGGACCCGATAGCCGCTCCCATCTCCTGCCGCATCCCAACCGGTCAGATCTTCACCGTTGAACAGCGCGCGCCAACCCATGGCCTCACCTGCAGCGGTCAAGCTCTTCCGACCTGCCTTATCCTGCTCCCAATACTTGCCCGCATTGGATGGAAGCTCACGTACACGCACGTTTCGGAACATGACCTTGCTTGTGGGCGGCGCGGTGCTGCCGCCGTGAACCTGCAAGCCTATCTTGCCCTTGCGCGCCCAGTTGCCCCCGTCCTCCGGCAACAGGTAATCGGTGACGAGAACGCCGTTCAACCACATGGAGAGATGCATCGGCTGGCCGGCACAGCGCACCTTGACCTTGTTCCATCCATCCCGGACCCAGTCCTCCTTGGACGCTGGATTGTGGTAGTAGAAGCCGTCCGCGTAGATTCCTCCCACTTCACCGCCCGGTCGGTAGTCCAGAGTCAGTTGCGCTCCCTTCTTTCCATCGGGGCGCATGCGTACGAACACCCCTGAGTCAAAGGGGTAGCTGATCCAGGCGTCGAGCTCGATCACGAAGTCCGCATAGTCCCTCTCGGTGTAGATCAGCCCACCAGCGTGACCCGCGCCCTCGCGTCCCACGAGCACGCCCTCCTCCACCGTCCAGACAGCCTTACCGTCGTAGCGCCCCCCCACGGTGGTCCAACCCTCCAGGCTCTGTCCGTCGAAAACCGTCTTCCATCCATCGGAGGCCTGAGACGGCGATGTTGCAGCGAGAAGGCAGGCGAGGAGGATCGGTGCGGTCATTGTTTAGCTCGAAGGTTTGGTCC
The DNA here is from genome assembly GCA_028823395.1 of Planctomycetota bacterium. Classification (GTDB taxonomy): domain Bacteria; phylum Planctomycetota; class UBA1135; order UBA1135. The sequence goes on along the minus strand of JAPKBO010000016.1, from coordinate 23,421 downwards.
GGATCAGTACGAAGGTTACCGAGGCTACGCAGACCATCCGAGATTCGCCACCCGCAGATTGAACTCCGGGGGGTAAGATCTCCTCTCAGTTCCCGTACACAGGCCCTCTCCCCTCTCCCCGCCCATGACCCGCACCCGCCGCAACTCCACCCGTCGCGAATTTCTGACCACGTCCGCAGCTACTGCTGGAGCTTTCTCCCTCACTGCCTGCGCTGGAACCAAGACAGCAGGGCGGAGTGAGATTGCCAAAGCGCCCGACAAGAGCCCGATCCCCGAGGGCACCCCGGTACGCATCGGCCTGATAGGCACCGGAGGAATGGGCGGCGGTCACCTGGGCTCCATGATGGGCCAGATCAAGAACAAGGATGCTCACTTTGAGGTGGTTGCCCTCGCCGACGTGAATTCCGTCTGGCTGGAGGAGAAGGCCAATACCGCCCGGACGAATCAGAGCGGCGTGCAGGTCGACACCTACGCCAATTACACCGACCTGCTGGCGCGCGAAGATATCGATGGGGTGCTGATCGCCGCGCCGGAGCACTGGCACGCGCAAATGGCCATGGATGCCATCGCAGCCGGCAAGGACGTCTACTGCGAGAAGCCCATGACGACCTCCATCGAAGAGGCCCTTTGGATGGTGGACACCATGGAGGCCAACCCGCACATGCGTCTTCAGGTGGGAACTCAGAAGATGGTGCTGGAGAAGTACAAGAAGGCCAAGGAGCTCATCGCCGCAGGTGAAATTGGGCACCCGACCCTCTCCCAAACGAGTTACTGCCGCAACACGCCCGCGGGCGAGTGGAACTACTACAAAATCGACGAGCGAGTGATTCCCGGTGAGACCCTGGATTGGGAGGCCTGGTGTGGTTCACGTGGATTACGCGAATGGGACCCCAAGCTCTACCACCGCTGGCGCCGCTATAAGGATTTCTCCACGGGCATCATCGGCGACCTGCTGGTGCACATGATTACGCCCATGATGTACGCGCTTGACCGTGGCTGGCCGACCCGTGTAGCCGCCATCGGCGGGCACTTCATTGACCACGACATGGAGAACCACGATCAGGTCTTCCTGAACGTGGGCATGGAGAAGGATCACACCATGATCGTGGCCGGATCCACGATCAACGCCACGGGCCTGCCCGTGATCATCCGCGGCAACCGCGCCAATATCTTTCTGGGCAGCAACAACTGCGAGATCCGCCCCGAGCACCCCTACGCCGAGGATATCGAGCCACGCACGATCCAATGCAAGGAGGTGCACGACCAGCCGACCCTGCGCCTGGACTGGATCAACTGCATCCGCACCCGCGAGCAGAACATCAGCCAGGTGGATCTGGCGGCCAAGGTCATGGTTGCGGTGGATCTGTCCACCAAGGCCATGTGGGAAGGCGGCACGTGGACGTACGACCCGCAGACCCGCGAATACGCACGCGAGTAGGGGCTCCAAGTAAGTATGCTCGTGCGACTAGCATTGCACGCCATGGGAACGCGCTTCGAGCTCGTTCTTGAGGGCGATGAAGATGGGCCTGGTGCCGAAGCCTACCTGCGTGCCGCAGGGGAGGTGGCCCTGGCGGAGGTAGAGCAGGTCGACGCCCGGCTCTCCCTCTTCAGGCGTGACAGCCTACTGTCCCACATTCAACGCAATGCGGCTGAGCAGCCCGTGAGTGTGGATCCGGAGACCTTTGCTCTGTTCGAGCTCTGCGCTCAAGTTTGCGAGGCCACCGAGGGCTCCTTCGACCCCACGATCGCACCGCTAATGCGGGCGTACCTGCTCCACGACGAGACGGCCACCACCCCACTACTCACTCTTGAACAAGCGCGCGAATGCGTGGGTTGGAAGAAGCGCGTGCAACTCTTGGCCGACCGGCGTATCGCCTTCAGCGCACCCGGCACGGCCCTCGACCTGGGAGCCATCGCGAAGGGGCATGCTCTCGATCTAGCCATCGAGGTCCTGCGCGACGCGGGCATTACCCGCGCCCTGATGCACGGCGGAACAAGCACGGTGGCCGCCATCGGCCATCCCCTGGGCCGTGAAGGTTGGCCCATCGCTCTTGGTGCAGGTCCCAATGCACCGCGAGTGCTCCTTTGTGATGACTGCCTGGCCGTGTCCGCTCCGGGGGCTCGCTCGGTGCAGCACGAGGGACGGCGAGTGGACCACGTTCTGGATCCACGCGAAGGCCTACCCGTCCAAGGAGCACTGGTCGCCGCCACCCTCTCCCGAAGCGCAGCCGAGGCGGACGCTTGGTCCACCGCTCTATTAGTGAATGCCGATCCCAAAGGCTTGCCCCCTCACATGGAATCCCTCATCGGCATGACGGACCAGGAGGACGAACGCGTCCCGACCCACTGGTTCCACAGACCTCGTATCACCTGCACGGGCCTCAGTGGCTTCTGTGACATCCCCCAATCCCGCCAAGCCACACCTCTCCAAACCGTATGACCTCTTCCGATCGACGATCCTTCCTTAAGGGTGCCGCTGGCGCTGCAGCAGCTTTTGCCTTTCAGCCCGACCTCTCCGCCACCCCGCGGTCCCTTAGCGCACCGTTGCGTGTCGGCCTGATTGGTGCCGGACGACAGGGGCGCAAGATAATGGGAGAGCTGGGTAAGTTCGAGGATGTCACCCTCGCTGCCGTTTGCGACAGCGACGCCCGGCGCCTGTCCGGCGCCAAGCGACGCGCACCACAAGCCACGCTCTACTCCGAGCACAAGGCCATGCTGGAATCAGCGGGTCAACTCGATGCGGTCTTCATTGCAACGCCGACGCACCAGCACCGCAGCCTCTGCGAAGACGCCCTGGATGCGGGCAAGCACGTGTACTGTGAGGCCCCTCTGGCGCACACGCTTGAAGATGCCAAGGCCATCGCACGCGCCGCCCGTGCCGCAAGTGGCAAGTTCCAGACAGGCATGGCCGGCCGATCCAATCCGGTCTACAGCCTGGCGCGCTCGTTTGTCCGCACGGGTGCCATCCGGGACACGCTGAGCCTGCGCAGCCAATTCAAGAAGAAGACCTCCTGGCGCACACCCACATCGGATCCGGCGCGCGATAAGTTCCTCAATTGGCGATTGGACCCCAGTATTTCCCTGGGCCTCGTTGGCGAGGTGGGCACCCACCACTTCGATGCTCTGCACTGGTTCACCGGCCAATACCCGACGTCAGTCCGCGGCACGGGCGAGATCCTAGCCTGGAAGGATGGCCGCGAAGTGGCGGACACGGTGCACTGTGAATTCCAGTTCCCCGGCGGCGTTCGCAGTCAGTGGGAGGCCTCCCTGGGCACCTCCTTTGAAGGTGAGTACTCCCTTCTGGCCGGCACGATGGGCACGGTCAAGCTCGCTGGAACCCACGCGTGGATGTTCAAAGAGGCTGACGCCACCACTTTCGAGTGGGAGGTCTACGCCACACGCCAGCAGTTCCATCAAGACGAGGGCATCATTCTCATCGCCGGTGCTACCGAACTCGCCGCGCAAGGCAAGCTCAAAGAAGGCATCGGGCTCCCCCACCCCCCTCTCTATTACGCCATGGAGAATTTCCTTGTGGCGGTAGGTGAAGATAGCGAGCCCTGTTGCTCTGCTGAGGAAGGTCTGCGGGCCGCCGCCGTTGCCATCCGAGCCGCTGAAGCCATCCGCACCGGCACTGAGGTAGCCATCCCCGAGAAAGACTTCAGTCTCGAGTAGCCAACTTCCTATGTCGAACCACCCCTTGCGTCTGCGCCAACTACCCCTGGCAGCACGCCTCTCTCTCTCTTTTCTGATCCTTGTCGTCCTCGGCGGCTATCTGGTCTCAGGCTTGCACATGAGCGAGCACCACCAGAACCGGGACGGGCGAGAAGGTCTCTCCATGACCGACATCGAGGGGGCCTACCATGGTGTCAACAGTCAGGCCCCTCTCCTGCTTGCGCTGAATGCCGATCACCCGGCCGAATTGGAAGGGCAAGAGCCACTGGAAGACTGGGCAAAGACGGCGCTCCTACAGTGGCTTGAAGGAGACCCCGACAAGATCGTTCCCAACTGGGACAATCTGGATCTAGGGGACGAAGTGCCCGCTGATCTACTCGACGCATCATGCGTCAGTTGCCACTCCAGAACGGCAGCCCCAGAACTCCGGGCCGATCCCCCGCTCGAATATCTAGACGACATTCGGGCCGTCGCCTTCAGCCGCGAGATCTCCCCGTCGGACATCAAGCTTCTGATCGCCTCGACGCATGCACACTCCCTGGGTCTGGCGACCATCACCCTCTTGCTTGTAGGCCTGATCTTCGCCACACGCTTCGGTCCGCGCTTGAAAGGTGGCCTCGCCCTCGCCGCAAGCGGCGGACTGCTGTTTGACTTGGCCGCTTGGTGGCTGGCCCGTGAATCCGCCAGCTTCGTCATCCTTATCGTGTTGGGTGGCGCGGCCCACGCAGGCGCCATGGTCCTGATCGGACTCTTGGTCCTTGCTGAGCTCTGGTGCAAAGACCCGGGAGCTAAGCCTCAAGCTTCTTGACGGCGCCCACAACGGCGCTCACCAATTGCCCGTCCTTCAACAGGTCCCGGGCCGTGATCAGGTCCGGATGTAGATAGCGGTCGCCATTCAGCGCCGGAACATGCTCGCGCAAGAAATCGTACGCCGCCTGTGCCCCCTTGCCTGCTCGCACCTCGGAGTTGAATTCACGCGCCTGTGCCGCGCAGATCCATTCGATGGCCACGACCTGTTCGCAGTTGGCCAGAATCGAGTGCGCTTTACGTACGGCCGTCACGCCCATGGAGACGTGATCTTCCTGGTTGGCACTGGTGGGAATGGTGTCGACGGAGGCCGGGTGAGCCAGGATCTTGTTCTCGCTGGCAAGGGCAGCCGCCGTGTACTGGGCAATCATCAAGCCCGAGTGCAGGCCCGGTTTGGTCGAGAGGAATGCCGGCAAGTGCGAGAGGTCCGGGTTCACCAGTTGCTCGATGCGCCTCTCAGAGACGTTGGCGATGGTAGCCAGGGAGAGGCCCAGGTAGTCCTGAATCATGGACAGGGGCTGGCCGTGGAACATTCCCGCACTAAAAACATCTCCGCTCTTTGGATCAATGATGGGGTTGTCCGTGATCGCATTCAGTTCTGAGCTGAGTACGGACGCTACGTGTTCGAGAGCCGTCTTGAAGGCACCATGGATCTGCGGGATGCAACGCAACGAGTACGGGTCTTGCACACGATCACATGAAACGTGGGACTTGAGCACGCGGGAGCTGGCCAGGCAGCGACGGACGTTGGCCGACGTACGGCGGTGGCCATCGTTATCCTTAATGTCCGCCAAAATGGCCTGGAATGGGTTAGCGCTTCCCAGGAGCGCCTCAATGGTCAACGAAGCCACGGCATCTGCTGCCCGTGAGAGGTTCTGGGCGCCAAGCACCGTGACAACGCCCGTAGCCTTCATGATCTCCGTGCCGTTGATCAGGGCCAGTCCCTCCTTGGCGGCCAACTCAAGAGGCTGCTCGCCAATGGACTTCAAAGCGGCGCGCGATTTCCGGCGCTTGCCACTGACCCAAGCGTAGCCATGCCCCATGTAGGCAGCCGCCATGTGAGACAGGGGGGCCAGATCTCCGCTGGCGCCGACGGATCCCTGCCGCGGGACCTCGGGTATGAAACCCGCGTTGAAAATGCGGATGAGCGCGTCCACAAGGGAAGGGCGTACTCCCGAGTATCCCCGAAGTAGGCTGTTCAGTCGCAGGACTTGCGCAATGCGAACCTCCTCCAAGGGCATGGGCTCGCCCACCCCCACGCAGTGGCTCAAAATCAAATTGACCTGTAACTCACGCAAATCGCCAGGGTCGATGGCTTGGCTCTTGAGCTTTCCAAACCCAGTGCTCACGCCGTAGACCACCGTCCCCTTGCGAACGATCTCGTCCACGAACTTGCGCGAGTGACGCACCGCAGCGCGTGCCTCACGCGTAATGGACAGACGCAGGTCCTCGCCTCGCACCAGGGGCGCCAGGTCTTCCAGGGTCAGGGAGGTGCCGTCGAGGGTGAGGGTCTTCAAAGGAAAGTGTGTGCTTGGCAAAGGGGCTTGGCGCTCCATGGTAGCGTTCGCTTACGCCACGTGCGCGTCCCCGGAACTATCGGCTGCCGGGCAGGGTGGAGGCTCCACCAGGGCCCGACAGTCCCGCTCGGCTCCGCTCCTCAGCGCTCTGCCCTTCGAGGGCTCCGATAGGCAAGACCACGCCAAACGAGGCCGTCCCCTTGGATACCACCTCGAATTGACGGGCCCGCTCCAAACGGTCGTGATTCCACCAGATCTCCGCGCGCCAGACGCCCGGTTCTAGGCCGTCGACCAGGAGTGAATCCGCTGGGTCCAGCAGGGTCACCTCGCCGGGCTTGCCCTTGAGCGTGACCTTCACCGGCAAGCCTTGGAACCGCCCGGCCAAGCCAATTTCTAGAGTTCCAGAGGCGCTCAATTTTTCATTCAGCACAAGGTCCACCTCCCCCGGCTCAGCGCCCACACTGCGTCTCGCCTCTAGGGTTCCGTCTGCGCTCAGCGCACTCAGGTAGTAACCCTTGGATATCGTGGGGTGCAGCGTCAACGAAAAGCGCCCCTTCTCATCACACTCCACACGCTGGCGGCCGGCAGGGAGATGGGGCAGAACCATGCTCAGATTGTGAGTGAATTTCTGCTGCATGACTTTGGTCGTAGCCAGCCCCACGTTAGGAGCATCGAGGCCTACGACGGCCTTTGCCGCAGGTGAGCCGTCTGGCATGGTGACCTGGCCGCGCAGTGTGGGCGCCTTCTTCAGCACGAACCCATGCTGGTTGCCACGCCCCGCGAACAGCTTCTTGTTCACCAAAGCAGGTGAACCCGTTCCGCCAGGATGAAAGATCATCAGGCTCACGTGCCCCGCGGGCAGACCATCAATTTGAACGGACCTCCCTGGTTGAATCACGATCGGGTTGACCAAGTGCCAAGGATAAGTCCTTTGGCCCCGGACCGCATTGACGCGCTGCACCCCGATGGGAAACACGAACGCCAGCGACGGAGCTTTGGACCCCACCAAACCCTCGACACTAACGGTCAGCGAAACGCCCTCTTCGAGAACGAAAGTCAGCTTATCGCGCTTGATTGCCCCGTTGCGTGGGATGTAAAGCTCCTCGCGATAACTCGCCCGGCCATTCTTAGTCACAACGACCAGGACCTTGCCCGGCGAGATGCGCGGGAAAAAGAACTCCCCAAGTTCATCGCTCAACGTTTCCTGCGCATCCATGCGCACCTTCGCCTGGCCGATGGGCTCTCCCGCCCTATCACGTACGAACCCCCGCACCACACAGGAGTCTCCTCGACTAAGGGAGACGTCGAGGCGTGAAGTGCCAAGCTGGCGCAGCATCACTTCGCGCTCCGAACGGATCCCTCTGTCGCTCTCCACAAGCACAATGGACAGCCCCTGGTAGAGGTCGGACGCCCCGAAATTGCCGGTGGAATCGGTCTGCAGTACACGGCCACGGTTGGGGCCCGCTGTGAAGGTCACGGTCCCGGTCACCGGCGCACCTCTATCGCCAAGAAGAGTCCCATTGATTCGAGCCGATGCACCGCTGCCCACCGGCTGAATGCCATGGAGAGCATCGAGGGAGCCCCGCTCGAGCAGGGTCAGCTCCACCTCAAGCGGGTGGATCACCGTCGTGCCTTGCACGCTTGCCTCGCGTACATCCCCGGGCGCCTGCATGATCGGAGACACGGGTTCGATGGGCGTAGCGATCTCGGGGCCCGGCGCCTGGATCCCCGAAAAATCCCCAGGATCCAAAGGTGCAAGCTCCGGCTGGAGCATCCCCTGGATGAAAACTCCGACCGTCGCGAGAGCCGCGCAAAGCAATATCAGGAGGGTTCGCTGGCGAATGGGGATCATGCTCAGAATTCAGGCGGCGTGAGTGTAACGCCCGGGGCGCTCTCAAGCAGAGGCCCGCGCACTCCACGCACTAGCACAGGCACGATCACGAGTTTCGACAAGCACACGGTACCCAGGAGGGGGAATGTCTTGGAATGGGGCTGTTGAAGCACCTCCAGGGGCAAATACAAAGTCCCGAAGGGGGATCTGACCCACCAAGCAAGCCCTGGACCTCAAGAAGGCCTACGGAAGGGGACGAATGAGAGGATAAGGACTCCGGCAATTCGGCACGTGGGCCCCCACCGAGAGGGGCAGCCCTCACCGCCCCCCCCAACCGTTGCATACTTCCTCCCTGAATTCCGACCGCCCCCGCACCCGCGGATGGCTACTCGCCGTGGGCCTGATCGTGGCCCTCGGAACAATAGGTACTGTGGAAGTGGTACGTGTCCAAGATAACGCACTGGAGGGCCACACCTCCGAGTTGGCGTGTCTCGCACGCATTATCGGTGAGCTTGGAAATGACTCGATCACCATGCGCGATCGGCCCGAGGCGGAGCGCATTCTGGCCACCCTGTATCGCGAAGAGCTTGTTCGCAGCGCCGTGTTCTTCGACTCTGGCGGTGCACCCTTTGCCACCTTTGACCGAGATGGTCACCTCCCGGCACGGGTTCCGGTGCGCGCCTCGCTGGCCCGTTCGGATCTCACCGGCGACTACCTCACTCACGTACACGGGCTCGAAGCAGGAGGCCTGTGGATAGCCCGGGACGTATCGGACGTCTGGGCCACCCGCACGAACACCTCCGGGGTTCTAGCCTTTGCCGCACTCGCGATTCTGGCCTTGTCCGCTGCCTGGTCACGGATTCGGGACAAACGCTCTAAGCAGATCATCAAAGCCGAGGATGAGCAGCAGGACGAACACTTCCACCACACCGGAGAGTCCGAGCCGCAGTTCGCACTTACCCCTGTGGCTCTACCCGAGACAGCCCTCGCAGGAGAGCCGGATGCGGCACCCCCAGGCACTGTCTTGATTGTCGAGGACGACGCCCTCAATCAACGAGTAACCGTCGCGCTGCTCGAACGCTTGGGTTTTCACTGTAAGGTCGCCGAGCATGGTGAAGAGGCCCTTGCCATAATCGCCAAGCAGCGGATCGCCGCGATCCTCATGGATTGCCGCATGCCGGTACTTGATGGTTGGGAGACAACGCTGCGCATCCGTCAGGGCGAGGCCGGCAGCACCCGTCACGTGCCCATTATCGCCATGACTGCGGGTGGCAATCAGGCCGACCGCGATCGCTGCAACCACGTGGGCATGGACGACTTTGTGCCCAAGCCTGTAAAGCCTCATGATCTCGAAGAGGCACTCCGGCGCTGGATGGACGGTTCGCAGGAAGCCCAAGTTATTCGGCCCGCCGGCGCGAGTTCCTGAGGTCATTCGTCAAGTGCGGGCGACCCTGACAGCCTGAGCCCGTAGGCTCTGGTTGTGGACCGTCCCGACTCTTCGCCTCCTCGCCCCGTCCCTCGCCAGGTATGGAACAGCACGGGATGGCTTGTGCTTGGTCGGCTGTGGGGTTCGACCTGCACCCTAGTAACGCTTTACGTCCTCTCGCGGCATCTGGACACTTCCCAGTTCGGACGCTTCACCTTCTACCTAGCTCTCTTCCTGATCCTCGACAGCTTCGTGGACCTTGGAACGGGCCAGGTTACCGTTCGCTGGACAGCTCCCGACCCAGGCCGACTGCGACCGGTTCTCACGGCGGCCCGACGGGTACGGATGGCAACCGCCTCCCTGGGCCTAGTTGCCGTCGGCTTACTGACCTGGGGCCTGGACGAGGAGGGTGCTGGGTGGATTCTACTTGCCGCCCTCTACCCGCTGACTCATACGCTCGAGCTGACCACCACCGTCCTCAAGAACCACATTTCCTGGGCGCGGGTGGTGTTGGTGCGCGCCATCGCTGCCACCAGCTCTTTGACTCTCGTTCTATGTGCAGTAGCGGGCGGCGTCTCCTCCCCTGCACCGTTCCTCCTGGCTGTCGCCGGCGGAAGCACCTTGGGCAACGTGATCCTTCATCTGGTCAGCCGTGGCTATTTGCCACCCGCAAAACCTCACTCCAAGCCCGAATCCGCACTCCGACTGCTTCGCGAGGCCATCCCCATCGGACTAGCCGGCCTCTGCCAGCAGACCTACTTCTGGATTGACAACGCATTCGTACGCCCGATCTGCGGCCAGGAAGAGCTCGGCCGCTACAACCTGGCCGTACGTCTCATGTCCTTCGGCATCATGGCTGCCGTCTATGCAGCCATGGCGTCACTGCCCTGGCTGACGCGCGAGCACAATGCGGGCAGACTTGGGCCCGCAGTGGCCCGACTGGCTGCGCCCATGTTCCTGATAGGTGGACTGGCAACGGGCACGGTCTGGGGGCTACCGGAACCCATCCTGGGCCTGTTCGGCGAGGGTGCGAGCTTCACCAGCGCAGCTCCCGCACTCCGCTGGTTGATGCTTGGCGGCCTGGCGGTGTACGCGGGGGCCCCCTTGCTCACAGCGCTAGTGGCCTCGGGCTCCTCAACCGCGGTTCTACGCATCGCCGCCATAGGACTGTTCATAAACCTACTTGGCAATTCCCTCCTCGTGCCCCGCATGGGAATCGAAGGAGCCGCCTTGGCCACGCTAGTCACTGAAGCCTGGGTGGTATTGGGCGCCGCAGCGACCCTAGTGAAAATGGGCGCAAGACCGACCGTTCCTGGGAAAGCCTGGCTCTGGCTCGGGGGCCCCCTGGGCTTCGCCCTCGGCTATGGACTGAGTCTTTGGGCTCGATCCGTACTGAGTGGGTAGTTGCAGCACCGGGGGGCCTCGCCCGCCCCGCGCGCCGCTACACTGACAGCCCATGCGTATTGGTCTCGACTACCGGCCCGCCCTCGTAAACCGCGAGGGAATCGGGCGCTACACGCGCGAGTTAGTCCGCGCGTTTCATGAACTGAATTTCGATCCGAACTTGGGTCTCTTCGGTTACACCCTACGCGGGCCGCGATTTTCACGGACAGAACTGGGCCTAGAGCAAAGCCGCGCCGAGCTGTTGCGCTTGCGGCTCCCCTCTCGCGCCTTGCCCTGGTTGCTGAACAAGATGGGCAAGGGTGTGGACGATCTGGTCGGCGGGTGTGAGGTCTACCACCACACTCAACCCAACCTACTGCACGTGCGCGAGGCCGCGGAGGTCGTCACAATCTTTGACTGCATTCCGGCACTCGACGCAAACAACCCAGAGGGGCCCGGTTTCATGGATCCGGAAGCCGCTGTGCGAATGACGGCATCCGCCAAGGCCATGGTCGCCCGCGCCAAGCTCGTGCTCGTGCCCTGCCGCTACGTTGGAGCAGAAGTGGTCATGTCTCTCGGCGTGTCACCAGAGCGCGTTTTCGTCACGCCCCTCGGTTGCGATCACGTCCTGGCTCACCTCCCCCCGGGTGGCTTCCCTCGCCCGTCGACACCATTCGTCTTGACCGTAAGCCGTGTGGATCGCCGGAAGAATCACTTGCGCATGCTGTACGCGTTTGAACACTTGGTACGCGATGGGTTCCCCCACCACTGGCTCGTGGTGGGACCTCCCGGATATGGATCCGAGGACTTCGAAATCGCCCTATCAAGGTCACCCGTCGCCGATCGGATCGAGTGGCGCAAAGAGGTGGGTGATGCGGAACTCGTACGCCTGTACGCCGAGGCCGACGTTCTGCTGTGGCCCAGCCTAAGTGAGGGCTTTGGCTTGCCGCCGGTAGAGGCGATGGCCTGTGGTACCCCAGTGGTGAGCTCCATCGTGACCTCCATCCCCGAGGTCTGCGGTGATGCAGCCCTGCTCGTGGAACCCACGGATGTGGAACGTATTTTTGAAGCAACGCGCCGCATGTTGACCGACGAAGCCATGCGCCAGGAGTACATCGAGAAGGGTGCGCGCCGTGCGCGGGAGCTCACCTGGGCCGAATGCGCACGGACCACCCTACTCGGCTACCAAGCCGCGAAGGATGCCGGGGAATCTTCAGGCCGGTGACAGATCCACCCGTGCGCTGAACTGACAGAAGCCCGCGGCTAGATCGCTACCGGCGGAGCGCGTCAACGCATTGGTCGAGAGGCCCTCTGGGATTTGTGCGGGATCGGGAAACCCCTCGAGTCGCACCATCCCGCGCGGAGCGTCATCGCTCAGTGCGAGCGACAAGGTCAGCGAGCCAACCTCATTGTGTAGACGGACGCCCTGCCCAACGGTAAGCCCAAGCTCTTGAGCGTCATCGGGATGCACCCACACTTGCGGGCTGCCCGCGCGTCGTAGATGACGATCCGAGCGTGTGTAGGTCGAGTTGTGAGTCGCCACACTCGGCGTAGGGTGCAGCCAAAAGCGGCCCGCCATCTCGCAACCGTCGTCGGGCACGTAGGCAGCCACCCGCCCCTGCCCCTGTTCCTCACACTGCTCACTGGCCAATTCGATACGTCCGCTCGGCGTTCCGCGGGCCCAACCGATCCTGGGTTGGAGCTTTACAGGCTCTCCACGCTGCAGACGCTCAAATTCTTCGTCCGTGAAACGGCTACGGTGGTGCTGCAGGAACCCGGTCAAGAGTTCCTCTTCATCGAGCCGGAAGAGATCTTCATCCAAGCCCAGGCGCTCGGCGATAGAGGCGAAGGTCTGCAAATTGCTGCGCTGCTCGTCAGGTGCATCGCAGACCTTGCGACTGATTTGCATCACACGGTGTCCGTAGCTCTTGAACACGTCGGTGTACTCGGGCAGAGCCGTTGCGGGGAGCACCACGTCCGCTAGGCGGGCTGTCTCCGTGAGAACGAGCTCGTGGACGACAAGGAACAGGTCATCCCGGGCAAGACCCGCTCGTACGCGGCCCGATTCCGGTAGAACCACGGCCGGGTTGTGGCCCCAGACAAAGGCCCCTCGGAAATGACCGGCTTCCAATTCGCGGCCCAATTCAATGTGTCGGATGGGCTCGCGTCCGCGATCTCCCATACGCTCCGGCTGGGAGAGCCAATTACTGTCGAGGCCAAAGTGATCTCCGCTCTCAAAGTGTAGGCGTCCGGCAATACCGAGCACGGCCGCCAGGGAGCACACGGCGCGCATGGACATGGCTCCGTTGCGACGCCGATTCCAGCCGATACCCGTCTTGATCCAAGCCTCTCTTGAGTTTGCTAGGCAATTCGAGAGCCACTCGATATCCGCAGCCGCCAAGCCCGTGTCCCCGGCAACGCGCTCCAGTGGGTAAGCCCCGGCTATTTCGGCGCGCAACTCCGCAGCCCCCATGCACTGCTCCTTCAAGAAGGAAATATCAGCGCTGCCATTTCGGAAAGCCAACTCGCATAGTCCGAGCGCGAGGGAGGCGTCACTGCCGGGATTCACAATCAGGCCACGTCCGCCCCAGCCCTCTACCATGCGCAAGGTGTCCGTGCGATAGACATCGATGACCACAACCTGACCGTCGTTACGCAGAATCTGCTTCACCCGGGGCATAAGGTGCTGCATCGTGCGCCGCGCATCACAGCCCCAGATCACCAGCAGGTCGGCATCCACGACTGTCTCAAGATCCGGGCCAACCGCGTCGCCAAGCACCACCTGATGGCCCTCCGCGCTGGTGGTGTCGCAGATAGAACCATCCGTAGAGCGTACGCCAAGGGCATTCATCACCCGCATCGGAACGTGGCGTGCCAGCATGCCCATGCTGCCGGCGTAAGAGAGCGCCAGGAGTTCCTCATTGGCGAGATCTCCTACACCCTCCGCGATTCGATCGAGGGCCTCATCCCAGGAAGCTTCGCGCAGCTCTCCGCCCTTTCGAACCAGGGGGACCTTCAGACGATTGGCGCCCAGAGCCACCTCGTGATAGATGGCTGTCTTGCCGCACAGGTGTCCCTCGGACCAAGAGTGGTCCGGGTTGCCACGCAGACCGGTAAAGCGGCCGTGCTCGTCGGTCTCCAGGAGTACCCCGCAGGCATCGGGGCAATCCAACGGGCATGTCGAGGGGTGCAGGGCCATCGGGTGCGATCTACTCGATGAAAGACGGGCGGAACCGCTCCTCGGGGAGAATCTCAGCTAGGTAGCCCCGTTGCATGCTCTTCATGACCCAGGTCTCGTCGAAGAGCAGGACTAAGCCGTGCAGGCCCTCAAAGCTGCGGTGGTAGCCCAGGTTCGCGCGGGCGGCACGCGCCACGGGTATGGACAGGTTCAGACCGAAGGCGCGCTCATCCGACCAACCCCAGGCCAACAAAGCTCCATCCAGGTGTTCGCGCACCAGAAGGGGCGCCCCCAACTCCTCTAAGCAGTCCTCGAGATTGCTGGAGCGTGCGTGCAAAGAGCCTTCCACTCGAGGCTCAACATCTTGCGTGGTGTGATCGAGCCGAGCGCTGAGGCAGCCCGACAGACACGCTGCCATAACCAGGACAAGTGCCTGGATGGAGCTGGGCCGAGTGCCCACCCCGGAAAGCTGCGTTCCTCGAATCACTCGCCAACTACCGGCAAGGAGAAATCCGCATTCGCAGCAGCAAAAGTCGCCGCCCGGTGGGTCAAGAGGCCGTCCTCATCAAAGAAAAACCAGGCACGATCTTCCTGGGTGTCACTGCCGTGGAGGGCGACGAAGAGTAGGACCAAGCCGACCTGCTTGCTCACGCTGGCGTCGTAGCGGTAGGCGGAGCGGCGACCCAGTTGCACCACTTCAGTAGGCGCACCAAGAGCGGTCACGACGTCCTGGGCAGTGGATTCTCCGGGCTCCAGGGCCTCGATGAGCTCCGGATCCAGGAGCTGGTGGCGGTTGCCCTGGCTGTAGACGCAGGCGGGCAGGAGCAACAGGACGGCGAAGAGCGACGGGAGAGTCTTGATCATGATGGCAGCAGGATACCTGACGGCATGCGGCTCCCCCCGTCAAATCCAGACAAGAGCAGACTTGGTGGTCGGAGGCCGCACTCCATGGTCCGCGCTGCTAGAATCCTCGCATGCCCTCCACCAGCACTCAGACGGCACCCCCCGCAGCGGCGGCGGTTCAAGCTGCCGCCGACCTCCTCGCCAAGCCGCTCATGGAGCTGATCTATGAGGCCGCGACGGTCCACAGACAGCACCACGACCCGCGCCGCGTGCAGTGTTCGCAGTTGCTTTCCATCAAGACCGGGGGCTGCAGTGAAGACTGCGGCTACTGCTCCCAGAGCGCGCACTTCGATACCGGCCTCCAAAAGGAGAAGCTCCTGGACGAAGGCCTCGTGCTGGAAGCGGCTCGCAGTGCTAAGGCAGTCGGAGCCGACCGTTTCTGCATGGGTGCCGCCTGGCGCGAGGTACGCGATGGCAAACAGTTTGACTCGGTGCTTCGCATGATCGGCTCGGTCAAAGAGCTGGGTCTTGAGACTTGCGCCACTCTGGGCATGATCGACGAGAGCCAGGCTCAGCGGTTGGCCGAAGCGGGACTGGACTACTACAACCACAACCTGGACACGGGTCGCAGTCACTACGACAAGGTAGTGACCACGCGCACCTACGACGACCGACTCAAGACTCTGGACAACGTGCGCTCGGCGGGCATGGCAGTCTGCTGCGGCGGCATCCTCGGTCTCGGTGAGACCGAGATGGGTCGAGCCGAACTCTTGGCGGAGCTTGCGGGCATGGACCCACAGCCCGAAAGCGTGCCTATCAACCGCCTGGTTGCCATCCAGGGTACGCCACTGGAGGACGAGGGGCAGGTGGACTGGGCTGACCTGGTTCGGGTACTCGCCGCTGCACGCATTCTGATGCCCAAGAGCATGCTGCGTTTGTCTGCCGGCCGAGAACAACTCAGCGAGGAAGGTCAGGCTATGTGCTTCATGGCAGGCGCCAACTCGATCTTCGTCGGCGAGCAGCTGCTCACGACCTCCAACCCCGAGCCCAGCGGGGACGCGGCCCTCCTGGCAAAGCTGGGACTCGCCCCCCTCTCCGACTGATTCCCATGGGCGCCCTGGATCAGGAGCTGGCCCAGGAACTTGCCGCCTGGGAAGCACGAGGACTGACGCGCCGCGAGCAAGCCCTTGGGGGCATGGTCGACTTCGTCACCAACGACTACCTGAATCTGGCGCAGGACCCTCATTTGGTCGAAGCCGCGAGCAGGGCGGCGGAGCAGTACGGCGCGGGCGGAAGATCGGCACGCCTGCTGGGAGGCGGATCTGGACTGGATCGCGAAGTGGAACGGGCTGCCGCAGAGTGGTTAGGCGCCGAGGATGGCTTGCTCTTCCCCTCGGGCTTCCAGGCCAACACAGGGCTCGTGCCCGCACTGGTCGGCCCCGGCGATCTGGTCGTGTCCGACGCGCTCAACCACGCATCGTTGATCGATGGTGCGCGCCTCTCACGAGCACGCGTCGAGGTGCACGATCACCTGGACGCCGAACATCTCGAGCACATCTTGGAACAGGGCTCTGGTGCGCGCCGTAAGCTGGTTTTGGTGGAGGGTGTGTACTCCATGGATGGAGATGCGCCGGACTTGGGCTTGTGGTCCCGAATCTGCGCCCGACACGGAGCGGCACTGGTCGTGGACGAGGCGCACTCTTTGGGTCTGCTGGGTCCCGCGGGCGCTGGCGCCTGGGCTGCCAGCGATGGCGACCCGAGCGTGCTGGCCGCACGCGTCGTGACCGGCGGCAAGGCTTTGGGAGCCATGGGTGCGGTCGTCGTGGGCAGCACGACGCTACGTAATCACCTGGTGCATCGTGCACGAGGATTCATGTTCTCTACGGCCGTGGCTCCTGCCGTCGCCGGCGCCTTCTTGGCGGGCATCGAACAGGCACGCGCTGCGGATAGCAGCCGGGATCGAGTTTTAGGCCTAGCGCGAGACCTGGCAGAAGCTCTTGGACTGCCCACACCTGCGGCGGCCATCGTCCCCATCCCTACAGGCTCCCTGGATCGTGCTATCCAAGCCAGCACGGAACTGAGAGCCAAGGGACTCGACGTGCGAGCTATTCGCCCACCGACGGTAGCTCCCGGGTCCGAGCGTCTGCGGGTGGTTTGCCACAGCCATAACAAACCTTCAGATCTGCGGGATCTGGTGACGACTTTGAAGGAGTTGAACTTGCCCGCAGCCGGTGCCGTTGAGCAATCCCTCCCCGGCGCATCACCTCTGGTGGTCCTAGGAACGGACACGGACGTCGGCAAGACCATCGTCTCAGCCGCACTACTTCGCGCCGCAAGCAAGGAGGGCCCTGCTCACTATTGGAAGCCCGTCCAGAGCGGACCTGATTGCGATACGCAGACGGTGAAGAGCCTGAGCGCGGGAGAAGTGCTTACGCCCGGCTACACCTTTGACCTGCCCGCCTCGCCCCACGAAGCGGCGCGAGCCGAAGGACGGGAAGTGGACCTGGATCAGCTCGACCGGGTTCTGACCGAGCACCTCACGCGGCCTGGAATTCTGGTGATCGAACCTGCGGGCGGGGTGCAAGTTCCGTTGACCGACGAGTGCCTGCAGATCGACTGGCTGGCGCGACACCGCTTGCCCTGCGTCCTCGTGGCACGCTCCGGCCTGGGCACCTTGAACCACACGCTCCTCACTCTTGAGGCCCTCGAGAGGAGAAACATGCGACCCCGCGCCCTAATTCTCGTCGGCCCTCACCACCCCTCGAACCACGACACCTTGGCCCGCATGAGCCGTTTGCCCGTACTTGAGTTGCCGCTCCTCGATCCCTTGGGGAGCGAGGCCCTCGATAGCTGGTTGGAGAAGCAGGACCTAGGCTGTGTCCTGCCCACGCGAGTGGTGTCGACGCGATGAGTACAAGCCTCTCGCTGGCTGCTCGGGATGCGCGCCATTGCTGGCATCCCTATACCCAACACGGCGCGGAGAGCGCTCCACCCCTGGCCGTGGCCTCTGCCAGCGGGGCACTCCTCACCCTCGAAGACGGCCGTGAATTGATCGACGCCATCAGCTCCTGGTGGGCCATCCTTCACGGCCATGGACGGGAAGAGCTGATCGATGCCATGGAGAGGCAGGCGCGCAAGCTGGACCACGTGCTCTTTGCGGGTGCGACCCACGAGCCAGCTGTGCGACTCGCCGAACGCCTCTGCGAAGTTGCACCTGCAGGACTCACTCGGGTTTTCTATTCAGACGATGGATCGACCGCGGTGGAGGTCGCCCTGAAGATGGCTTACCAGCGTTGGGTGCAACGCGGAGAGCCCGAACGCCGTGTGTTTGTGGCCTTGGAAGGCGCCTACCACGGAGACACCTTCGGGAGCATGTCCGTCAGCGATCCCGACCCCTTCTTCGCGGCCTACACTCCCCTGCTCTTTGAGGTGCGGCGCTGTGCTCCCGACTCTGAAGCGCTCGCCACCCTGCTTGATGAGTTGGGAAACAAGGCTGCAGGAGTGATTGTCGAGCCCATGGTGCAAGGGGCTGCCGGGATGCGTATGCACCCGGCCAGTTTCCTGCAGGCCGCGCGCACTCTCACCCGGGAGCATGGGCTACCTCTCATCGCCGATGAAGTGATGACAGGATTTGGTCGCACGGGTCGACTGTTCGCTTGCAACCATGCGGACGTAGCCCCCGACCTCCTCTGCCTCGCCAAGGGCCTGACGGGGGGCATATTCCCCCTCTCCGCCACGCTGGCCACCGAGGAAATGTTCGAGTCGTTCCTATCCCAAGACAAGGCCCGCGCATTCTTCCACGGGCACACCTTTACAGCCCACCCCGTCGGATGTGCAGTCGCCCTCGCTTCCCTGGACATCAATCTGGGCGAAGACACGCCCGGAAAGCTGAACACCATCGGGAAGACGATCCTGGGCGAGCTTCAGTCCCTGGAGGGCTCGGCCAACGTCCGTAATCTGCGTCAATTGGGAGGCATCGTGGCGCTCGACCTGAGCCCCCCGGCAGGTGATCAGGAGGGCTACATGGCCAAGATGTCCGCCGGCCTACGTGCGGCAAGCATCGAACGTGGGGTGCTTCTACGACCTCTGGGCAACGTGCTTTACGCCATGCCGCCCGCGTGCACGACACCGGCACAAGCGAAGCGAATAGGCCTTGTGATGGCGGAAATGGCCCTGCTTCCTTCAGGCCTGGGAAATTGAATCGGGAGGCTTGGATCTGACAACCTGAGGAATGGCAACCATTCTCCGACTTGTAGGGCACCTAACCCAACTAGTCCGGAGCACGGCCAAGTGATGCCGGACTCCATTGATCCCAGGAGTTCCCCGTGGTGTCACCCCAGTCAGCATCCCAGTCAGCATCCCAGTCACATTCGTCAGCCAGTCCTGCAAGCCTAAGCGCCCGTTCGAACGCGCCACTCCAGTCACGGATCTTGCGTACGGCTGCCGCAGCCATCTGCTTGGTGACTTTCGCACCCGAGCGCACCGATGCGGGGTCCACCGATCAGGTGTACTCCGTCGACATACCCGCCACTACACAGCAACTGAACTACGGGGCGCCGGGTTCGAATCCACAGGCCGCCACGTTTGACATCCAAGTTCCGCAGTTCGACCCCGCCCTGGGCACACTTACCGGGGTCGAGTTTGAACTCTGGCACAAGTCTCAGGTTGTCTATAGGTACGAATCACTGGACGACGCCGGTTACGATCACCCGGTCTACCTGCATGGCACGTCCGACCGATTGACCGTGACCTTGCCCTCCTCGGGACACACCATGGCCTCCAGCTTCGAAACCCTGCCCAGCGCCTCACCGATGGCTCCTGCCGCAGATGGACACCTGGATTTGGGGGATATCGCTCTGACTCATCGTATGAGCATGAACCCAAACCCCGTTACCGGGAGGTCCACCGGTAGCGACACCTTAGACACCTTCACCGGAGCGGGGCTCGCCACTCTGTCCATTACAGCAAACAGCGTATTTGAACTGGACTCTCGCTCCTTCTTCTTCGTGTACACGGCCGCCATCACCACGGGGGGAACACTGCAGGTGCGCTATCACTACGACCCGGCCCCCCGCAGGTAGATAGTAGGGAGGCCCGGGCCCATTGCTTGCACAGTGTCCATTCGAGCGCTACGGGGTGACTGCGACACGCGATGTCGCAGTCACCCACCGGGTTGCATAAGATGTCGTGGAGATGAAACTCCTCGCCCTTAACTGCAATCAGTGTGGAGCACCGCTGGAGGTGCCGGCCAAGGCCAAGTACGTCACCTGTAACTTCTGTTCGACACAGCTGTCCGTGCAGCACACCGACAAGGTGGCCTACACCGAGGCCATCGAGGAGATCCAGGAGCGCACGCGCCAGATGTCGGAGGATCTGAAATACCTCAAGAAGCAGTCTGCCGTCGAAGACCTCGACCGATCCTGGCGGCGACGCAGGGAGCAATTCATGGTCAGGTCAAATCAGGGGGAATTGAGCATTCCGAGGAAGGGAACGGCGATCGGCGTCGGTGCGTCGACTACCATTGCAGGCCTGCTCTGGATGGGGTTCGCCGCGAATATGGGCGCACCAGCCTTCTTCCCACTCTTTGGCCTGGTCTTCATCGGTGCTGGTATATTCGGCGCCGTGAGGATCAATGCAAAAGCCGATGACTTTCACCATTCCCATCGCGCTTATCTGTCCAAGCGTCACAAATTGCTGAGCTAGCTGGCCCATTGCAGACACCCCCAGGGGATCCCCAAGAAGGCCTGCGCCACTACGCCCTGGTAACAGCCGCGTACTGGGTCTTCACCCTGAGCGATGGAGCCCTGCGCATGCTCATCCTGCTCGAGCTCCATGGGCGCGGGCTGTCTCCCCTGGCGTTAGCGTCCTTGTTCATGTTCTACGAGGCGGCCGGCGTGGTGACGAACCTCGCGGGAGGCTGGATTGGAGCGCGTAGTGGGCTGAGGACCACGTTGGTGGCAGGACTCGGAATCCAGTTCCTTGTTCTCGGTGTTCTCTCTGGACCCGATCCCTGGTTGACCCTTCCCCTCCTTCTGTCCGCCCAAGCGGCCAGCGGCGTCGCCAAAGACCTGACGAAGATGAGTGCCAAGAGCTACGTGCGCCTCGTGGTACCCGCAGGGGACTCGGGGAAGCTCATGCGCTGGGTCTCCCTTCTGACGGGATCGAAGAACACCCTCAAGGGAGTTGGGTTCTTCCTGGGAGGGTGGTTGCTCGTAGAGCTCGGTTTTCGAGGTGCCTGCATAGCTCTTGCCGCGGGAATTATCACGGCCCTAATCATGGCTGCGATCTGGCTCCCCGCCGCATCTGGAAGAGCATCCCAGAAGATCTCACTGCGACATCTGATCTCCAGCGACCCACGCATCAATTGGCTCAGCGCCGCACGCGTTTTCCTGTTCGGCTCCCGGGACGCCTGGTTCGTGGTGGCCTTGCCGGTCTTTCTCGCGACGGAGATGGCCTGGAGTCATACGCAGATTGGTGCTTTCCTCGCCGTGTGGGTCATCGGATATGGATCTATCCAAGCCAACGCACCCCGCTGGGTTGGAGGGGCGGTATCTGCCAAGAACTCAGCCCAACCTCCGGGTGGGCAGACTCTGGTGCGCTGGACTGCGCTCCTACTCCTACCCCTGGCGGGTCTTTGTGCTGCGCTGGCATCCGGCGCTCCGCCCTTGGCGAGTCTGGTCATCGGCCTGACTGTTTTCGGCGCCATCTTCGCCACCGGCAGCGCCATCCACTCCTTTCTGATCGTCCACTACGCCGAAGGCGATCGGGTCTCCCTGCGCGTGGGGTTCTACTATGCAGCCAACGCCCTGGGACGCCTCATAGGAACGCTTCTGTCAGGTCTGGTCTATCAGGCGGCAGGCATGGGTGTGCGCGGCTTGATTGGCTGCATCATCACGTCCATGGCTTTGGTCACGCTGTCCTTCCTCGCCACGTTGCCGCTGCGAAGAAAATAGAGGTCTCGTTCCGCGTGCTCGCAGCCGGGGGACAAGGGCATCGACCTCACAGCTCCGCCGTCACCATCCGCCCTCCGGTCCGCTCACCCACTGCGGCCCAGCAATCCTTGGCCATGCGCAGGTTAGTGACAAGGATTGAATCCACGGCCACGCCCCGTGCGCGGGCCTCGCGCTCAATCAGGCCGGGCAGCAAACCGAAGTGAAATCGCACCCCACCCGAGGGGGCGCCATCGCCAAGCATGATGAGCGTATCCACCGCGGGATCCTCGAGCGCCAACTGGAAGGCATCCCAAAAATCCCCCGTGCCCGAATCCTTGCGTGACTCGAACCAATCAAGTGCCTTGGCCGTGTTGCGCTTCGATGCGGGCTGCAGGCCTTTCTTCCAGGGGATCGGGTCGGCGGTGTAGGGGATCAGATTGAAGTGCGTGCTCTCCGGCAATTTCTCCAAACACTGGCGCAACTGCACGTCCACGACCTCCTTGCGGGATCGTCCATCCGCGCCCGGCTTCCACATGGAGCCCGACATGTCGATCAGGAAGGTGACGCGTTCAGACAGGATGGGCAGGCCCACGAAGGCGGCGGACTGATCGTCGCTGCTCGCTGAAGCCGTGTCCTTGCGTTTCTCCGGTTGCCAGTCCTCATCCAGATCTTCGCTCCATGCCTTCCAAGGGCGAGCGTCACGACGATGAGCGAGCCCCGAGAGAGCTTGGAGTCGCTCGACGATGCGCCACTGGAGGCGCAGGTTCTCCTCGACTTCAAGGTGCGCGGCGAGCGCGCGCGCCGCCGAAGCGGACTCCGCTGCAGCCAGCCCGTTGATGGCAGCCACGCGTACAGCAAGGCTCTCGTCACCGAGGCTGGTAACGAGGCGCTCTTCCGGAACGCCCAATCCCAGGGCTGCAATCCGTAACGGGTCGGCATCCTCATCCAAAGCTGCAAGCACGTCTTGCTCAGTGCCGTTGGGATCCAGGACAACTAGAGCGCGCAGGGCAGCGGCGCGCGTTTGTCCGTCGCGACCTCGCTTGAAGGCCTTCTCAACTGCGGTCCGGATTTTGCCCTCCCGATCGCCTGACAATTGGTCCGCGGCAGCCTGACGTTCGATCGCGTGCAGGGCAGCGCATTTCCATTCCGGTTCTTTTTCGGACAACAGGCGTATAAGGATCTCGCCGTCGACGGTTCCCTCCACGCGAGCCAAGGCGCCTGCTGCGCGCAGGCGCACCCAGTCATCCTTAGAGCGCAGGCCCTGCTTGCCGTGCAGTAGCTCGATCAGGGTTGGAGAGCTGACCTGGCCGACGTACCACTCCGCAGTGTCCGCCACCTCCCCAGCAGGATCGCGCAGTGCACCGATGAGCAGAGTCATCGCCTCTTCACCGCCAAGCTTTGCCAGGCCTTCGACGGCCTCACGGCGCTCCCACTTCTTCGCATCACCGAGCTGCCTGGTGAGGGATTCGAGGTCGGAAGGGAGCGGAGTGAGCGCCAGGAAGGCGCACACCAGGGCTAGGACGGGTTGGGACATAGACATCGAGGCATCCGGGACGAACATCGTAGCCTCCGCAGCGGAAGTTCGCCCGCGCCCCACATCAATCGAGAAGAAGCTACTGCGACGACAGTAGAGCTGCCTCCATGGCTTCCATCCAGGGTCCAAGACCACGACCGGCCACCGAAGCTCGCACCTTGTCGGGTACGGGGGGATCCGCGAGCAGACGCCCGATGGCCTCCGCCAGGGCAGTTTCCTTCGAGGGGTCGGGGATGACCAAGCCGCCGGCCTCTTCGACACAGGGTGCCAATCCCGACAGAGCTGTCGTCACAACGGG
>JAPKBO010000170.1 GCA_028823395.1 Planctomycetota bacterium | reverse complement strand
GCCTGTGTGGGGCTGGAGGATCCGGGCCTGGGCGCGCGTCAGGCCGATTTTAGCCACCTGGAGCCCTGGCTCGAAGATGAGTTCACCTTTCTGTGCCTGGCCGCCTACGACGAGTGGGTCACGGTCAGGGCCTACACGGCCGGTTTGGTCTGGTATGACGCGCTGGGGCCGGCCTTCGGTCGCTGGATGCGTGGGGTGATCGCAGACGAGGCTCGGCACTACTGCCAGTTTCTATTCCTTGCCCGGAGTGGCCATTCCGATCGGTTGCAGGAGGTTCCGGACCTGATGAGGGCCATCGGAGGTGTGGAAGGGGAGCCCTACCGCTCCACTTTCCTGTTGGACCACGACGACCCCATCTTTCGCCCGGAGTGGTTTGGCGAAGCCCGTCGTGTTCTGCAACGCCATCTCTGCCCGGAGCTCAGGACGATTTGAATCGGCTCCACCCGAATTGGGTGGCCCTAACTTCGGTGTGCCGCTGGATTGTTTCATCGCTGTCCATCTCGGGCATTGATTTGTGCACCAGCTTCACGATGATGGGATGCCCAGATCATGCTCAGCCGCTTTCAATTCAAACGCTTCCGCTCCTTCCGTCGCCCTGCTTCAATCGGAGGATCCGAAGACGGCCGTATGGCGGCGCGTGTGGTCTGCATCGCCAGTGGCAAAGGAGGCACGGGTAAGAGCATCATTGCCTCCAATATCGCCGTGCACCGGGCACGCAGGGGGGAAAGGGTCCTGTTGGTGGATTTTGATGCGGGCCTGGCCAACGCTCATCTGCTGCTGGGTATGGCGCCCGACCATGATTTGGGTCACGTGATGCAGGGGCAGGTCACGGCGCGCGAGGCCCTGAGCGAAGGACCCCATGGCCTGAAGCTGCTCTCCGGCGGAGTGGGCCGTCAGTCCCTGGTGGATCCCACCAGGCGCGAGTTGGACCGCCTTTTCCGGGCCCTCATGCCCCTCGAGGACGAGTTCGACCTAGTCCTGATCGACCACGGGGCCGGGCTTGGATACTCCACCGTGGCCCATCTGGCGGCGACAAGCACCCTCCTTTTGGTCACCAACCACGAGGTGACCGCCCTCTCCGACGGATATGCCCTCTACAAGCGAGCCACGGCAGTGAATAGGGGTATTAGGGTGGGGCTGGTGGTCAATCGTGCCCCGGATGAGAAGCTTGCGGTGGCGGCCTGGGATAGCTTCCGGTCCGTTTCTGAGCGGTTTTTGGGGCACAGTCCCGAGTTCGTGGGTTGGGTGCCCGCTGATCCGTCTGTTTCCAGCAGCGTCCAGCGCAGGGAGCCGGTGGTGGGTAGCTACCCCAGCAGCCCCGCTGCCATTGCCCTTGCGGCAGTCGCCGATTGGGGGCCTATTGATCACGCCCGTACGACTAGTGCATTCTACGAGAAGGCGCGCAGGGCACTTCGGTAGCCTGTGCGAGCCTGAGCGCGGCCGGGTGAGGCTGCGCTGAATTTTCCTCACCGCTTGAAACTCCGCGTTTTCCCAACCCGCGCTCCACGCCGGGCCCGTTTTCCCATGCAGGTTCTGTCCCTAGTCAACCAGAAAGGCGGTTGTGGCAAGACCACGACTGCTGTCAATCTGGCCGGTGCCTTGGCGGCCCGTGGAGAAAGTGTGTTGCTTGTGGATCTCGATCCTCAGGCTCACGCCACGCTTGCCCTGGGTCAGGCACCCGAGCGGCACGAGGCCAGCGTGGCCGAGGTTCTTCTCGACGAGGCGCAGGCCAGCGAGGCCATCGTCCGTTGCCCGGGGGGAATCGATCTGCTCCCCGCCCGCTTGGATCTAGGTGAATTTGAAGAGATCTCTGGTCGGTTGCTGCACCCCGAGCAGCGCTTGCGGGTCATGCTCGAACCTCTGCGTGGTCGGTACGAATGGGTCGTAGTCGATTGCCCACCCCGAGCAGACGGCGTCCTTTGTGCCAACGCCTTGTTCGCCAGCACCACGGCCATGCTGGTGGTTGAGACGGGAGCCTTTGCTCTCCAGGGCGCCTTGCAGGCCCTGCGGATCTTCGATGACGCTGCCGAGCGTCAGGATCGTGTCTACCGTATTCGCGTCGTAGGCACCCTCTTCGATCGACGCACCCGCTTCGCCCGCGAGCTGCTGATTGCTCTGCACGGACGCTTTGCAGGGGCCATGTACGATACGGTCATCCGAAGCAGTGTGCGCCTGCGTGAAAGCCCTGCTGTGGGCCTACCTATTCAGGAGCACGCGCCCGCTTCTCGAGCTGCCGCGGATTTTGCCGCTCTGGCTGAAGAGGTCTGCCTCGATAAGCAGGTTGATCTGCCCGTTTCAGATGGTGTGCCCATGTGGGAAGCGCCTAGCGACGCGTTGGGTCTGAACGAGCCTGGCGAACGCCTCGGTTCCCACTGATATCCCAGTACCGTCTGGCACTCCTCTTTCTACTTCCTCCAACTTCCATCCTCCAACCCAAGAGAGCCCGAATGGAATCCCTCGCCCTCCTTTGCACGCTTCACGCTGATGGACCGGCAACGCTCAAGCGCCTGCGTCGCGCTGGTTGCGACTCGCTGGTATCGATCGAATCCTATGGAGCCGCAGATCTGGCTAACTTGCTTGAAGTGCCGCCGGCCGTGGCTCGGCGCCTGCTGAAGGAAGCCCGTGGGCTAAGCGTGCGGTTGGACGAGGGGGTGCTGGATGATGCCGAGGAGGCCCCGCAGGTTTCCACGGCGGCGGCTCCGGATTCGACTCCCAGGCCCCAGGTCACGACCCAGGGTTTCTTGGATCAGCGCGACTACGCCATCCTTGGTCGGGTGCTTGAGCGCTGGTCGGATGAAAAGGACGCGGACGGCGCCGTCACTCGGGACGCGCCTGCAGTGCATGCAGTGGAAACTTCGTCTGAGCAGAATCCGGAGATCGAATCCACGCGCCTGTGGCCCGAAGATCAGAGCGCCACCTCGTGCGCCATGCCGGAAGATCAAGCAGGAGAGACTGAATGTAAAACGGACGCTTCGGAGTATGTCCATCTCCTGCACGCGGGTGACTTCGAGGGTTTAGATGACGCCATGATCGCCACCTTGGGCGGGGTGGACATCGAATCGTTGTCGGATGTGGTGGAGGCCGAACCTCTCGCCCTCGCGGGCATCATGGGGATCACGTACGCCAATGCGCGGCGCATGCAATTCCTGGCTCGTGCGGCAGAACCGATGGCCGAGCCGATGGCCGAAGAGATGGCCGAGCCGATGGCCGAGCCGATGGCCGAAGAGATGGCCGAGCCCCCAGTCATGATTGACGCCCCGGCTCCCGCGTCGGAGTCTCCGCCGGTAGCGCCTTCATTTGGTGCCCGTGGTGGTGAATCCGCTGCCCCTTCCTCCGAGGAGGACTCGGCGGAGTCTGCGCCCACGCGGAAATTTTGGGAGCCCCAGTCCAGCTCAGCGATCGTCACACCCGACCCCGACAACGAGGAACTCGTCATTGAAATGGAGGTTCCCGAAGTGGAGGCCTCGGACACTTCGTTCGGTGATGTGTCGGCACCAGAGGGATATGTCAGCGAGGAGCGGGTCGAGGGAAATGCCAAACGGGAGGCAACGCCTGAGGCAACGCCGGAGCCAATAGACGAGCCCTCAGACGATCTGGGGCCGAAGTACGCATCGTCGCCGGAGCCGCCCATGCCGGAAGCCGCCACCTACGGTACCCCCTGGCCACAGGACTCCGGACCCGAGCTCTCAAGGCCCTTGCACGTTCGCTTTCCCAGCGAGTCCCCAGAGGTCGAGGTAGAGGCTGCGGTAGAGGCTGAGCAGGTTGATCCTATGCAGGCTGAAAGCGCGCCGAGCGGGGAGTGCGGCACCGATCGTCCCCTGAACTGGGATTTCGACCTCACCGGGACGCCTGCGCGCTTATCCAACAAGGTGCCGGCTCCGAGTGAGCCTCTCCCCGGGATCCCGGGCGCCTCCGCTTCTGGGAAACCAGCGGTTGATCCCGGCAGTGATGGCGTTGGCGGCCCTTTCGCTTAGGCCCTCCTGTTTTTTCCTACCGGGCTCAGTCAGAGCAGGTGAAACTCAGGTTGGGTCGGGTGCTATTTTGAGTGTCCGACTTTCGGTTTCCATGCTTGCCCGCCCTCAGACTCGAAGCCATCACGCCTTCATGGTGGCGCGGGTATTTATCTTTCTCGGTGTTCTATGCACCGGGGTGTTCTCACAGGAGTCGGGGCGGCCTCCTACCGAGGCCCCTTGGAATCTGGCACCGGATGGTGCTCGTGGGTTTGGCACTTCTCCCGAGCCGGAGCACGTGACGGATCTGCTTCGTAGCGAGGCTGCTGCGGACTTGGAATTCGTGGCTGGACTTATGGAGAGCGCGACCCAGGTCCAGATTTTCGTCGCCCTTGCATACAGCCGGTACGAACGGCTGGGCTACTTGGAATTGCTTCCACCCGGTGAGCCCGGGTCCCGTCCTCCCATGTCCGATCCTGCTCTCGGGCGGGAGTTGGAGAATTTGGCGAAGCAGTTCGGCGTTCTACTGCAAGCGCCGGTCAAACCCTACACCAGAGCTCAGGCCTTGGCCCTCGCGCGGATGGTGGCTGACGATCGCTTCCGGGTGCGAGCCCACATACTGAAGGGCGTCGAACTGGATCTGATGCTCCTTCCCGGCACCCTGCGGATTTTCACTGCTCACGCTCATGGACTCGCCGGCTTGGAGAGGGGGCCCGCTCTGAGCACTTTGGCTTCCCAAGCTGACCTTGCGGCAGCACGGCTGCGAGCCTTGCGCTTGGATCTGGAGGCCCTCTATCAGCCTGTCGTGGGCAGCACTCAAGGAGACTCTGCGGAGGTTGTCGAGTTGGCCGCTGCATTGACCGTGGGGGATGCGAGCAGGATCCAGGCATTGCTGGGGGTGCTGGATGCCGTGACCCGCAAGTCAGCTCGGATGCTGGAGCAGGGGCTGTTCACGCCGCGCTTCGACCTACAACACGTGGCGGCCCTTGCCGAGCGCAGGGCAGCCTGGGAGAAGGGGGCGCGCTCCAGTCGCGAGATGGAGTTGCTTATTCCCTTTCGGGCAACGGGAGGGATCGGTGGTGAGATCGGGGGGGTACGGGCCACTGACCGCTACCAACTGGCTGTGAATTCCGGCAGAGAGGGGCTGGCCGCCGCGCCCGCCCACCCTGAATTGAATTTCTCTCTCGGCCTCTGCCTGGACTTCATCGCGGGCCGCGGAATATCCATGCGTTACTTCGCCCGGTTTCTGGCGCTGCGTGGGATTCTGCACTGGGACGAGCGTTGCTTCGCGGGGCGTCCGCTGGATGCGCGCGAGGCCTACGCAGCTTGGATCCTGACGGGCTGGCGGCCTACCGAGGCCGAGGACGGCTAGGGATCCCATCTGTCACAAGTCGGGATCGATATTCCTCGCTTCAGTGAGGAAGCAGGGGCGACATCAGCTTGCAGCGCCTATCATGGGCCTATCTCATCCAGTTCCCCATGAGCAAGACCACCAAAGCCTCTCCGATGTCCAGCCTGATCCCCAGTGCCTCCGAACGTCCGGGCGACGACCCTATCTTCGCGCTCAACACGGAAGCCAAACAGCGGGCGGCGGGCGGAGAGAGCATCATCAACGCAACCCTCGGTGTGCTAACAGAGGACGACGGGGCACTGGCCATCATGCCTTCGGTCTTCGATGCCTTGACGGCGGTGCCGGCCCGTTCTGCTGCTGCCTACGCGCCCATCGCTGGAGACCCGGCGTTCAACGCCGCCATCGTTCGCGACGTGTTCGGCACGAGTTCCCTGGCCGATAATGCCGTTTCGGTGGCGACCGCCGGCGGGACGGGTGCTCTGGCCCTGGCTGTGGTCAACTACGTCGAGCCCG
The DNA here is from genome assembly GCA_028823395.1 of Planctomycetota bacterium. Classification (GTDB taxonomy): domain Bacteria; phylum Planctomycetota; class UBA1135; order UBA1135. The sequence continues at coordinate 1,486 of JAPKBO010000170.1, read as the reverse complement.
GCGAGGCTCTTCTCACGACCAGTTACTACTGGAGTCCCTACCGCATCATTGCCGACCACGCGGGGCGCGGAGTGGAGACCTTCGAGATGTTCTCATCGGACGGAACCTTTCATTTGGAGGCCATGCGCGCCGGCCTGTTCCAACTGATGGAGCGCCAGGGCCGGGCCCTCATCATCTTTAACTTCCCGTGCCACAACCCCACCGGCTACTCACTTGACGTTGAGGAATGGGAAGGGGTCGCCGCTATACTGGCCGAAGCTAGCGAGAAGGGGACCGTGACGTTCATGCTCGATCTGGCCTACGCCCATTACGGCCAGGCTGCTCAGTGGGTTGGTCCCATGGAGGCCATCGCCGAGCGCATCACCCTGCTCGTGGCCTGGAGCGCTTCCAAGTCCTTCCTGCAGTACGGCGCCCGCGTCGGTTGCCTCTTGGGCGTGGCCCGTGACCCTGAAGAGCGCCAGCGCATGTTGAATGCCCTGTCCTACTCTTGCCGGGGTGTGTGGTCCAACTGCAACCATGCTGGACTGCTGGCCGTTACCGAGCTACTCACCGATCCGGAACTGAAAGTCCGGGTCACCCGCGAGCGTGAGTGGGCCAAGGCCCTGCTAAGCGAGCGGGTGGCTCTGTTCAATGAGAAGGCGGAGAGGCTCGGATTGAAGACCCCGCGCTATGAAGGTGGGTTCTTCGTGGCCGTGTTTGCCGAGGATGCGCCCGCGACTGCCGCTAGGGCACGGGAGAAGGGGGTCTTTGTCGTGCCGATGGACGGGGCTCTGCGAGTGGCCCTTTGCGCGACACCGGCCTCAGATATCCCCCGGTTGGTTCAGGTCCTTGCCGTTGCTGCCGATAGCTAGGAGGCAGACTTTCAGGACCTATCCGTACCCTTCAGGGGCTCGCCCTTGCGGGCTTAGCCCGTTATGCTCATTGCCTACTCATCGGACGCCAGCGCGTTCTTCCAACTCTAGCCCCCATTCCGGATCCTCTGATCCGCCCCAATCATGACCTACGTCGTCGCCGAGCCCTGCGTGAAGTGCAAGTTCACCGACTGTGTGGATGTCTGTCCCGTCGACTGCTTCGTGGAGGGCGAGAACTTCCTCGCTATCAATCCCGATGAGTGCATCGACTGTGGCGCCTGTGTTCCGGAGTGCCCGGCAGAGGCCATTTTCGAGGAAACGGAAGTTCCCGAGAAGTGGGAAGAGTACGTGGAACTGAATGCCAAGTTCTCGGCGGTCTGGCCTGAGATCAGCGAGCAGAAAGATCCTCTAGACGATGCGGATGACTGGAAGGACGTTGAAGAGAAGCGCGAGCATCTCTCCGATGCCGCCTTCACAGGTTGACGTCTTCTTCGGCCCCTAGGGAGTAACTCAGCGCTGGCGTTTAGATGCGCTGCCGTGCTTGGGGCTACTGCGTTGGGCGTGTGACTTCCCTTTCCCCTTGCTAGATCCTTTTGGGACCAGGCACTCAGGGCCCGAACCGATCAGATCTTCGT
>JAPKBO010000015.1 GCA_028823395.1 Planctomycetota bacterium | reverse complement strand
ACGACCGCGAGTTCAAGCAACGCGCTCACGACTTGGGCGTGCAGCGCATGATCGTAAGTACCGGCTGGCTTGAAGGTGCTGAGTTAGCTGCCGCATACAGCTCCTGTGACGTGTTCGTTACGCCCTCACTTTGCTTCGACACTTTTGGACTCGTCAACCTCGAAGCCATGGAGCACGGGTTGCCCGTGGTGGCCACCTCGATGGGGGGCTCGCGTGAGGTGGTCCTGGATGGGGAAACCGGGTTTATCGCCAACCCCTTCGACGTGCCTGCCTATGCAGATCGCATTGCGACCCTTTTGGCCGATTCGGACCTGCGCCAGAGCATGGGGAGGGCGGGTCGAGAGCGCCTGGAATCTCATTTCGGGATCGAGCGGCTGCACGGGGAGTTCATGGAGGTGTACGAGGCGGCTCGTCAGGCGGTGGGCGGGCATAGCGTTGTCTGATAGGGGGGGGTGCCCTCCCCTGGATGTACTAAAGGACCCAGGCCCCAGTGGTCGATTAGGCCCCTGTCTCCTTCTCTCCTTTGCGGAAACCTTCCGTGTGGGTTAGATTTGAGTCTTACGGACTCTCATGTCGGGCTCCCAGAGCCCTTCACCCCACTCTCACATGCGCAAAACTCTCCTCACCTACGTCAAGCCTCACGTGCAGGAAGACCCGCTCTCCATGATCTTGGGGATCGGCTACATGGGTGCCATGCTCGAACGCGAGGGCGTCCCGATCGAATTGCACGACGAGCGAGTGGCCACGGACCAGGAGATGAAGGCCGCCATTGAGCGCAACGAGGTGATCGGCTTCAGTGCGCTGACCCCGAACATTCGACGGGCCATCGCTTGGGCCAAGTACGCCAAGGAGCAGGGCAAGATCACGGTCATGGGGGGGCCCCACGCGTCTGTGGACCAGGGCGTTTTCCTGGATACCGGACACTTCGACTACGTGCTCAAGGGCGAAGCTGAATACACCTTCCCCCAGATGCTGAAGGCCATCGACGGCAATGACGACGCGGCGCTTCAAGAGGTTCCGGGTCTAGCTGCCTGGCGCGACGGACAACTGGCTTTCGATAGCCAGGCGCCGCCCCTGATCAAGAAGTTGGACGAGCTCCCCATTCCGGCACGCCACCTGCTGCCCATGGAGACCTACTTCAAGAACAACCCCGAGCACCTGTGCTACATCTTCACCACGCGCGGTTGCCCCTTCAAGTGCATCTTCTGCCAGAAGGAGCTCACCGGTCGCGGCTTCCGAGTGCGATCCACTGAAGCTATCGTCGATGAGCTTGAGCACATCATCAAGACCTACGATCCGGGCGTGATCCTGTTCGTGGACGAGATCTTGACCCTGCGCAAGAAACGCATCCATGAGATGTGTGACGAGATCCTACGCCGCGGTCTGAAGTTCGAGTGGGTGGCCAATACGCGCGCCGACTGTGTGGACTACCCGTTGCTCAAGCACATGCACCGCGCGGGCTGCCGTCGCATCTACTACGGTTGGGAGTCTGGATCTCAGCGCATGCTCGACGTGCTCAAGAAAGATTTGACCCCCGAGGTGATCATCAACGCCGCCAAGATGACCCGGCGCGCCGGCATCTGGGCCAAGGTCTACCTGATCGTGGGTTCGCCGGGCGAGACGGCTGCCGATATCGAAGAGACGGAGAAGGTGCTGCGTCTAGCTGGCCCCGACCTGATTCGCATCTCGGTCTTCAATCCGCTGATCGGCACGGAGTCCTGGGATAACTACCAGGCCAACATCGATATCGCCGATCTCTCTGAGAACTACGTGTCCTCCAACCGCTCGGGCTACAAGCACGAAAACTTCACCCAGGTGGGGCTTGAGGAGATGCGCAAGAACATGGTGCGCTCCTACGAGCGTTGGTACTACTCCATGCCCCAGCGCACCAAGCGATTCTACGAGCGTGCGCTCTACTACATGGAGAACCCCGTGTTTGGCCGCAAGCGATTGGGCCGAGCTGTGGGTCTGGTTCCGCCGCCCAAGCGGCACGTGGTCACGAGCCACCACTAGCGGTTTCGGCTAGGCCGTTCCCGCCGGATCTAGCTGGGTAGGACTTCCTTGAGAAGTTCGATCCATGCGGCTACTTCCCGTTCGGGTTGTACCCAAGGAAGTCGCGCGCGACCCGCAGCGGCCAACGCCTCACGGTAACTTAGGTTCTCGTAGGCTGCTTGCAGGTGTTCCGCCAAGGCGTTTGCATTGCCGACGCCAAACAAGCCGGGATGGTCTTGTCCCAGTATGCCGCGGTTGCCTGCTGCGTCGCTGGCCACGATGGGGACGCCCAGTGCTAGGGCCTCACTCAATGCCGCTGCGCCCCCCTCTGAGTGCGACGTGTTGAGAGTTAGGTGTGAGCGGCCGAGGAGTTCGAGTGCGTCTCGGTGGGGCAGGGCGCCGACCCATTCGTAGCGGGGGTTTTCTTTCGACGCCACCGTGGCTCGCTCGACCAACAGGGGGTCCTCGCCCGTCCCAGCGTGGGTGACCAGCAGGTCCACTTGAGCAGGGAGAAGCTCCAAAGCGTCGAGTACGAGTAGAGGGTCCTTCACGGAGCGCAATTCAGCCAGGAGCGATACCTGTAGAGGGGGGGTGTTCACTGGGGGAGCGCCGTGTGTAGCCGGAAGTCCCTGGGCGGACTGATGGATCACCCGGGTCTTGTGAAGGAGATCTTCAGGTAACGCGGCTGCTGCAAGTTCCTGCAAGACCAGAATGCGGTCCGCGAGTTCAAAGCCGGGCAGGGACGCGAGGCCTTGCGCGCCTCCGGCCGGCAGGTCCACGTAGAGGTCTGTTCCGGTTGCCGCAACGATCAGGGCTCCGTCAGGGTGCGCCGCGGTGAAGGCCTCTATGGCCGTGGCTGAGCGTCGGGCGTTCAGGGCGATCAGGAGGTCGGGTGCCGGTGCTGCGCTGGGCGTCCAGCCCTCTTCCACGCTTACCCGGTGCCCGAGGCTGGTCAGGATGCGCTCCCAGCGTAGAGCCGTGCTCAGGTTGCCACCTAGGCGGCCATGGGGGCGGGCGATCGCTATTGTGGCCATGGGCGGATCGGGGAGGCGGTGAGACTCAGCTCAGCTTCGCTTCCACCTGGGCGAGCACTTCACTCTCCCGTGCTTCCAGCTTGGATCGCAGGTCGCTGGCGCGATCGAGGTAGGCCTTGCGCTCGCCTTCGTCATGGATGTCGGAAGCGTTGATGCGGATGTTCAGGTAGGCACCCAGGGCGGCGGTGCGTGCGCACAGGGCACCCACGCCAGCATCTGACAGGGAGGCTTCCATACCGGACTCCGCCATCTCCGCGCAGACCTGCATGCAGTCGGCGCTGACCTCCATCACCCGCAAGGGCACTTCGATGGCGACCCGTGTGGCAGACTGAATGGCCGCGTCGCGCACTTCGGGGGCTGCCTTCCAGGCTTCCATGATGCCGTTGAATGCCTCGGTGTCCTTGTCGACCAGGGCCAGCAGCTCCACGTAGGCGGCCTTGCCGCGCTCAGCCACGGCACTGAATTCCTCCCAGCGCTCGTCCCATCCGCGCTTGTGGCTTGAGAGGTTGGCGACCATCGTCCCCAGGGCCGCACCCATTGCGCCCACGGCAGCGGCCACGGAGCCACCACCGGGAGCCGGGGATTCGGAGGCCGTCTGTTCGGTGAAACCCGCGAGGCTCGCGTGTATCAGGGGATTCGCGCCCGCGTCCTCGATGGCGTACTCGATGATCTTGGCGCGTGGGTCGAAGGGGCTAAGCTCATCGAGGCCCATGGAGCGCACGGCGATCTTGATCAGTTCTGCATCGGGGACGCCTGTGGAGCGTTGTTGCAGACGCAGGTAGTGGCGTCCGGCGTCCAACATGGCTTGCAGAGGGATGAGCCCCACAGCTTCCGAGCCCGTAACGCGCATCCCGCGCGCGTTGGCCTTGTCGACGCACTCGTCGAAAGCCACATGCAAGGGGGTGACGCGCGTGTTGGTCAGATTCATGGAGACCTGGGCGATTCCGTACTCCGCGATGAACCAGCCGATGCCTTTGACGCTCTTGAGACTGCCGGGGATCCACTCTGGATTGCCGGCCGCGTCGCGCACGATTTCCCCGGTGAGGGGGTCGGGCTCGCGGCGCATGCGACCCTTCTCGCGCACGTCGAAGGCCAGCGCATTGGCGCGTCGAGTCGAGGTGCTGTTGAGGTTCACGTTGTAAGCGATCAGGAAATCCCTTGCGCTTACGGCTGTGGCTCCGGCGCGTGGATTGAATTCGCTGGGGCCGAAATCCGGCGCACCCTCGGGTGTCGCCAACCGAGCCGCGAGTCCTTCGTATTCACCGGACCGAACGTGGGCCAGGTTTTGGCGCTCGGGGCAGAGGGCGGCCTCCTCGTAGCAGTAGATGGTCATGCCCGCTTCCTCACCTAGGCGCTTGGCCAGGGTGCGTGCGTACTCCACGGTTTCCTCCATGGTGATGCCCGCCACGGGAACGAGGGGGCAGACGTCCATGGCGCCGAAGCGCGGGTGTTCGCCCTGGTGCTGGCTCATGTCGATCAGCTCGAGGGCCTTCTTGGCAGCGGCCACGGCGGCATCCAGTACCCGTTCCGGCTCTCCGACGAAGGTAACGACGGTGCGGTGGGTGGCAAAACCCGGATCCACGTCCAGCAGGTTGATGCCCTCGCTCGCCTCGATGGTGGCCGTGATGGCTTCGATCACGGCAGGGTCGCGTCCCTCACTGAAGTTGGGAACGCATTCGATCAGGCGGCTCATGTCAGGGCTTCTCGAGGTCTGGTGGAATGGAGGAATCGGAGTGCTGTACCCCGGCAGGTGGGGAAGGGTAGAGTACGGTCCATGGCCGCTTCTGACGATCCCATGGGACATACAACGCCCTCGACGGACCTATCGGTAGCACCTTGTGCTGAATCCGATCGCGTCGAGCAGGCGGCACTCTACAACCGTTGCTTTGGGTCCGAAGAGGGCGAGCGGGTGCTTCCCTGGCGCTACGACGCCAGCCCCCACGGGCAGGCCCTGAGCCTCCTCGCGCGCACGCCCTCTGGGCAAGCCGTCTCCGGCTATGCGTGTTCTCCGCGCCGTGTTCTCTCCCGGGGCGAGGTGGTCGGGACGGTGGGCCAGACCGGGGATGTCATGACCGACCCTGAGCACCGCGGCCAGGGGATCTTCAGCGACCTGGATCGGCGTGCCATGAGTGAGGCCGCCGAGCGCGGCTGGGCTTTCGTGTTCGGCCTACCCAACCGCCAGTCGGCGCCCATCTTCGTGGAGCACCTTGGATGGGAGTCCGTAGGCCGCATCCGTCCCTTTACGTTTGTCCTGCACGCCGATGCCGCCGCTCGTGCCGAGCGCATGAAGGTTGGGCGGTTGGCTGCCATGGCCACATCCTGGCGAGCTTGGCGCGGGAACATGCGGCGTGGTCACCTACGCGACGTGTCCTTCGACACTCTGACCAGCGTGGCTCTGCCGCGTTTCGATGAGAGCCTGGAGCCCTTGATGCAAAAGGTTGCGGCCCAGTGGCCGTGGATGGTGGAGCGCAATGCGGACTATCTCAACTGGCGTTTTATCGACGCACCCTCGGGCCGCTTCCGGGCCCACGGGGTGTTCGATACCGAGGGCGCGCTGCAGGCGTTCGTGGTGATTCAACTGCCTGGATCCGGGGAAAGGGTGGGGTACGTGGTGGATCTCGTCGCGCGGGATTCGGTGGCCTGGGCGGGAGCCATGGAGGCAGCTCTTGGGCACCTCGCCAAGTTGGGAGCTTCCGTGGCCCGGGCCCACGCTATCGAGGGCTCGGACTGGGAGAAGCGGCTGCGTTCGGCGGGCTTCGCCGGGTCCAAGGCCGATGATTACAAGATCGTGATCGTGCACCCACTTGATGAAAGTCATGCCTTGGCCGCCGTGGCTCGCGACCCAGCCAGTTGGTTCTTTACCGACGGGGACCGGGACGACGAGCTGGTGCACTGACATGAGCCTGCGCCACCGACTCAAGCGAACTCTGCGTGATCTGTACAGCCGGGCGTTCGTCTACTCGGGTCTGGCCTTGCTGATGGCTCGCTGCGGTGGCCCGCGCCTCCTGATACTGGCAGGCCATGGTGTGGACGGGGCCGCGGGCAGCGCGAGCATGCCTGCCGATCTCAAGATCTCGCCCGCCCGCCTTGAAGGACTCCTGCGCGCTCTCGGCCGCTACGGGGAGTGGGTCACCGTGGGGGAGGGCGTGGCCCGGTTGGACTCCGGGCACAGCCGCGGGCTCGTTGCGCTGTCCATGGACGATGGTTATCTGGACAACCGCACCCAATTGCTCCCCCTTTTGGAAGCCTGCGATGCGCGCTGCACGGTGTACCTAGAGGCTCGGCCGCTGGAGATCCGCCGGGTCAGTTGGCTGCACAAGTGGTTTTGGTTGGAGCGCAGACTGGGGACGGTCGAGGCGGGCCGTCGTTGCGCCCTGGAGTTGAACGGGAACTCTGCCGTCCTGAATGAGATCCTCGCGGCAGGCGCGGACGCGGCGGCCAGAGGGCTCAAGCGACGGCTCAAGTACGACTTGGACGCCGAGCCTCGGGATCGAGCCGTTCATGCCGTGTTCGAGCAGGCGGGTGGCGACGAAGCGGCCCTGTGCGAAGAGCTCTACCTTTGCATCCAAGATGCCCGCGAGCTGCTGGAGTCGGGACGTGTGGAATTGGGCGGCCACACCTGGTCCCACGAAGTACTCACGACCCTGGAGTCGGACGTCGCTCGCGAGGAGATCGTACGCGGTCGAGGTACGCTGGAGGAGCTTCTCGGCGCGGACTGCGGGGAGTCCTTCGCTTATCCCTTCGGTCGGCGCTGGGATCAATCCGCTGAACACGCTCAAGCCGTGGAGGCCGCCGGCTACCAGAGCGCGGTCACCACCCACGCCGGTCTCAACCTTCCCACCGGTGACTCCTTCCAGCTCAAGCGCTGGATGCTGACCGATACCCTGCCCGTGCACTTACTCGTGACGGAGCTCTGCGGTGGGTTCGACTTCCTTCGTCGCTTGGGCTTGGATCTGGTGGAGTGAAACCCAAAGCAATTCCTGACTTCTGTGGCCTCCTGGAAAAACACCAATGATGCACCCATTGCGACCGACTTTGATCCTCTTTGCGCTTGCGACTTTCTTGGGGGTCCCTGCGGAGGCGGCCCTCCAAGCGGACAATACGACCCTGCGTGTCTTCATCTTCGCTGGCCAGTCCAACATGGTGGGTTCGGATTCGAGGGTGGCGGACATACAGCGCTTTCCACCGTTTGCAGGATTGGGCGAACCCCAGGAAGACGTTTTGTTCTCCTACAGCATCGGTCGTGAGAACAAGCACCTCTCAGAGGGGTGGGTGCCCTTAGCTCCCGTCAGCAACGTGGTGGGGCCTGAACTGAGCTTTGCTCGTGAGGTAACACGAGCCATCAAGGCGCCCATTGCCGTGATCAAGGTGGCTGCTGGTGGCACACACCTAGGCGGTGACTGGAACCCTGATGAGCCCATTGGGTTTGAGATGTACCCCTTGGCCCTGGATTGGGTCCGCTCAGCGCTGGCCGCGCTTGACGAGGAGGGGACGAAGTACCGCCTCGAGGGGATCTGCTGGCATCAGGGCGAGAACGACATGTTCAACGAGGACTACATGGCCTCCTACGGCGAAAACCTGAGCCGCTTCCTGGCCTGCTGGCGCCGGGATCTTGAGGCGCCCGACCTGCGCTTCTATATCGGTGAGCTTTGCACCAAGACGATCTGGGGCATGGATCTGCGACCGCGCATGCACGCTATCAGCGTGGGGCAGCGAGCGGTCACGGAAGTCGACCCCAATGCCGACTACGTTCCCACATCACATGTGGGCGTGGAAGTTGGAGGAGGGGTGGGTCTGCACTACCACTACGGAACTCTGGGCCAACTTGAGCACGGAGTCAATTACGCCAACGCCTACTTGGAGACGATCGGGCAGCGGCCGGCGGAGCCCCGCGCGCTTGAGGTTTGGCCCTACAAGGCGGGGGACAAGGTGAAGCTCTTCGTGCTCGCCGGGCATCGCAATATGGAGGGCGAGCGGGCCTTCGTCCAGGACTTGAAAACGCTGAGGGGCAAGTCGTCTCTGCTCAAGGACAACCCGCGTATCGCCTACCGCTACAGCATCGGCGGGGGCTACAAGATCTCCGATGGCTGGGAGCCCATGGGGCCTGCCGGTTTCTACGATACCTTCGGGCCCGAGCTGAGCTTTGGCGCTGCTGTCAGCCGTAAGCTCAAGGAGCGCGTGGCGGTGGCCAAGTTCACCCACAGCGGTTCACAGATCATTGACTGGACACCGGAAGGCAGTGAGGCGATCACCCGTAATCTCTACTCGGGCTTCATCGAGTTTGTGCGCGACTCTGTGCAGGATCTCCGTGACCACGGCCAGGAGGTTGAGCTGGCGGGGATTCTCTATCACCTAGGCGAGAACGACATGTCCTGGGGGCCTTTTCGAAACGGCGCGCCCGGGCGATTGCAGGCGCTGGTGAATCAGAGCCGGTTGGACTTGGAGCTGCCAGAACTGCCGTGGTTCGTCAGCCAGCAATCCCCGACTGACGATGAGCAAGTCAATGAGATCGACGTCACGGCGGCGATCGAGAAGGTTGCGGCCGCCGACCCGAATCTGATCCACGTCAAGGCATTTGACCTTCCCGCGCAAGAGAAGCAGCTCGTCCTGGACACGGCGGGCATCGTCGCCCTGGGGGAACTACTCGCCAAGAGTGTTTTGTCCCGGCGTTGAGGCGTCGAACCTAGCGTAGCGTATAGGTGAACGCAGCAGCCGGGTCGCCACTGCTCATCTTGAGTATGACGAAGACGCCGATGGCCACCAGCACTATGGGGGCCACGATCCAGATCCAGTTTTCTTTGAGGAATGAACTCATGGGGCTAGAACAGAGTGTAGATGAACGGGGCGACGAGCGGTGAACTGGCGGCCACGACCAGCAGGCTCCCGACGGTGAGCAGTACGGTGACCAAGGGCATGAGGTACCAGTGGCCCCGGCCGATAAACGCTTTGAGGAGTTCCGCGATGGTGTCCATGCGGTTCCCCAGCTTGTAGGCGACGAAGCCTAGGATGAGGACCACCGCACTGAGCGTCACGATGCGACCCATCTCTGGGCTCAATGAGGTCAGCAACTGCGAGGCACCAAGGGCGATGGAGAAGACCACGGCCAGCATCACGCCCACTTTGAGGAAGCCCGCGAGGGGCTTCTCGACCTTGGAGTAGACGCGGGCGAAGAGGCTGCCGAGGGCCAGCCAAAGGCCTGCGTACCAGGGCAGCCACCCGGGCAGGCTGGAACCGGTGGGGGTGGTGTCCGGCAACGGGGCTTCGGTTGTGGCGGCGGGCAGTGTTGGGCAATTCGCCAGGCCGTCGTGCAGGGCGCGGGCCAGGGCGCGGTTGCCCAGAGGGTTCAGGTGCCAGTCCGTTTGGAAGTAGAGGTCCTCGCCATCCGCCGCAGCGGACTTCAGTGCCGGTCGCACGTCGAGTACATCAAGGCCTGCAGAGCGAGCGGCCTCCAGCATTAGGTCGACGGGTTGATCGGGGTCCCAGGCATCGGTGGCAAGACCCATCCGGGTCTGGAACGCCTCGCGGTATTCCGAGTGGATTGCGCTGTGGGAGGGAATGGGCACCACCACGACCCGGGCGTTTAGGGACTCCGCCTTACGGGCCAATGCCAGCATGGCCCCGCCGGTGCGGGCGAGGGGCTCCTCCATGAAGTCGGGCCTGTCGGTCAGTAGCGCGCCCATTTCCTTAGGTAGGGGCACACTCCCGGGCTGGAAGAGCTCCACGCTCTCGTCGGGCCCGGAGAGGAATAGGTGCCCAATCGCTGTGCTCTGGTGCCAAGGGCGGGCCGGGGGCGCCGCCAGGGCACCGGGCTCGCGGGTCCCCGTGGTCGTGTAGCGGGGTTTGGGCAGATCCGTGTAATACGACTGGCCGTTCCAGAAAATATCGTTCTCGTAGGTGAAGAGCAGTACGAGGTCAGGTTCCCAGGCTGCACCGTGGGTCTCAAGCCAGGCCACCTCCTGGTCGGTGGAGTAGCCCTCGGTGCCCGTGTTGACGATCTGCACCCCGCGGCCCTCCGCGTTCCACCAATTCTCGAGCAGATCCACGAACAGGTCCGTGCGTTTCACCGTAAAGCCAAGGGTGAAGGAGTCCCCAAGGGCGATGACGCGATAGGCGCTCGGCAAAGTCTCTGTGGTGACCCCGGCGTCGTCCCGCAGGCCTGCGGCGTTGAAGGTGAACTCCACTTCGAAGCCCTCGGCGTTGCCACGCATGAGAGTGGTGGAGGGCGTTTTACTCCAACCCAGGTCGGCGTCAAATTCGTTCAGCGTGACGGGCGGGCCCAGGCCTAGGAGGCGCAGTCCACCCTCGAATACACCCAGGCCAATGGCCAGGCTGATCAGCAGGGAGAGGACGACGTTGATAAATTTCATGGCCTGTCAGCTCACCATTTGGGTGACCGAATCCCCCTCATGGCGCAGGTGGAAGCGCGTCTCCGCAATTTGCTTCTTGGTGTCAGCGCGGACGATGTAGTTGTTCAGGAAGAGCAGGTCCATACCACTCAGGCTGAAGGTGTTGAAGGCGTGAGCGGGTGACTCGACGATGGGCTCACCCTTCAGATTGAAGGAGGTGTTCATGACCACAGGCACGCCGGTCAGCTTCCCGAACTCCTCGATGATGGCGTGGTAGGCGGCGTTGGTCTTCTTGTAGACCGTCTGCAGGCGCCCTGACCCATCTTCGTGGGTGATGGCTGGCAGGACCGAACGCTTCTCTTCGCGCACGGGGGCCACGTACAGCATGAAACGCGCGGGGTAGTGCCGTTCGGCTTCGGGGAACTCGAAGAATTCGTTGGCGCGTTCTTCAAGGACCGAGGGGGCGAAGGGTCGGAAGGCCTCGCGGAACTTGATCTTCTCGTTGAGCTTCTCCTTCATCTCCTCGCGTCGCGGGTCGGCGATAATGGAGCGCGATCCGAGAGCTCGCGGGCCCCACTCGAAACGGCCCCGGAACCAGCCGCAGACCTGACCGTCCGCGAGCTCCTGGGCCACGCGTTTGAAGAACTCGTTATCGTCATCGATCTTCTCGAAGGCGATGTCGTTGTCCTTCAGGAAAGCCTCTATGTCTGCATCGCTGTGCTCACTACCCAGGAAGGCGTCCTCAAGGGCGGGCCCCCTGGGTTGTTCGAGAATGTGGTTGTAAGCCCAGTATGCCGCGCCAACTGAGCCTCCATCGTCCCCGGGCGCAGGGTGGATGTAGACATCATCGAAGGGGCCGTCCCGTAGAATCTTGTAATTGGCCACTGAATTCAGCGCGACGCCGCCCGCGAGGCACAGGCTCTTCATGCCGCCGGAGATCTCGTGCAGGTGATTCACCATGCGCAGCAGGATGATCTCCGTGGCACGCTGGATGCTGGCCGCCATGTCGCAGTAGTAGGGGTCTAGCGATTGATCCTGCAGCTTAGGATCTCGTCGTGGACGGCCGAAGTGCTTCTCAAAGGCGGGTGAGAGCGTGTCGTTGGTTGACCAGTGGTAGGAGAAGAAATCCATGTTCTGCCAGATGCTTCCGTCATCACCGACCTTCAATAGCTCAAAGATCTGATCCACGTACCGCGGTTTGCCGTAGGGATGCATGCCCATTAGCTTGTACTCGCCTTCGTTGATCTCAAAGCCGCAGTAAGCGGTGAAGGCCGAGTACAGCAATCCGAGGGAGTGGGGGAAGCGCATCTCCTTCACGATCTCGATCTTGTTGCCCCGTCCAATGCCCATGGTGGATGTGCTCCACTCACCAGCACCATCCACGGTCAGGATTGCGGACTCTTTGAAGGGCGATGTGTAGTAGCTCGAAGCCGCGTGGCTCATGTGGTGATCCGCGAAGAGGAGCTTGGAGCGGGGCACACCCAGCTCACGGCACATCATGGGCTTGATCCACAACTTGTCCGAGATCCAACGCTGCATGGACTCACGGAACACCGGCAGCGACCTTGGGAAGGTGGCCATCGCGGTCAGGAGCATGCGCTCAAATTTAACGAAGGGCTTCTCGTAGAAGACGACGAAGTCCACGTCGGATGCCGTGACGCCGGCAGTCTTGAGAACAAATTCGATGGCGAGCCCCGGGAAGCCCGAGTCATGCTTGACGCGGCTGAAGCGTTCCTCTTCGGCGGCTGCAATGAGTACCCCATCGCGCACAAGAGCGGCGGAGGAGTCGTGGTAGTAGAACGAGAGCCCGAGGATGATCATGGAGCTAGTCTTGCCGGCGGGCTTGAGTCAGAGTCTCGTTGGTCGCATCCCATGTCGTCCAGTTTCCCTTGGGTGGGCGCCGGATCCTCAGAGGGTCAGCAAAGAGGCGATAGAAGATGGCGAAGGGACCGAGTACAAGGAAGTACAGGGCTGTCAGGAGCACGCGCGATAGCATGCTGCCGAAGCGCTCGGAGAATTGAAGCAGGGCTTGCATGGGAGGCAGCTAGGGGCTGAACAAGAGATCGGCGCGGGGTCAGCGTCTCTGAACTTCCGACCGATGAATTGTGCCCCAGTTACGGTGCGAAGTACGTCTTGTTCTGGGCCAAGTTCAATGATTCTGGTCCCACTAGCGCAGTGTGAGGGTGCCCTCATAAAGCTCGTCCCGCGTCAGCTTGCGATTCTTATCGTCGTCGCGGTAGACGTCCAGTTTTAGGATATGTCCCGGTTTGAGGCCTGAAATCAGCTGCACAAGGGTGCCCCTGCTGCGAATCCAGACCGGATAGCGCATGCCGTCGATCACTGTCTCGACGGCTGGGATCAGGTCGCCGGGGCGGATCCCCACGGCCCCCGCAGGGCCGCCAGGTATGACCTCTTGAACCAGAACCCAGGTGCGGGAATTTACCTGTGCCTCCTTCACGGTCAGTCCCATGCGCTCGAATAGGGTGCCGTCATACTTGTCCCAAGCCAGGAGGGCGAGGGTGTATTGGCTCCCGTCCGGCTTGGCTACTTGGACTGGTACAACCTCTCCTGGGATCAACTCGAGGCTGGCGTGCAGGAAGTCCTCTTGGCTCTCGACGCTGCGCTGGCCCAATCTCTGCAGGATGTCTCCTGAGCAGATGCCCGCCACGTCCGCTGGGCTACCCGGCCAGACGTGTACGACCTGTAAGGGGGTTCCCTCTCCGAGTTCGAATCCCAGCCAACTCTTGCGCGCTTCGGGGAAGAGGACGTCGGTCAGGATCTCTCGCATGCGATCCACGGGGATGGCAAAGCCGATGTTCTCGGCCGCGCTGTTCATGGCGCTGTTGATGCCGATCAGTTCACCGCGGATGTTCAACAATGGGCCACCGGAGTTGCCGAAGTTGATGGACGCATCCGTTTGGATGAGATCCTTAAAGTGCAGGTTCTGATCTGCCATGGGTACATTGCGGTGCAGGCCGGAGATGATCCCCGTCGAGACCGTGTGGGTCTGGCCGTGGGGATTACCGATTGCCACCACGCGTTCGCCCTCCATTAGATCTGCGCTCGTTCCCATACGGACGGTAGGGAATTCACGCAGGGGTTGGCCCTCAGCGTCCTTGGGCGAAGCGATTTTGAGGAGAGCCAGATCCTCAGCCTGCACCGACGAGACCAACTCGGCAGTGTACGAGCGTGGATCCCGGGCGAAGGAGACCGTGATACTTTGTGCGCCCTTGACCACGTGGAAGTTGGTCACGATGTACCCATCGGGGTGAATGACAACCCCCGACCCGCTGCCGGCGTATACGCGGTCCTGCACACCCCACAGGTTGCGTACGCGCTGGGTCGATTCGGTTTCGATGTAGACCACCGCAGGGCGCACCACCCGCGCTATCAGCACGACGGGTGTGACTCGCTCCACCTTGGCTAGCGCTTCCCTGGGGTCCTCGCCGCCGACATCTTGTAGTGCAGGGAGGGCGAGGGGGACGAGCAGGGCCAGTAGAGGTGAGTTCATTTTGGAGTTACGGCCCTGCGGGTAGGGGCGTTGGTATGGTTCCGGTCAATGCGGGTGCCGGGGCTATTTCGGGCCGTGCCTAGTACGCTGGGGCGGTTCGCCAATCCGCCGCTTCCCAACCAAGGAGCCAAGGCGGGGGGATGGTGGACCACACTGGACTTGAACCAGTGACCTCTACGATGTCAACGTAGCGCTCTAGCCAACTGAGCTAGTGGTCCACGCTCGGAGCTTGAAGCTTCGAGGGGGCGAGAGGATAGGCTGCGAACCTGCCCCTGCCAAGCCTTTCCCTGTGGGATGGAACGGGTAGACTTCTGCGGCAGTTTCTCCAGACCCTCCCCTTAGCCCTCAACCCCCCGGAGCCCCCCTTGAAGATCGGTGTCGTCAAGGAAATCAAGACTCACGAGTACCGCGTAGCCCTCACGCCCCACGGGGTCGAAGAACTGGTGGAATCCGGTCATGAGGTGTGTGTGGAGTCCGGAGCCGGGCTTGGAAGCGACCTCGCGGATTCGGCTTATGCCGATGCGGGTGCCCAAGTGCTGGAGGGCCCTGATGCGGTCTGGGCTGCGTGCGGGATGATCATGAAGGTTAAGGAGCCGCAGGAAGTGGAGTGGGGCCGTATGCGCCCTGGCCAGATCCTGTTCACCTATTTTCATCTGGCGGCCGATCAGAAATTGACCGAAGCGGTGGTCGCCACGGGTAGCCATTGCTTTGCCTATGAAACCCTCAACGTAGGGCGGCGCCTCCCGCTCTTGGAGCCCATGAGCGAGGTGGCAGGCAGACTGGCCATCCAGGCCGGTGCCAAGTATCTGGAGCGTCCCTCTGGCGGAACCGGCATCCTCCTAGGTGGAGTGCCTGGTGTACGACCGGCACATGTCGTGGTGCTCGGCGGTGGGATAGTGGGGACCAACGCGGCCCGTATGGCTGCAGGCCTGCGTGCGGACGTGTCGATCCTCGACATCAACATCGAACGCATGCAGTACTTGGACGAGGTGCTGCCCGCCAACTGCACCCTGCTGTACAACACGCGCCGTACCTTACGTGAAGAATTGATCAAGGCAGATCTTCTGGTGGGCGCCGTCCTGGTGCCCGGTGCTGCCGCGCCCAAGCTGGTGCGCCGCGAAGATCTGGCGCTCATGAAGAAGGGCAGCGTCATTGTGGACGTGGCCGTGGACCAGGGGGGCTGCGTGGAGACGTGCCGAGCCACCACCCACGATGAGCCGACCTTTGTGGTGGACGACGTGATCCACTATTGCGTTGCCAATATGCCCGGAGCCGTGCCGCGTACCTCGACCTTCGCTTTGACCAACGCCACCCTCCCCTACGCCAAGCAACTCGCAACTCTGGGGGCCGCTGTTGCCCTGGCCGAATCCGAGCCCCTGCGCGGGGCCGCCAATGCCATTTCCGGCAAGCTGACGAACGAGGCCGTTGCCCAGGCCTTCGATGCTCCCTGGACTCTCCCCCTCGATGCTTTGGCGGATGCCAACTAAGGCACCCCTCATCTAATGATCGCTACGGTCGCTGAGACTGCCATGGAGCCCGCCATTGGGCCCGTCAGTGTCTTGCTTCTGGCCGTTCTCCAGGGGCTAGCCGAGTTTTTGCCCATCAGTTCCTCGGGCCACCTGGTGCTCGCTCGCACGGCTCTGGGGGTCAAGCAAGCCGGGCTGGCATTGGACGTGTCTTTGCACGTTGGAACTCTGGGTGCTGTGGTCTTTGCCTATCGCAAGGAGGTGGGGCAGCTACTCGCGGACCTGATCCGCGGCCGTTGGCACATGTGGGCCTGGCTCGTGCTGGGAAGCCTGCCTGCGGCCATCGTGGGGTTCAGTTCTCTGGAATTCTTCCGGGGCGCCGCCGACAATCCGAAGTGGGCGGCCATGGGACTGTTGGGGACGGCGTTGGTGCTGATGGTCGGGGAATGGGCACGACGCCGTGGTGCGGGTGGAGAGCTCCCAGCCCCTATTGAGGTGGATAGAGCGGGCTATGGCAATCCGCGCTGGTCGGACGCTCTGGTGTTGGGCGTTGCTCAGGCCGCGGCACTCTTTCCGGGCGTTTCCCGATCCGGTTCAACTATTTCCGCCGGGCTGGTTCGTGGGTTGCCGACGGTTCAGGCGGCCAGGCTCTCTTTCTTGCTCAGTATCCCTGCGGTAACCGGGGCAGCGCTGCTTGAAGTGCCCAAGGCACTTGATGCGAGTAGCGGTGGCCTTTCGGTGCCCCTTCTCCTGGCTGGCGCCGTCGTCGCGGGCCTCGTGGGGTGGGGTGCGTTGCGCGCTCTTGTGCTGACCCTGTCCAAGGGTGCATTTGTCTGGTTCGCCCTGTACTGCTTAGTGCTGGGCGTCACGGCTCTGATTTTTGTCTAGACTGGCCCCCATGAGCGAGCAGCGGCGCGCCCTGATAACGGGCATCAGCGGGCAGGACGGTAGTTTCCTTGCGGAGTTTCTTCTGCAGGAGGACTACGAAGTATTCGGCCTTGTTCGACGGACCAGTATTTCCTCCCTCGAACGCCTGGCGGGCATCGAAGATCAGCTGACGTTGCTTCCCGGTGATCTGCTGGACGCTTCCAGTTTGATGAGCGTCCTTGAGCAGGCGCGCCCCCATGAGGTCTACAACCTCGCCGCTCAGTCCTTCGTTCCCACATCTTGGAGCGAGCCCGTCTCCACGGCTGAGGTGACCGCACTGGGGGTGACGCGACTGTTGGAGGCCGTGCGCCACGTGTGCCCTGAGGCGCGCTTTTACCAGGCTTCCACTTCCGAGATGTTCGGCCAGGCCGCCGCGCCTCAGACGGAAGAAACCCCCTTCCACCCGCGCTCCCCCTACGGGGTGGCCAAGGTCTATGCACACTGGGCCACGGTGAATCAACGCGAGTCCTACGATCGCTTCGCGGTTTCAGGGATCCTTTTCAATCACGAATCTGAGCGCCGAGGGCAGGAATTCGTGACCCGTAAAATCTCCCGCGCCGTAGCTCGCATTTCCTTGGGCCTCCAGGAGAAGTTGGTGCTTGGAAATCTAGAAGCTCGTCGGGACTGGGGCTTTGCAGGAGACTACGTGCGCGCGATGTGGCTCATGTTGCAGCAGGATGAACCGCAAGATTTGGTCATCGCAACCGGCAAGACCCATAGCGTGCAGCAGTTCTGTGAGCGAGCCTTTGGCGAGGTGGATCTCGATTGGCGCCAGTACGTCGAGACCTCCTCTCGCTACCGCCGACCTGCTGAGGTGGATCAGTTGGTGGGGGATGCGACCCGCGCCCGGGAACGGCTCGGCTGGCAGCCCGACTTGAGCTTTGAGGATCTGGTGCGACGGATGGTCACGTGGGACCTACATCGAGTGCGCCAGATCGAAGAGCAATCTCACACCGCGGCGCCCGACCTCTCCCGTTAGCGGTAGCGCGCGAGAGCTGCGTCTAGGTGTCGCCCTGGGCACTTGGTCGACGTCCAGTGGCCATGACCCACCACGTGGGTCGCGCCTATGGCGAAGCCGCTACGCAGGGATTCGACCAGACGGTGGAGGGCGTTCTGGGCTTGGCGCGTGGGTGGGGCGTTCTCGAAGTTGCCCAGAAGGCAAATGCCTATGTTGCCCACGTTGTTCTTGCCTCTGGCGTGGGCGCCTTGCCACTTGAGGGAACGTCCCTCGTAGACACGGCCAGCGGGATCCACCAGGAAGTGGTAGCCCACGTCGCCGTAGCCCCGTGCGTTCATGTGGGAAGCCTGGATGCTGCGTACCGCTTGGTGGCCTACGGCCTGGCTGCCGTGCACCTTAGAGGACACCTCCATGGCCGAATGGTGCACCGTGATCCAATTCCACATGCTGCTAGCCGGATCCATCTCGTGCATGTCCTCGGTGAGGGCACCCCACACGGCTCGACGAATCGTTCCCGGGAAGTGGAACCCGCGCTCTTGAGTGAGGCGGGCGAGCCCGGCGTTGGCCCGGGCCTTTTGACTGTCACGGGGTGTGGTGTGCTCCAGAACCCAGCGGTATTCGGTTAGGCATTCTTGGCGTCGCGTGGTGTCTGCTTGTAACTCTTCCGCAAGGCGCAGGTGGGCCTCGACCTGCCAATACGTCGCGGAATCCGATCGGGGTTGGCGCCGTATCCAACCCTGAAGGGCAGTGATGAGTCCCGCTTCGCCAGGGGGCATCGGCTGCCAGGTGGGGACACCTTCGGTGGTGGTTCGATCGGGTCCTTCAGGGATTCTCCCCCTAAGCGGCTGGGGGGTGGCGCAGGAGGTCGCTAGGAGGAGCAGAGAGGCGGCCCAGGGCCAAGCGCGTGGACAACGACGGACGCGTTTCACCGCCCCAGCAGGCTGTACCTCTGACCTCAATATGCATGAACCCCAACCCATACAATCCACAGATAGCGAACCTGCGCAACCGAAACAAACTTCCTCTGGATTCTCTCCCTTGGCCTCGCGCTCACGCCGTGGCACCCTGACCCTCCTGGACCTCCCGCCTCCGGCACCTCCAATAGTGGCTATGACCAGATCCAAGCGGCAGCACCGCACACTCACCCTGCTCCTTTGCGCCACCTTGTGGGTATCCGGGGCGTCCGGGGCGTCCCTCGCATGGCCGGGCTCTGGGCTCTCCCAGGATGAGGCCCAGGATGAACTCGAAGGTCTTCTGCAGGCTGAGCGTGCGGAGGCTGACCAGTTGCGTCGTCGCGGGCGAGGGTCGGCGGCGCGACGTCGGCTGTCCGAGATGCTTGAGGATGACCCCACCGATGCCGCCGCACGGCGCATTATGGCTGCGTGCAAACTGGATCAAGGGCACCACGGTCAGGCTTTGGTGGAGGCTCAGCGCGCCCTGGCGGATGCCATGACAGGCGGCGATCGGCATCTATCTGCGGCCTGCGCTCGCCTGACGGCTGAGGTTCTTGGGGAGTTGGGCCGCCACGACGAGGCCCTGGCCCTTTTGTTGGGGGAGCATAAACAAAGGGATGGCTCTAGCGTGCCGCTCTTGGACACGGGCAACAGTGCTCAGGATGCTTGGGCCCTGGGCGACGCATTGAAAGCGAGCGGGGATCGGGACGCGAGTCGTCGCGTCTTGGAGAGCGGATTGGAAGTTCGCCGCGATGCTTCGTGGGGCGATCACCTGGCAGCGGGCCGCTGTGCTCACGCGCTAGGCCGCTTGACGTTGGCGTCAAAGTCCTTCGTGCGAGCTGAGCGCGTGGCCCGGGCTGGCGAAGGGAGCGAGCCAGACGTGCTTGCCGCTCTGGCCGCCCTGTATTTTGAGAGTGAGCGCGAAGTTGAAGCCAGCGGAAAGCGCTCCGCTGCAGACCTGTACCGCGAGGCTCTCGAATTGCACCCCACTCACGCGCCATCGCTCTTGGGTCTTTTTGAACTGCATCGCTACAACCGCCAGCGCGTGAGTCGCTCACCCGAGGACATCTTGCGGCAGCTTCTGGGTGCCGTACCCGATTCCATTTCCGGTCGCGTGGCCAAAGTGTCGGCGGATCTGACCGATGGTCGCCTGAAAGCTGTCCGCGCGGACCTGGAGTGGCTGCAAGGGAAGGCGCCCCTGCGCCGGGATGTTCGCACCCTGCGTTCCGCGTTGGCTTGGGTTGAGCACGACCGTGAGATGTGTGAGCAGATTCTCGCGCAGCTTAGCTTGGACGATCCTTCCGACAGCTCCCCCGAGAGGGGTGTCGGTGGCCACCTAATCTCCCTTTATCGCTTCTCCGAGGCCTTGCCTTTCCTGCGCCGTGCGGTGGAACGAGACGACGGCGATTGGGACGCGTGGCGTCTTCTGGGCCAGGCTTTGGCCAACACGGGAGACGAGCGCGAGGCCGCTTTGGCTCTCGCCCATTCGGAGAAGGTCGCCGGGGGACGGCAGGATGCTCTGCGTAAGAATCTCAGTCTAGTTCTTGGGCGCATGGCCACTGAGCAGGTGGTCGAGTCCCATGGGTCTCTGGAGTTCGCCTGGCAGCCCCAATCCGCAGAGGTCCTGCGTACCTATTTGGTGCCGTTCTATCTGGCGGCCCGGGAGGACCTTGCCCAACGCTATGGGCACACCGCGGGTGCTACGCGTATCGAGGTTTTTCGTGCTCACCGGGATTTCTCCGTACGCTCCGTGGGCTTCGAGGGCTTCCCCGCTCTGGGTGTGTGTTTTGGCCCCGTCGTCACGGCCCTCTCGCCCCTCTCTGAAATGCGCGGCAGGTTCTCTTGGGCGCGTACGGGTTTTCACGAGTTCAGTCACGTCGTGCATCTGGGGTTGAGCCATAACCGCTGTCCGCGCTGGATCACCGAGGGTCTGGCCACCTGGGAGGAGGTTCGCCGCAACCCAGCTTGGACGCGCAACATGCGCCGCGAATTGCTCGACACCGTGGCCAACGGGGATCTGATCCGGGTGCGCGATTTGAACCGTGCTTTCCGAGGGCCGCGCATATTGTTTGGTTACTACCAAGGCGGACTCCTGTGCGAGATGCTGATCGACGCACATGGATTCGGGTCCATGGTGCATCTACTGGAGGAGTTCGATCGGGGGGCGGATCTCGATCAGGCTCTGGGTGCCGCTCTGGGGGAGACGCCAGAAAATGTGGACGAGGCCTTCGAGTTGTTCGTGCGGGGGAAACTCAAGGGCCTGCGCCTAGAGCCCCGGTGGGATCCCCAAGCTATCGTCCGGCTGCGCTTGCGCCTTAAACGAGAGCCGCCGGAGGGAGACCGGGCCGAGTGGATTCAGCGCTGGTTGGACGTGGCTTGGGGCAGCTGGCAGCGCGGCCGCCGAGTGGATGCTGAGGAAGCCTTGCGTATCGCCTCACTGGGTTCGGAGGACGGACCGCGTGCTTTGGCTTTGCGCGGCGAGATGGCTCTGGCGCGCGCCCTGCGTGCGGATGCGCGCGCCCACTGGGAGGCGTCTGTTGAGGCAGGGGGCCGCGACTACCGAGCCCTGATGGGACTGGCCAGTCTGTGCCAACAGGACGACGACCTGGAGGACAGTGAACGCTACCTACTCATGGCCCAGGCTTCCTTCCCCGGCTATGACTCGCCCTCCTTGAGCGCTGAGCGCCAATTGAATGTGCTCTACAAGGTCATGGAGAAGCCCGATTTGGCGGCCCAAGCTTTAGAGCGTTGGCTCACCTGGAATGCGGGGGCTTACACAGAGCGTCTTCAGGTGGCGCAATGGCATCGCGAGGCCGGGCGTTTCGATCGCGCGGCGACACTCTATGGGGAGGCCAATGAGGTGGACCCCTTCAGGCGCGATTTGCACCTGGCCTGGGCGGAGGTGCTCGTGGAGGAGGAGCGCTGGAAGGATGCTCTGCGTGAATTCGGGGTCGGGCTGATCGTTCCGCCGGACGTGGACCTGGACCACCAACGTTTTGTCGGCCCTCCCGGGGGCTTGCCCAGGGCGGTGGACCCCGAGCACCTTCCCGCTCTACTCGCCCAGGGTATGGACCCCGAGTTGCGTGAAGGCGTGCCGCTCACTGCGGAGGAACAGCGGGCCATCTTGAATAAGATGGGCGAGTGTGCGCGCGCGATGGGTGACGAGGGAAAGGCCGCAGAGTATGCAGAGCGAGCCCTTGCCCTCGGGGAGGGGTCGTGAGGGGGCGAGGCAAGCTCGATCTGCTTCTCGTGCTCTTTTTGGGCGCTTGTGGCCAAGGAGATCCGGTTGTTGTGCGCAGCGTGCACCTGGACCCGAAGTTGATTGACGGCGGATCACCCGGTGAAGCTCTAGATGGAGCGGAGCAGCTCGTGCGGACCTTTAGGGTGGAAGGGGCGGAGGCCGCCGCTTCGGATCTAGTGCCTTGGCAGCCGCGCAACGCCATCTTCCATCCGACCAAGTCTGGCGTGGGTAGCGGTGTGCGCGCCGCGGATTATCGCCCGGAGGCGGGGGTTGTGCATGCGGCCTTCGAGTTCGGAGAGCCTGTGCGCGCCGATCAGTTCAATCGCATCGAATTGGACCTCATCAGCTTTCGCAATGGCAACGCCACCCTGACCTGGGAGAGCGACGAGCGTCCCGTGGACGTTCCCCTTGGCAGCCTGCGAGTGGATGCTGTTACCCGAGCCGGTGGGGCCGAAACCCTCGTCCTCTCCCTTGTTGGGCACCCTGCTTGGCGTGGGACGATCCGCAAGCTGCGCCTCTTCCCCTGCTGGAAGGGCCCACAGTCCTATGAGTTGCGTTCCATCAGATTTTTGCAGGACAACTTTGATGGGGGAGCCGATCCGTCCAGCGAGTTCGCCTCTCCCGGTGGCGACAGCGGCCTGATGGGCCCGACCCGCGACAAGCGTCGCGCCTGGCCGAGCGATGCGGACGTGCCCCTGGTCTTGCAGTTCGATGAGCAGCACCTCGCCTCGTTTCAGGTGGAGGTAAGTGCAACCGAAGTGGCCGCTGGTGCGCAGGATCAACCGACCGTATTCGTGGTGGAAATTCGAGCCCCGGGTCAGGGGCGTGCTCAACCCTGGGAGGAAGTGGCGCGCACGGTGTTTCCCCAGGACACCCCACGTCCGCTTCCATGGCGGACCCTGCGGGCCGACCTGGCTCCCTGGCTGGGCCAGAAGTTGGAATTGCGTCTGCGCGGTTGGCGGGGCGCGGCGCCCACCACGCCGGGCAGCGGCCAACTCTCCCACGGATCCCTACTGTGGGCCAATCCCATGCTCTTTGATCCCAACCCGGATCAACGCCCGCCAGATCTGATCTTGGTCACCCTCGACACCCTGCGCGCGGATGCTCTGGGCTGTTACGGCGGTCCGCCGGATACGCCATTCTTGGATCAGATGGCGGCGGAGGGCATTCGATTTGAAGATGCCCTGAGCGCCTGCAATTCCACGCTTCCATCGCACACGTCTATCTTGACGGGCCAGGCCGTCCCCACCCACGGGGTTTTGGACAACCGCTCGACCCTATCCCCGGGGGTAAGGACTCTGGCGCAGGCGTTGCGGCAGGCGGGCTACACAACCGCGGCCGCCGTTTCCGTCGAACACCTGCAGCCCGCGTGGTCTGGGCTCGGTCGCGGCTTCGACCGCTTCCTGGAGGTCGCCCCGGGGGCGACGGTGGACGGGGCGCTGACTCTGGAGGGGGTGGAGCGATGGCTTGCTGAATGGGGAGATGGGCCGCGGCCCCCCGTGTTTCTTTGGGTTCATCTGTTCGATCCGCATACGCCCTACGGTCCCCCTCCGAAATTCAGGAGCGAGTATGAGGCGCGTCTTGCCGAGGCCGGGCAGGCGGTTCCGCCGAGGTCGGCCGATCCACCGAGCGTGGGCATCACCACTCTCACTCGCGAGGGAGAGTTCTTGCACGGCGTGAGCAATGGCGCATTCGCTCGACATCTATACCGCGCGAGTGTGGCGTACACCGATCACCTCGTGGAGCGCCTCGTGGGTGGGCTGCGCCAGGCCGGAATTTGGGAGGGAGCTCTAGCTGTTGTCACTGCGGATCATGGCGAGTCCTTTGGTGAGCAAGACGTCTGGTACAACCATCAACGCATCCACCCGGCCGTCATGTCGATTCCTTTGATCGTGCACTTGCCGGGGCAGAGCGCAGGCCGGGTCAGCGCGGCGCGTGCCTCCAATGCGGACATTGCCCGTACCCTTGGTCTGTGGGGTGGTGTGCGCGCTGAGGATTGGGGCCTGCAGCATCAGCCGGCTGGTGTGGACCTGGTGCAACTGGCCCAGGATGCTGATGCAGCCCAACGCCGAGTTTGGTTCGTGCACTCGAACCAAGCCCAGGTGGGGTGCCGCGATGGGGATGTGCACTACTTCCACAACCTGACCGATTACCTGCAACTGGGACCGGATCGGGCCCAGCCCGCGGGCATGGAGTTCCTCTATCTGCATGGCCCGGATCCCGGCTCCGCCAATAACCTGGCCGGGGTGCGTCCTGAGCTGGCTGCCCAGTACCAGACGGCCATGCGGTCCTGGCTGCAGGATGTGGTCGGGGGCACCCATCTGCGCGCTGAGCTGAGCCCTGAGCAGGAAGACCAGATGCGGGCTATGGGTTATATGGGGGATGGCGAGGATTCCGAGTAGGCCGCCACCCTGGGGTCGGGACCCGTGCCCTGTTAGCATGGGCCCATGACCGCGACCTCCTCCTACACCGGCCGCTTCATCGTTCTCGACGGTGTGGACGGCTGCGGCAAGAGCACCCAGGCGAAGCGTTTGGTGCACACCTTGCGCACGGAGGGTGAGGTCGAGGTCCAGCATCTGCGCGAACCGGGCTCCACCACCCTCGGGGAGGGGCTGCGCGAGTTGCTGCTTTCACGGGAGCAAGACATGGGCCCGGAAGTCGAGAGCCTCCTCTTCTGCGCCGCACGCCGTCAGATGCTCGACCTCCTGGTACGCCCGGCTCTGCAAGCGGGCCAGTGGGTCGTGTGCGAACGCTTCCACCCAAGTACTTTGGCCTACCAGGGCGGTGCGGGGGGCGTTCCGACCGAGACCCTCTCTCTGTTACTTGAGAGTTGGTCTGGAGACCCCAAACCCGACCTCGTTCTGATCTTGGATCTTGCCCCCGCCGCGGCCAAGCAACGCCGCGGGGAGTCCGCTGACCGGATCGAGGACAAGGGACAAGGATTTCAGGAGGAAGTGGCGCGAGCCATGCTGCACTACGCGCAGACTCACCCGGCCGCGGAGTTGGTGCAGGGGGAAGGTAGCGCCGACGATGTGGCGGCGCGCATCATGACCCATGTGCATGACCTGCGAGTGGGGCCGCGATGATGGAGCCCATGAGTGTTCATCCGCCTCTTGGGCACGGCGAGGTCCTGCAAGGGCTTTGGGATGCCGCCCGGAGTGATCGTCTACCTCACGCACTTATTCTGCGAGGGCCTGAGGGAGTCGGCAAATACCATGCGGCCCGCTGGCTCGCCCTGGGCCTGCTTTGCGATGCGGGTCCTGGTGAGCCCTGCCTGACCTGTGGCCCCTGTCGCCGGGTTCAGGCAGACAGCCATCCGGATCTCTTCCTCGTGGATCCTCGGGCGGCCGGCCAGGACCGCATGACGATCCACTTCATCGTCACCCGGGAGAATCGCCCCAAGTCCGCTTATTCGGGGCCCTCCATCGAGAACTTCCTGCGCCTACGCGCGGACGAGGGTGGGTGGCGCATCGTGTGCCTGCGCGACGTGGACTCCATGAACGTCAACGCTCAGAACGCTTTCCTGAAGGCGCTGGAAGAGCCGGGGAAGAACACCTTATTGCTCCTGACTTCTGCTCGGCCCGACGCTCTGCTCGAAACCATTCAGAGTCGCACGGTATCCGTGGACTTCGCACGGCTAACCCAGTCTGACACCTTGCGCATCCTCGAGCGCGACGCCGACATGCCGGGACTGGAGGAGCCATCGGAGCGTGAAATGCTGGCGCGCTGGAGTTTGGGAGCTCCGGGCAAAGCCATCAAGTTGGCGGAGAGTGGCGGAGTTCCTATGCGGGCCCTGATCGTGGACCTGGTGGCTGGCCGTTTGGTTCCGGAGGAGGCGGGCCCGGCCTTCTGGGAGTTGGACGGCGAGTTTCCAGGTAAAACGCCTGCCGCTCAGCGCCGTACCCGTGCCTCTGCGCTGATGGACTTGGCGCTGGAGTGGCTGCTGGACGGTCGGCGTCACGCGGCTAGGGTTCCGCTGGAAGATCTGGCCCATGGTGGCGTGCTCGATCAGCTGACAGAGATCTCCGCGGGAGAGTTGGAGTCCTGCATGGACTGCCTCTTGCAGGCGCGGCAAGATGTGTCCTTGAACCTCTCCCCTGAGATACTGACTGAACGTGTCCTGCGTGCACTCGCAGACTTGTCGGGCCGCTCATCTGCGGCAACGAGGCGGCCGTGAGCGATCCTCTGCGCGACGCCTGTACTGCGGACGGGCGCTATTCCTTTGATGCGTACAGATTCCTGTTCGAGTCGCTGGAGACGGCCCTCACTCTCGCCGGCCGCGAGGCGGAATCCGGGGCGAGCCGTCACGTCAGCGGGCCCGAGTTACTGGAGGGCATGCGGGCGCTGGCGGAGCGCATGTTCGGCCCCCTGGCGGCGGAGGTCTGGCGTTCCTGGGGAGTCTACGCCACCATTGATTGGGGGCGTATTGTGTTTGTCCTTGTGGACGCGAAGCTGCTCAACCGCCAGGAGAGCGACACCCTCGATCAGTTTAAAGACGTCTTCGATTTCGCGGAGGCCTTTGAGCTGCACTACGAGCCCCAACTGCCCACAGAATTGGGGGCGAACCCATTGCCTGACGAGGGCTAGGGTAACGAGGGCGAGGGACGGTCGGTTCCTGAGGGACCCGGCCCCTTAATTTTTCTTCATGGAGCGGATCAGATCCGTTAGTTCGCGCAGCTTCTGACGGGTGATGAGCGCGTCATCGCCTGCGGCTTCGGCGATCAAGGCCAGGGCTTGGTCCAGGTCCGTGCCGCGTAGTTTCATGGGGCTGGACAGTCCCATGACCAGTCCGTCTTCCCCGATCTGATCGAAGGTCCGCTCGTAGGCCACTTGGGAGTCTGGCGTCGCGCCCAGGTCCGCCAGGATGGAGCGCACGGCGGCCTGCAGTTGACTGTCCTCCTGGAAGTCCCCGAGGGGGAAGGCGTGGCCCTGTGCATCCTGCACAAGTCGACGTACTTCGATGCGCAACAGGAAGCGCACATCATCCTCGGACAGGATCGTGTCCAACTCCCCATAGAGCTCTCCGAACCCCGAGTAGGCCGCGGGATCATCCATGTCGCACAGCGCCAGCTTGCCGAACTCTTCTTGGTTCGTATCGAACTTGTCTCGTGCCCAATCCCGCAGCTTGCGGGTGTCCTGCAGCTTGCGCATTTCCACCAAACGCCAGGATTCCCTGCGCATGGGTGCGACCGTTTCGTCCGGTTCCACTCCGCCCGCTGAGGTGATGTTGCCCTCCTCGTCGACCTTGCGGTGGATGGAGCGGCCCGTGGGCAAGAGGTACTGCTCGATGGTGAGCTTGATGCGCGGGGCGTAGTCGAACTCGCCGTCCCCGTCGTGGTCCTTCGTGATGGTCTCCCAATCGTCGTGGCGGCGATTGTTGTTCTCGTCGGCGAACTCGTCATCCGCCTCGCCCGGCAGTCGAATCAGGTTTTGAACGGAGCCCTTGCCGAAGCTCCGTTGGCCGATGAGCTTGGAGCGGCCGTGGTCCTGCAAGGCGCCGGACACAATCTCAGAGGCGGAAGCGCTGAAACGGTTGATCAACGTCACCAGGGGCATGTCATCGGGGATGATAGCTCCCCGGCTCGTGGTGAATGAGCGCGGCCGATAGACGCGGCTTTTGGTGCTGACGACGACCTTGCCCTTGTCGAGGAATAGATCGCCCACATTTCGGGCTTCGGTTAGGAGCCCCCCCGTGTTTCCACGCAAGTCGAGGATCAGGCCGCGCATGCCTTCGGCCTTGAGTTTGTCGATGGCGCTCGCGAGTTCCTGGCTGGCCACCCGGCTAAAGGTCGTGAGTTCCACCAAACCGATTCCGCCGGGCAACATCTGGGCGTGTACCGGCGGTACGGTGATCTGAGCCCTTTCGATGACGACGGCCATATCCTCGGTGGGGCGCTCAATCAGGCCTGCGTCCATGCCGCGCCTCCAAATGTAGAGCTTGACCGGTGTGCCTGGCTTGCCCTTTAGGCGCTTGATTACGTTGTTGACGGGCTCTCCCACGGTGGGCCAGTCTCCAAGGCGCACGATCTTGTCGTCGGTGTATAAACCCGCTTTGTAGGCGGGACCCGAGTAGATGGGGCGCGTAATGGTGAACAGCCCATCGTCGCGGTCCAGTCCCACGTAGGCGCCGATGCCGCCGTACTCCGCTTCCAGGTCTTGCTCAAACTTCTTGAAGGCCTCCGGTGAGAAGTAGGACGAGTGGCGGTCCATACTGCGCAGCATGCCGTCGGCGGCCGCCTCGATCAGCTCGGCACGCGTCACCTCGGTTCCGTCAATGTGGGCCTCTTGCACCAATTGAATTAGGCGCTCGATCCGCCCCAGGTCTGAGCCGACCGATCCACCCGATGCCAGGTCATTGGCCACATCTCGGGCGCGTCGTAGTTCGGTCTCCTTGTGGCGTCGGATCTGGACCTGCTTCAGGTAGGCGGCCGCCAACCGGCCTCGGTCTCCAGGTAACGCCGCTAAGCGCTCCAATTCACTCGTTACGCCGGGGACATCTTCAACGATTCCCAGGTGGGCTAGAGCGAGGGCGCCCTCGGCCTTGAGCCGGGCATCACCCGAACCAAGGAAATCGTAGAGCACAGCCCGCGCCTTGGGGATCTGCTTGCCCAGGCCTACGCCGTGGGCGGCCGTGGCACAGGCCACGCGTAAGCTTGGGGGATGCTCTGCGTTTTGTGCGGCCGTGATCAGGGCCCGGGCCAAGGTGTCTCGCACGGAGCCCTCGGCGAGGTTCAGATCTGAGCCTTCCACAAGCTCCGCGGTGGCGGCGATCAGGCCGGGGTCGCCGGAGCGAACCAGGGGCAGGAGGGTGTCGGCACAAAGCTCTAGGTCCGGGTCGTCGCCTAGGAAGCGTGTGGCGACCAGTAAAAGCGCGCCGCGTCCCAGTGTCGTGTCACCCGTCTCCAGCTCGGCCTTGAGTGCACGCAGGCTACGCTCAACCGCCGCGTCGAAAGGCGCACCCACCTCGTCACCTACGAGGGAGGACAGGTTTTGGGCTGCTGACCACAGGTCCTCGGCATCCAACTGAGCAGCGGCCTCGACCCTTTCCATGAGGATGGCCTCTAGGTCCTCGGGGGAATTCTGCAGGGGACTGGCGGCACCGGGGGTGACGAGCAGTGTGCAGGTGAGGGCCCAGAGGGTAGCGGAGAGGGCTAAGGAGGGTGCCAGAGGAGTGGGGCGGTGTTGCATGCTGATAAGGGGTGGTTGGACGGTTGGGGAGGAGCGGGTAGCCTCAGCGGCGTGCTTTGTTCTCCCCCTAGGAGATTAGGCCTTCGGACGCGGTTTGCTCGGTTCCGAATACGTACAGTTTCTTGTTTTTCAAATTCCGCGCAGGATCCCCATTCGGGAGACCCTGCGGACCTTTGAGCGTGGGCTCTTGGAGCTTTCGCAGGGGATCTCGCCTTGTGAGTAACGATCGAGAACAATTCGACCCGAAGTCTGTACCAGCCGATGGCCTGCCTCACGTACGGGTGGGGATCGGGGGCAGTGAGGCGCGTATGGTCGATGTGGGAGACAAGCCCAGCACCCGACGCAGAGCCCTAGCTCGAGCCCGGGTGGAGTTCCCTCCGGGCCTTTGCGAGCAGGTTATGGCTGGTGACGGACCCAAGGGGCCTATTGAAGAGGTAGCCCGCAGTGCGGGGATCCTGGCCGCCAAGGGAACTGGCGGGCTGATCCCCATGTGCCACCCCTTGGGCCTGGATCACGTGGAAATTTCCTTTGAGGTGGCGGGGCCCGATAACCTGGATGTCCTCTGCCGAACCTCCTGCGAGGGCCGTACAGGGGTGGAAATGGAGGCCATGGTGGGGGCCGCCCTAGCCGCCCTGACCGTCTACGATATGACCAAGGGACTCGATAAGGGCATCCGCCTGGGAACGGTTGAGTTACTGGAAAAATCGGGCGGAGCCTCAGGGGACTGGAACCGGCCCTGAATTTCAGGTCCGGGATGCTTACACTGCAGCAGCCTGAGAGCCGGGGCCGCGAGGCCTTGCCCGCCGTAGTTGTTACCCCGTCCCGAACGAACCCAACCCCAAGGTCGGCTTCCGCCGCCCAACCCTCCGATGGACCTCAAACTGATCCGCAACCTCGTGCGCATCATGGAGCGCGGCGACGTGTGCGAGCTCGAAGTCGCTGACGAGCCCAGCGGCCTGCGCGTGCACCTGAAGCGCGGGCCCCAAGGGCTTGGCACGCACGCGCCCGTGATGGTCTTGCCCAATTCTGCTGGTGCTGAACCTGGATCCGGTGCGCTAGACGGAGGCGATGACGGCAACGACACGCTCGCCCGCGCCGCAGGCGTGGAAGAGGTGACCAGTCCCATGGTCGGAACGT
The DNA here is from genome assembly GCA_028823395.1 of Planctomycetota bacterium. Taxonomy (GTDB): domain Bacteria; phylum Planctomycetota; class UBA1135; order UBA1135. The sequence continues at coordinate 2,441 of JAPKBO010000015.1, read as the reverse complement.
TCTATAGATCGCCCTCGCCCGAGTCCGACTCCTTCGTGAGTGTAGGAGCAGCGGTGGGGGACGAGAGCGTGGTCTGCATCATTGAGGCCATGAAGGTCATGAATGAGATCCACGCAGAGATAAGTGGGGAGGTCGTTGAAATCCTCGTGGAGGATGGCGACCCCGTGGAGTTTGGCCAGCCCCTGTTCCTGATCAAGACGCGCTGATGTTTCGCAGGGTCCTGGTCGCCAATCGGGGCGAAATTGCGCAGCGCATCATTCGCGCTTGCAAGGAATTGAACGTGGAGACGGTTGCTGTCTACTCGGAGGCGGACGCGGACGCTCTGTACCTGCGGCAGGCCGACGAGACCATTTGTATCGGAGCCGCGCCCGGGGCTCAGTCTTACTTGAACATTCCGGCTGTGATCTCCGCCGCTGAAATCGCAGATGTTGAGGCTATCCACCCCGGCTATGGTTTCTTGGCGGAGAACGCTCACTTTGCCGAAGTCTGCCGTTCCTGCCAGATCGAGTTCATTGGGCCCAGCGCTGAGACGATTGCCATGGTGGGCAACAAGGCGCGGGCGCGTGGGATTGCCATGGGCGCCAAGGTGCCCGTGGTCCCGGGCTCCGACGGGCCGGTGACCAGCGAGGAGCAGGCCAAGGATGAGGCGCGCAATATCGGCTACCCGGTCATGATCAAGGCGGCCTCCGGTGGTGGGGGGCGCGGCATGCGCGTGGCGCACAACGAACCCAGCCTGCTCAGTGGCATGAAAGCCGCTCAGGCCGAGGCGGCCTCGGCCTTCGGGGACGATACGGTTTACTTTGAGAAGTTCATTGAGGGTGGTCGTCACGTAGAGGTGCAGATTCTGGCGGACGGCAAAGGCGAGATCCTCCACCTGGGAGAGCGTGACTGCTCGGTTCAGCGCCGCCACCAGAAGTTGATCGAAGAGTCCCCCTCGCCGACGCTGACCCCAAAGCAACGCAAAGGCATGTGTGCCGCAGCGGTGAGGCTGGCCAAGGCCTCTAACTACAAGAATGCAGGCACGGTCGAGTTCATCCTGGACAAGGATGGGTCCTTCTATTTCATCGAGGTCAACGCGCGTATTCAGGTGGAGCACACCGTGACGGAGCTTGTGACCGGTATTGATCTGATCGCGGCGCAGTTGCGTATCGCTTCAGGCGAGCCCCTGTGGCTTAAGCAGAGGGACATCCGCAATCAGGGACATGCCATTGAATGCCGCATCAATGCCGAGAACCCGGCTAAGGGATTCATGCCTTCGCCGGGCCGCTTGGCCGCATTTGTACCTCCGGGGGGTCCCGGGGTGCGGGTCGACAGTCACTGCTACAGTGGATACTCGATTCCGCCGCACTATGACTCCATGATTGCGAAGCTGCTCGTCCACCGTCCTACGCGTGATGAGGCCATCCGCTGCATGATCCGTGCCCTGGATGAATTCGTCGTGGAAGGGCCGTACACCACCATCTCCTTCCAGCGCGAGGTCCTGTGCCACGCGGACTTTCTCGCTGGCCTCCACGATACAAATTTCGTGGAGCGTACCTTTGGTTCTCCATCCTAGCTCGGCGCACTCCTTCACCCTGTGAGCCCCATGAACTCAAGTCCCGCTCGAGCCTTATCCCGAACCTTTCCTCTGCTGCTTCTCCTCTCGAGTTGCTACGTCCCTACGCAGCGCTATCCCGGGCCCATGGTTGCAGCCGTGGATCCCTTGCCCCCCGGGACGACGCTGGAGTACCCCGCAGGCCCCGAAGAGGTGACCGTGCTGCGCATTGCCGATCCGGTTCACGTGCGCCGGCCCGGGCAGTCCGCGAGCTTCCCCCTTTATTTCTATAGCAAGAAGGCACGCCTGAACGCCGGATCATGGGTGTTCTGCGGAGCTGGTGGTCGGGCAGAGATCCTCTTGGGAGGCGATGCCTCGGTGCTATTCCTTGGGGATGGCTCTGGCGTGGTGGGTTCTCCAAGCCGCGATGAGCCCGTGTTCATGTTCCATGAGATTGAAACCGCCGTGGTTCGTCTCTCGCCGACCCAGCAGGTGCGACTGCCCGGCGGTGCCATCTTGGATGCTGATGATGGACCGTTTGTGATCGAGCGCGAGACTGAGGGAATCCTCCGCATTCGCAATCGCTCCAAAGGTATGGGTCGGCTGGCGTACATGGATGAGCAATTTCAACTGAGCCCCGGCGATGTGATCGATATCCCCATGCTCGAGGGGGGCACGGCTCCCCGGGAGGAGGATCCGGGGTTTCAGACTCAGATGGACGTGGATCCCCAGCTCTCATTCCGGGGAGACGTAAGTCTTGTCTCGCGGGGCAAGGGGGTGCGCATCCGCGCTGGTGGTGACAACGAGGTGCTGGGCCATGGCCTGCGCTTGCGCCTTGGAAAGGGGCAAGAGGTTTGGATTGATGATTTCGTGACGGAAGCCCCGGCGGTCACGCCGGATCCGGTTG
>JAPKBO010000358.1 GCA_028823395.1 Planctomycetota bacterium | reverse complement strand
GCGCGCGAGTGGCATCACGCTGGGTTGTGTTGATCGGTCCGTATGCGTCCAAGCGAGTCAACGAGGCCGAGGAGCGGCTGGTGGACTTTCTACGGGAGAAGCTCAAGACGGAGCATCGTTACCTGAATGAACACCGCAGTCATGGCTTACCTAGCTTGAAAGGAGTGGAGGGCACTCTGCACAAGCACGGCTTGCAGACAACTTGCATCGGGCAAGGCAACCTGGATCGCTGGCTTGGCTTGATGTGCCTTGAGCTCTATCTTGATGCCGATCCCTGTCTGCGGCCGGTGGCCACACGGTTCTTCCGGTTCTACAACCAGACGCTCTATTCTTCGGATCACGGCGGCGACATGTACCGCCATGCCCTGATAGGGGCCAAGGGCGAGGCCCTACTGCCCCAGCAGGTGGCATTGGATCGCGACCCTGCAGCGAGCCCGGCGGCAACCCAGTCGGTCTTGGCGCTGGCACGTGAACTGCTCGCCCTTGATAGTGAGCGCGACGTTTGGACCCCTGAGTTCGAACGCCTACAGGGCGTGATCGCTGACTTGGAGGAGGACCTGTCGGGGCACAAGAGCCGCCTCGTCGACGTGGGCACCGACTTGGAAGGTCACCGCACAAGCCTCAAGGAATTGGAGGACGATCAACTGGGGCAGGAAAAGGTCCAGGCTGACCTGCGCTCCGACCTGGAAGGCCACCGTGAGAGTCTCGCCCAGCGGGACAGCGACTTGGCTGCGGCCTTGGAGGCGCAAGCGAGCCAGCGTTCCGCAAGCGAGGATACCGAGCGCCAATTGCGCGGGGACCTAGGCGAGCATCAGAGTGCACTGAAGTTGCTGACGGAGGAGTGCGCGCTCCAGAAAAAGGCCCTGGGCGAGCTGACCTCGGATTTGAAGGCGCACAAGGAAACGCTGGCCGCATCTAAGCAAGACCTCGTCGATCAGCGTTTGGCGGCCGAGGCGACGGATAACGAACTGCGGAAACAGTTGCAAGTTCATGCCGTCGGTAGGCAGGAGTTGATGGAGGAGCAAGCTGCCTTGCAGTCCCACCAGGTGGAGCTCCAAGGGGCTTTGGAGCGGGCGAGGCTAACCCTGGAGGTGAGCGCTACAGATAACGCCGCACTCAATGCGGAGTTGGATTATCTGCGTACCTCCTTGCGGGACCGGATGGATAACCTCAGGCGCGTGTTGCGCGGCCGGGGGGGCGAAGCGTTCCTACCACCGCGGAGTGAAGAACCGGCTGATTCCGAAGAGGCTTCCTAGGGGGCGGGACGGACAGGATAGGCCCAAGAGCTAGACGCGCACCACGATCAAACCCATGCGCTCGGTCCTGCTCAGGTTGTGGCTCCAGCCGAACCCGCAGATGCTGGCGGTGATCACTGTCGTCTTTTTTATTTGTACGTCGCACCGCTGTCCGGCGGCATCGATTGGTGCCAGTCGACAACCTGCTTCGTGAGACGTGCGATGATTGCAGCGTGCGCTTCGCCTCATCGCCGCGTCGAGCCTTGGGGGGGAAGAATGGGGAATGGACGTCGTCCGGCCAGACGTTGATGT
>JAPKBO010000014.1 GCA_028823395.1 Planctomycetota bacterium | reverse complement strand
GCACGTTGCTCTTCCTCAAAGAAAGCCTCTCCGCCTTCGTGACAGTATTCGTGGCCTAGGGCCACCCAGTCGAGGACCTCTTCAAGCCGGGCCACGACCATTCCGAATTCTTGGACACCGCCCATCAAGTTCGCCCAAGTGTCTCGGCAGAAGGTGAGTTCATGACTCTTGGGGCGGCTTGGACTCTAAGCCGAACCGCTCATAGAGTTGTCCAATGGCCGGTGGATCGCCGATAACCAGGAGGCGATCACCCAGCTCGAAGCTGGTCGTTCCGCGAGGCACAAGAGTTTCACCCCCTCGCCTTAGGGCAGCCACCAGGCATTGCTCCGGCAGGTCAATTTCCTGAAGTGTGTGCCCCAGAAGTTCGCTAGTCGGATGATCGGCACGGATGCGAATGGAGATGTAGCGATCGCTGCGCAGGAAAACTTCGCGCAGTTGAACCTCATTCTTGGCGGCGAGCCAGTGCTCGATAAAATCGCTTTGATCAATCCGGGTGGCAAGCTGAGCGAGCATGCGCAGGTGTTGCCCAGGGTCTCCTTCGGGGCTAACTAGGAAAAAGACCGCGTGGATTTTGTCCGCCGTACGTGGGGCGCCAAAAATGTCGCCCGTCACAATCTGAATTTCTTCCTGGGTGCGCACAAGGACCATCGTGGGGTGGTCAATGTTGGGCAGGTGCATGTGGGGTAGAGCCACACCTTTGGATACGGGGGTGGCCCCCGTTGCAGTCCCTTCGGTAAAGCCCGTCACTAAACGGTCGACGCTAACCCCTAAGCGGGGCGCAAGATCTTGAGCGGCCCGGGCGATCAAGCTGTCGAAGCTCCCTATGTGGTCCGCATCGATAACGTGTGCCTCGAGGACGGCCTCCTCGAAGGGGTCTTGGTCGCGCAACCCTTTTTCCTTGAGAATGGTCCGCAGTTCGACGTCCAACGGGTCATGGCGGTTTTTCCCCAAGCGCGCAAACATGTGGTAGATGGCGCCCTGGCGATTAACGCGTTTGGAGCCGTAGTACGAGTACCAGAGTCCGCCGAAAAGAATCAGGCCCGCACTGAATAGCGTGGGCATTAGTCCCATTTGGCCAATCAGTACGAAGGGCGCAACGATTCCAAAGATGTGTATGCCCGGATAGAACGGTGCGCGAAAGCCAGGGTCGTAGGAGGCTAGCCCGCTCTCGCGCATGACGATCACAGCGAGGCACAGCAGGGCGAACATCATTAGCTGGAACGCACTTGCCAGCTTGGCGATCTTGATGGGCTCGAGGAACAGCAAGATGGCCACGATCACAGTAACCGTTAGGGCGATTGACCTCACAGGTGTGCCCCGCTTGGATAATTTCGCCAATCCTTCGGGCACCAACCGGTCGCGGCCCATGGCTAATGGGTAGCGCGATGAACTAAGAATCCCCGCATTGGAAACTGAGAAGAATGCGAGGAAGGCTCCAAGGGTCATGACGTACAGGCCGACCTTCCCAAACACCGCTTCGGCGGCAGAAGCCATGGGGGTCATGTCGCCAGCTAGGCGCTCGGCGGGCAGGACGCCCACCATGATTGTGGTGCACAGTGCGTACACCAGCAGTGATGTACCCAACGACAAGAACACACCCTTGGGGAGGTTGCGTTCAGGATCACGAACCTCCTCGGAGATGCTCGCTACGTTTGTGACCCCAACGTAGGAGATGTAAACCAACCCAGCCGTGGCCAGAATGCCCTCAGTGCCTGCCCCAAAGAAGTCTTGGAATGCCGCGTAATCTATTTCTGGAATGCCACGACCCATGAACAGGCTGAGCACAATCAAAAGGCCCATGACGAGGACGAACTGGAACTTGCCCGTCTTCTTGGATCCTGCAGCGTTCAGTAATCCGAACAGCACCGCGAAGCCCGCTGCGATAGCGCGCATGGTCATGGGGTCGGATTCGCCAAAGATCAGGGCGCTGTAAGCCCCTATACCCACCAATGCGAAAGCGGTCTTGAGGACGAGGGCCAGCCAAGTGCCCAGACCTCCAATCGTTCCCGCCAGAGGCCCCAAGCTGCGGTCCAGAAAATAATAGGCCCCACCGGCACGGGGCATGGCCGTTGCTAATTCCACTACAGCCAGCATGGCCGGCACGAGGGGTACGGCGGCCAACATGTAGCACAGCACGATGGCTGGCCCTGCTTGTGCGGCGGCTAGGCCCGGCAGAAGGAACAAGCCGGCACTGAGGGTTGCCCCCGTGGCGATGGTGTACACATCGCGCAGTGTGAGTTCTTTGGGCAGGCGGGCAGCGGCCATGTGTAGATATAGGGGCGGTGATGGCCGCCGCAAACAACCGGTAGAAGGGGGTCTAAATATCTAACGCTGAACGGAGTTGTAGGTGCCCGCGGTGGGGCCCTCTAGTTCGGTTTCCTCGGTGCTACCTGGCCAGCGAACAAAGAGACCGGTCACTTCGTGTCCGGGGGCAATTCCAAAGTGAACCCGCGGATCGTTGGAAGCCAAGTAGCTGTAGGCCGGGTCGGCCAAGCGGTACTGGGATGCCATTACGACCTCACCGTCGATTAGCGAGCTCGTTTCGAGGCGAACGACAGCACCCACGGCAGTTTTGAAACGCGAACCGTGGAGATCGACGCCGAGCCATGTGCCTACACGTGGAGCGACGTTGCGTAGTAGTTTCACTCGCGCGTCACGGTCCACCACCACCACGTCAACATCTCCGTCGTTGTCAAGGTCGCCAAAGGCGGCACCGCGGCTTGACCCCAGCACCGGAGATGCGGTGCCTTCACCCAGGCTCTCAAAGCGTGTACCGCCCAAACCTCGATAGAGCAGGTTGGGCTCTGCATAGGGATCATCCCCATAGGATTCCTCCGGGCCCCACGCCTGCACAGCTCCGTTGGCCACGTAGAGATCCAATCGTCCGTCGAGATTGAAATCGTGGAAACCCATTCCAAAACCGGTCATGCGCACGCTGGCAGGGCCCAGCCCAGTCATGTTCGTCATGTCCCGAAAGCGCCCTCCCCTGTTCATGTAGAAAGTGTTGGTCTCGCGACGGATGTGGGTCATGAATAGGTCGAACCACCCGTCTTGGTTCACGTCCACCCACTGGACCCCCATGCCCGCCTCGGGGGTTCCCGTACTGTTGACCGCGCAACCGCCCGCGAGGGCCACGTCTGTGAAGTTGTCCGTCCCGCTGTTGTTCCACAATGCGTTGGGCGTGGCGTCATTGGCCACATAGATGTCCGTGTCTCCGTCAGAATCGTAGTCGGCGCAGGCGATGCCTAGGCCATTGCCCGCGGTGAGGTGCAGGCCCTGCTTGCGCGAGTAATCTGAGAATCCGAGACGGCCCTGAATGAACAGGACATCAGTAGATTGTGCGTTGTAGTTGTTTGGACTACAGAAGTCGGGCTTGTTGCGGTAGTTGTTGCAAGGTGTCTCAATCCCCGGAGACCAATTGAGGTTGTTGACCACGAACAGGTCGAGCTTGCCGTCGGAGTTTGCATCCATGAAGGCCGTACTCGTGCCCCAGCGACCATCGCCAACCTGGAGTCGCGAAGTGAGGTCCTTGAACGTGCCGTTGCCCTGGTTTTGGTAAAAACGGTTGGGGCCGACATTGGTGACGTAGAGATCAACGTCACCGTCACCGTCATAGTCTCCGCATGCAACGCCCATACCGTAGCTGTCATCGCCTACACCGGCGGCTTCGGTTACATCTACAAATCCAAGCCCTTCAGGATCGCCACCAGCGCCCTGCTCAACGGACATGTTCTTGAACAGTCGGTTGGTGGGCAAGGTCTGGCCGTCCTCCGGGATCATGTGGCCTGACTGCACAAGATACACGTCGAGATCGCCGTCGCCGTCGTAGTCAAAGAGGGCCACACCGCCACCCATGATCTCCGGGAACCAGTGACGGTCGACCGGTGCACCACTGACGTGTTTCCAGTCAAGGCCGGCGGCCGCAGCCTCCTCCTGAAACCAGGGTGCCGTCGAATCTTGCGCCTGTGCGTTTAGGGCCAAGGCCGCAGAGCCCATGGACAAGATTAGTGCGCCTCGTAGGCGGGTGAGGATAAGCATGGTGCGTGGGTTTCTAGGGGCGGTAGTGATCATTGGGAAGAGCGCGGGGCGTCGGGTGCGGAGTCCTTCGGCGTTTCTTGATTGCCGCCGTCTTGGTTGGGGGGCGCCTGTCCGGGCAAAGTCCCCGTCCGGGCGACCTCACGAACGTTTTGGCAAAACGCAAGCACTTCGGGGTTGGTAGCCATCACATTCCTCATCCAATTGGCGAGCTCTAGGGCCTCGTCCATATTCTTGGTGGTGACCAAGCACTGGGTGTAGAACATGGCCACTTGCGGTTCGCGCGGCGCCAAATCAAAAGCACGCTTGGCGGCGCTTACGGCTTGCGGGGGATTGCCCACTGTGAATTGCGCCCGTGCCAAAAAGATAAAAGCGCCGGGGTTACCCATGTTGCGCTCCGCATTTGCCAGGGCAAAGCGCAGCATTTCAGCTTTGCGTCCGGTCTGTGCATAGAGGCCCGCGAGGCGTTCTAGCAGCTGGGGCTCCGAACATCCCAATTGAAGGGCGGCGCTCATGGACTGCAGCGCGGAGTTGGCTGTCTGGGGATCAGGTGCCGCAGGGTCGAGGGTGAAGGAAAGCACAAGACCCATGAAGTAGTGAGCGCGGCCCAGGTTGGGCGCAGTTGCGACGGCGCCTTCCGCCTTGCTCATGACCTCCTTCAGGATGGCTTGGCGCACCTCCACGTCCATGTTTGCACCTCCCATGGCTATTTTGTTCATCAAGGCCGTGCCCAACTCGATCTTGATGTCCACCGACTGGGGGTGAGCGCTCTCGGCCTTGCGCAGGGTCTCGATACCCAGGTCCAGGTTGCCAGTCATCAGGTGCGCCCGGCCCAAGAGGTGCAGGACGGCATGGTCGCTGGAGTTGGCGGTCAGCATTTTAGTCAACGACTGAATGGCCGGCTCAATTTGCCCGCCCATGAGCATGTTCTCTATTCCCATCATGCGCCGGTGGTAGCCCGCTGAGTACAAGTTGAGTCGCGGTTGATGGGGGTCGGGCGGGTACTCAGGCCAGGCATTGACGCCGGCTTGCAGGTGGGCCCGAGCGTCGGCGTCGCGACCCAATTCCAGATAGCACAGACCGAGCAGATAGTGCGCGTGACGGTAGCCCGGATTCTCTGCGACGATTCTCTCCAGCATTTCGCTGGGCTCGATCCAACTCTCCTGGGCTATGCGAACCTGGCAGAGTCCGACACGGCTTTGGGGCCAGGCGACGGGTTGGGGTTGCTTAGTTTCGGCGGCGATCGCTTGCTTGAAGGCTTCCTCGGCACCCGGAATGTCACCCTGGGCGAGCAGCATTGTCCCCAGCCGCGCCTGAATGACGGGTGTGTTCTTCAACGCATTCGCTGCCTTGCGCATGTCGGCCAGAGCGGCAATGGGGTCTCCGCTGGCTTCCAACACCACGGCTCGGCGATAGGTCCACTCGGGTGAGTCGCCCAGCAACGTAAGGGCGTTCGTGTAGGACCGTACGGCTGCCTGAAAGAGGGTATTAGCCTCATATACCAAGCCCAGCTCCGCATGGGCTGCTCCGGAGGTTGGGTCCTCTTGGGCCAGAGCGAGGACGCTGGCAATCAAGGATGAGATCTCCGGATCCATACTGTTCATGTCTTCGACTGAGACAGGTGTGGGCGGATCCTGGGGTAGGGGCAGGGAGCCCAGGAGGGTCACAGAGGCAATGGCGAGGTGGAAGATCATCGGGATCTGGGGTGGATTGAAGAGAGGTCGAGCCGGACTGTCGGATGGCTAGGCAGTATACCCGCGCGTGCATGCGGGCTTGAATTGTCCTTGAGTGTCTAAAACCGAGGCTTGCTGAGCCAGCGGGCCCTAGGACTCGGTGCTGCGGCCTAGGAGGTCGCGTACGCAGGCCACGACAGCTTGTGGGTGGCGAAGCGGAAGAAGGTGGTCGGCTTCCTCTAGGACTCTTGCCGATCCAGGGTCCTGTGAGAAAGCTACCGCCAGCTGGGCGGAGGACTGGGCCCAGAGGGCGTTGAACCTCTTCTGCGGGAACCCCTCAGGTAGGCCCGCAGATGGCAGGGATGCTCCCGCAACCAGGGTACGGCAGGGCGTCTTTCGTTCTGTGGGGTCGGCGGCGAGCTTCTTGTCGCTTTCCCATGAGGCCTGCTGCTCGGCTCGCATTCCGGCGAGAACCCGTGGGTCGCGTGAGAGGGCGGCAATAGCTTCGAGGTTGGCACGCCCGAGGGGTGTTTCCTCTAGTCCAGGGGCCAGAGGGGGGTATCGGAGAAGGCGCAGGAGTCCGAACCGTCCTGCCCACATGAGACCCGCCAGCATGGCCGTGCTGACTCGGGGCGAGGGGACCCCAGCCTGTTCCAGGGAGGGTTCGAGGGATTCGTGATAACCATCCACAAAGACCAACCCTTCCATCTTGTGTGGGTAACGGCTGGCAAACGCGCGGGCGATCCGGGCCCCCTCTGCGTGAGCCACCAGGATGACCTTTGCGGACTTCGGGGCGACCTGCCGCAGCAACTCAGAAAGTTCGAGGGCTGCACAATCGGCGCTCCGCGGTCCTTCGCCAGCAGCGCTCCACCCGAGCCCAGCCCGGTCGTAGGTCACCACGGTAGATAGCTCTGAGAGTGGGCCTATGAGGGGATCCCAATGGGTGGACCAGGCCCCAGCCCCAGCTTCCAGCACGATCACCGGAGAACCCTTACCCCGGGTGCGAACGTGAAGGTGGGTATTGGCCACGCGCACCCGCTTGCCCGGGACAGGGAAGCGCGTGGTGTCGCGCCGCTGTCCAATTACCTCGAAGGCGAGTCCCAGTGCGGCCAGGATGAGGGGGGCGAGCAGGAGCTGTGGATCGACCATGGGTGAGGGGGAGATTCTAGCCCGAAGCAGGGGTTCTGAGCCCCGTGGTTTCGGTACTCTGAGACCTGTCCCTCACCGCGCGAAACCTCTCCGGTCCCTTACAACCACACTCCCGTGCAACTCGGATTCGTCATTGACCACACGCGGTGTATCGGCTGCCATGCCTGCACCGTCGCCTGTAAGTCCGAGAACCAAGTTCCCGTGGGCGATTTTCGCACCTGGGTCAAGTACACCGAGGGTGGCACGTTCCCTTCCGTGCGCCGGGGCTTTTCGGTCCTGCGCTGCAACCAGTGCACGGAAGCCCCTTGCGTGGAAATCTGCCCGGTCACGGCTCTCAGCAAGCACAAGAACGGAATCGTGGATGTGGACCCCAGTGTCTGCATCGGCTGCAAGGGTTGCACCCATGCTTGTCCCTACGATGCGATCTACATCAACGCGGAATCGGGCATCGCGGAGAAGTGTCACTTCTGTGAGCATCGCACTGAGCGCGGGCTCGCCCCTGCCTGTGCCGTGGTCTGTCCGACCGAGGCCATCATCCCCGGCGATTTTCATGATCCCGAGAGCCGAGTCTCCCAACTGAAGAGGGACGGCGACCTCACCGTCCGCAAGCCGGAAGCGGGAACGGTACCGAACGTGTTCTACATCGGAGTAGATTCAGCGGGCATCGACCCTGGCGAAACCAACCTCTCCAAGGGTTTCATCTGGTCCGAACCGCCCTCGGGCGAGCGCGAGGCCGCCCAGCGATTCGAGGCTGAACACAGCACGGATACGGCGCGTACTACCTATGACGTGCCACGCTCCCAGATCTGGGGTTGGCGGGTAAGCGGCTACCTTTGGACTAAGTCCATCGCTGCTGGAGTATTACCCGTAGCGTTCTTGGCCCAAGCGATGGGCGCGCAGGACGCACCTATCGAAGCCGAGTTCTCGCGCTTCATCGCGGCGGTGGTATCCCTTGTTTTCCTTGGGATCACAGGACTGCTCCTTGTCGCCGACCTCAAGCGGCCGGAACGATTCCTCTACATCTTCTTGCGCCCCAACTGGGACTCCTGGCTCGTTCGCGGGAGCTTCATCATCCTTGCCTACAACGCAGTCCTGGTTGCCTGCTTGTTCGTTGGGTCCTGGCTTTTGGAATGGGCGGCCTACTTTCTCGGAGGGTGGACGGCGGCCTACACCGCCTACCTCTTCGGGCAGGCCAAGGGGCGCGTGCTCTGGATGCGCAAAGGTCTGGGGGTTCACTTGGTCATTCAGGCTGGCATTGCCGGTGCGTCCATCCTGGTGCTGATGGATGCCCTCGGAGTGGCCCTCGATCCAGGCCTTGTGGCTTCCCTTCCAGGAATCCTGTCCGCATGCCTCGGAGGCCACCTAATTGCCGCGCTTCTCGAAAGCCGTATGGCGCCCAAGGGCCGGGAAAAGGAATACGCGCGGGCGGCTCGACTCATTTCCCACGGACCCTACGCCCGCATGCATTGGGGTGCGGGTGTGGTGCTCGGCATCATCCTGCCCTTGACCATTCTGGCCGACGAGATCGGCCTCCTTCCGGCCGCGGCGATCTTGGCATTGGCCGGCCTCCTTATAGAAGAAGACCTGTTCGTTCGCGCAGGTCAGGCACTGCCCATTAGCTGATCGAACCATGAGCCAATCACCCGACGAATCCCATGCCGGACGCACCTCCCCTTGGGAGCTGGCCATTGGCCCAGAACCTGAGCAGTGGGACGATTGGGTTGAATACGACGCTGAGGCCTGGCCGGAGCGCAAGGAAAACCACTATCGCTGCATTCCCACGATCTGCTTCAACTGTGAATCGGGTTGCGGCCTCCTCGCATTTGTAGACAAGTCGTCAGGTGAGATTGCCAAGTTCGAAGGCAACCCACTCCACCCGGGATCTCGTGGACGCCTTTGCGCCAAAGGTCCGGCGACGATCAATCAAGTCAATGACAGTGAGCGCATCCTCAAACCCATGAAGCGCAAAGGTCCGCGCGGTGGGGGCGAGTGGGAGGAGGTTTCCTGGGAAGAGGCCGTGGCCGACATCGGCGCGCGCATTGGGAAGGCCCTTCGTGAGGAACGCCACGACGAGATCATGTACCACGTCGGCCGACCGGGTGAGGACCACTTCGTGATGCGGATGTTGCAAGCTTGGGGTGTCGACGCCCACAACTCCCACACCAACGTCTGCAGTGCCTCCGCGCGATTGGGGTACTCCCTGTCTTTCGGGGCAGACCGCCCATCCCCCGACTACGCGAACGCGAAGTTCATTCTGCTCATCTCCGCTCACTTGGAGACGGGCCACTACTTCAACCCCCATGCCCAGCGCATTATCGAAGCCAAGAATGGGGGCGCTCGCATAGCCGTAGTCGACACCCGGCTGTCGAACACCAGCACCCATGCTGATCGGTGGATCTCGCCCTGGCCTGGGAGTGAAGCCGCTATGTTGCTGGCGGTCGCGCGTCTATTGCTGACATCGGGTCGCGTGGACAAGGAGTTCATGGAGCGCTGGACCAACTGGCAGGACTATCTCACCGCCAAGGACCCCAGCGGCCCCAAGACGCTGGATCGCTATCTCGAGCTCCTGGCAGAGGAATACGTCAAGTTCACCCCCGCCTACGCGATAGCCGAGTGCCAGATCGAAGAGGGCACCGTCGAATACCTCGCGGACCGTATCTTTGAAGCGGGCAGCGCATTCACCAGCCATCTGTGGCGAAGCACGGCGGCGGGCAACCTCGGCGGTTGGCAGGTGGCACGGGCGTTGATGCTTCTGCACAGCCTGACGGGCTCGGTGGGTACGAAGGGCGGTTTGAATCCCAACTCCTGGGACAAATTCGTGCCCAAGCCAAGTATGGCTCCGCCGCCTCACTCGCGTTGGAACGAGAAGCTGTGGCCCAAGGAATGGCCCTTGGCTCACTACGAGATGAGCTTCCTTCTGCCGCACCTCTTGCGGGAACAGAACTCTAAAGTCGACGTCTATTTCACACGCGTCTACAACCCGGTCTGGACTAACCCCGACGGGTGTTCGTGGATCGAGATGTTCGAGCACGCCTCCCGTATCGGCTGCCACGTGGCGCTCACGCCCACCTGGAACGAGACGGCGCAATGGGCGGACTACGTGCTGCCCATGGGCCTCGCCCCTGAGCGCCACGACGTGATGAGTCAAGAGACTCACGCGGCAACGTGGATCGGCTTTCGCCAGCCGGTGAAGCGGGAGTACGCACGTCTTGAAGGGGCTGACCCTCAGACAACCTTGGGTTTCAATCCGGGCGAAGTCTGGGAAGAGGCCGAATTTTGGATTGCCCTCACACACGCGATCGATCCCGACGGTTCCTTGGGCATCGCCAAGTACTTTGAATCTCCGGACCGCCCAGGCGAACCCGCGACGATGGACGAATACTGGTCGGATGTGTTCGGCAACGTCCCGGGCCTCCCAGAAGCAGCCGCGAAAGAGGATCAGACACCTCTCGAGTACATGCGGCGGCACGGTGCATTTGAGGTGCCGTACGCTGGGCGTGAACGTTATGCAACCGAGGCCAAGGACGGTTCGGGAATCGAGGTCGCTCCTGGTGACTTCCGCGCCGGCTTTCCGACGCTCAGCAAGCGCATCGAGATTTACGCACCGGTGATGGGAGAGTGGGGTTTTGACGACGGAGTGTTGCCCACATACCAACGTAGCCAGGTGCATTGGAGCGCGATGGATCTCGCTGCTGGCGATCGTGCTCTCTTGCCCACCTTCCGTCTGCCAACCTTGATCCACACACGCTCGGCCAATGCCAAGTGGCTACAGGAAATCTCCCACACCAATCCCCTGTGGGTCAACCCGTTGGACGCGGACCAATTCGGTTTGAAGACAGGTGATCTGGTGCGAGTTCACACTCAGATCGGATACTTCATACCGAGGGTGTGGGTCACGGAGGGAATGCATCCGGGCGTCGTGGCGTGCTCCCATCACGTGGGGCGCTGGCGCATGTTTTCAGGATCGGGAGCCGTTGGCGCGAGCTCCCTGGTGGACATTGAGCGCACGGGTTCGAAGTTCCTCTTCCGAGCGAAGCAGGGTGCGCGACCGTTCGATTCCAGTGATCCCGACAGCAAGCGTGTTTTCTGGAAGGAGACGGGAGTCAATCAGAACATGACATTCCCCGTTCAGCCCGACCCCGCTAGCGGCATGCACTGTTGGCACCAGAAGGTGAACATCAAGCTGGCTCAAGACGGCGATCGCTACGGCGACATCAGTGTAGACACCTCCCTTTCGCGGGAGATCTACGAGCAGTGGAAGGAAGGCACCCGCCCCGCGCCAGGTCCCGGTGGATTACGGCGGCCCCTACATATGCATCGCCCCCTGCGGCCTACCGACGACGCCTATCGCTTTTGAGTTTCGCTTGCCTAGCGAAACAGTACTGACAGGGCGTCGGTGAAATTGGACGTCGTCTTGTCCCGGAACCAAGCCTGGAAGTACCAGGTGTCTCCGGTCACGACGGCATTGGGGGGTGGCCCAGGCAGCGAATTGAGTTTCAGTTTGCCGGTTATGGTGCCGCCCGTACCTGTGCTTCCAAGTAGTGAAGTGAGGCGGAGGACGGTGCCACCCAGGCACAGGTTTCCTGCCGACCCTCCGGGGTTGGCGACGAATCCTGGATCCAAAGAGCACATGAAGTACCCGAACTGATTGATGGGCAGGTTAGAGGCCGTCAAGGAGAAGTTGTTGTGCTGAATAGCATCGCTTCCGCTCGCGTCCAACCAGCCCGACTGACCGCTTGAGTTGGTCGCCGCGGGGCTGCAGTAGCGTGTTGCCGTGACTCCAGCCTTAGGGTGGCGGTAGAGCCACTTGATCACTTTGGTTGGGAATTGGTTTGTGAGCGAGGGCACATGGCCTCCGCCCTGAATAGCCCACAACTCTGCCGCGCCCGTGGGCCAACAGGAACTCTCATAGCGCGTGACTACGGTCTCTTTGCCCGGGACCGATGTATCCAGGTTGATGTTGGGAGACGAATTGTCTGGCACGGGATCGCAACCGTCGTAGGCAGCCCACTTGAGCACGCTCTCCAAGGCGCCCGGATAGGGCACCCCGGAAATCCAGCCGCCGTTGTAGCTAATAGTCGAATCGTTGGTGCCGTGGATCTGGAGCACGTGAACGGGCTCACTGGGGGCGCACATGACGCGATTCTTGAACGTTGCACCGGCTAGGCCGGCGACTGAAGCAACCCAATCCGCGTGCTCGCAAGCCATGCGATAGGCCATGAAGCCGCCGTTGGAGTGCCCCACAAAGTGAATACGGCGCGGGTCAATGTCGACCTGCTGCCGGATGGCATTCACAAGTTCTTCCAGGTAAGCCGCATCGTCCACGCCACTGTTGTCGAAATCGCAGCAGGCATCCGTTCCGTTCCAGTAGCGATAGCCGGCACTGTTGGTCAGGCCATCCGGGTAGGTAAAGATGAACCCGTATTCCTCTTGGTACGGCCGGAAGCCCATGTAGAACTCCTGCCAAGCCCCACTTCCAGAGTAGCCATGCAGGAGAACGATCAAGGGGGCTGCCGTGCCGGCCTGATAGATGTCCGGAACGTGAACTGTGACCGGCCCTCGGCCAAGATCTACGGTAAAATCTCCCGAGCACGCCAAGGCGATGGGGGCGGTCAGGAGCAGACCGGAGAGAGAAGCAATGAGTCGTGAGAGCATGAGCAAGTGCACAGATCCTACATTCCTAGGTTATCCTAAGTATTCCAACTCTCCCGTCCGCCCACGGCAGCCCCCAAATAGTGATCAAAATGAGAATTGACCCTTCTATGACAATGGAAGCAATCCTTGAGGCAGCGCCCGCAGCCCAGCGCGCTCTCTTTCAGCGCTACCACATTGGAGGCTGTTCAGCATGTGCGTTCCAGCCCCATGAGACCTTGGCCAAGGTGGCGGCGGACCACAACATTCTCGACGTGAATGAGGTCGTGCAGACAATTCTGCAGGCGGAAGAGTTGGACGGGAAAATTCAGTTGGAGCCGCAGGTGGTCAAACAGTGGCTTGAGAAAGGAGAGGAGTTCTCCTTCATCGACTGTCGGCCGCCCGAGGAACGAGAGCTGTCATGTATACCGGAGGCGGAGTATCTAGATTTTGATAACTCTGAGAAGTACATGAGTTTGCCCAAGGAGCGCCCTCTCGTATTTGTCTGTCGGGACGGCGAGCGGGCCTTACAGGTAGCTAGCTACTTTGTCGGACACCAGTTCACCAACGTCTTTGGGATGCGCGGCGGCTTGTTGGCATGGAGTGAGGAAATCGACTCATCCGTCCCAAGTTACGAATTGCCGGCCGACTGAATCTCTCGTCCCTTCCAATTTTGGTTCTGAACGGCGTGATTCTAATCCTGTGGGATTACGACCCGCTGGGCCTACCTTTCAGCCAATTCCAGTGAGCGCTGCTCACTTCCGAATGTGACGTGGATAGTCCCCTTTTGGGGGACCGGGCCCGAAGGCGTGTAGCGGATACGCCGTACGCCACCCAGGTCCAGTGCTTCAATCTTCACTCCTGCGAACACCGCATCCGCGTCGTAGCGCCGCAGGTAGGAAGGCGTGCCAATGGGCCCTGGAATTGACTGGCCGCTGACGTTCAGGACCTCGTAGCCACCCCCATCCTCGAAGAAAACCACCTGTAGTTCGGCATTCTCAAACGCAGCTCTTCCTTGTACATGGCGAAGGTCCTCGGCCAACAAGCTCACGGCGCTATCCAGCGTGATCTCCGCTCGACCGAACCAGCGCAGTATCGCCGCGCAAGAGAGAATGGAAATTGTGCTCAGTACCAGTATCAGGTGCATGAGCGAGAAGGTTGAGCGAGGCTTGGAGTTATTCACGATGGTTGTTGGTGTGGTCGGGTGGACTAGATATCGAAGTAGCGCTGCCCTGTTGCCTCAATACAACCCATGGCATTCATGTGCAGCTCTCCATTACACGGATCGAAGATCCAAGCGCTGTGACCATCTGCGGCAAAAGGCATGCACTCGTTTTCGTCCAACAAGTACACGTCGGAGCGGCCGTTGACGGGATTCATCAATCCGGCGCTCTCAAGGTAGGGCCCGAAGGGATGGGTGGGCTTGGCTGCATCGACGACCTCTCCATGGCCATTGCTGGCCATGCAAAGTTGGCGCACGAGCCAGGTGGAGTAGTGCTTGCGATCTAGCCCTGAATGGGGCGGCAAGCCGGGCCATTCTCCGTGGTCGCGGCGATAGTGGTTCACGGCTTCCCGCAGAGCCTGTGCGGAAATCTCAAGTGTGCGGTGGGTGCTTGGAGAGGGTGCGCTGAAGCGGACCTGTGGACGTTGGGGCAAGGCCATCACGGCCAAGAGTGCCAGCACCACAGCGGATAGCATGATTGGCGTGGCGTGCTGGTCTGGGGATGTGGCTTTGGACGGCATAAGATGGGGGCTGAGGGGGCCTGGAATCTTGTCCTTCATCGAGTTTTGAGGGTGTGCGCCTTGAGATTCCCTCCACTGAACTAGGTCAGTACCCCTATCATTGGGCCAATGCGGTGGTCCCCTCTCCTGCCTTGGCTGCTCCTCTTGGCTCCAGTGAGCGCCCAAGAATGGATTGTCCTGCCCCCTGATTCGGTCCAGACCGAGCCAGGCGGAGCTACGCAGGTGCTGGAGGATGGCTCGATCCTCGTCACCGCAGCGCCTGGGCTCCAGCGCTTCAGGGTGGAGTGTCTGGTGGATATGGATGTTGTGGGATCTCTGCGCCTGGAGACCCTTTCCCACGACTCCCTACCTGGCAAGGGGCCTGGGCATGGCGCGGCGGGCAACTACGCTCTGAGCGAGATGCGTGTGCGTTCGGTCGTGGGGCGCACCTCGCGCTGGATGAGTTGCATCAATCCAACAGCTAGCGAAGCAGCAGTCGGATGGCCTGCAGGTGCGGCAGTCGACACCCGCGAGGGTACGGCCTGGAGTCCCGGTCCTGGGCGTGGACCGCAGGAGCTTGTCGTGCAGTTTGAAGAGGCCCTGGGGCGTGGGCGACGGACTTTGGTCTTGGACCTGGAGTTTCACACAGGGGGTACGCGATCATTGGGCTGCTTCAGGATTTCGGTCAGCCCCAATCAAAACAACTCTGCCAAGGGGGAGGCGGCGCAGTGGGGTAAGACACAGCTCGCCATCAACGCGGCCATCGACAAGGGTGTGGCCTACCTTCTGCAGCAACAAGACCTGGATGGATCCTGGTCGGGTTGGCAGAGCCGGTACCCTACAGGGGCAACGGCCCTGGTGGCTTATGCCCTACTGAAGTCTGGCGTACCCAAAGAACATCAAGCCGTGCGCCGCGCTCTTGCATATCTGGCGGGGCGGCCCCCTCGCTACACTTACGAGGCGGGGACCCAACTCATGGCTTTCTTGGCTGCGGACAAGGTGCGCTGGAAGGACCATGCTGCCGGGATTCTGGACGAGCTCCTCGATTGGCAGATCGGGGATTGGGGATACCCTGGCGGTCACGGTGATCCGAGCTCGGGGCACAAGGATCTTTCAAACACGCAATACGGCGCATTGGGACTCTGGGCGGCCACGGAGATCGGGCTGGACGTGCCCACGCCTGCGTGGGTGCGCCTTGCGGAGCGGGTTATGCTCTATCAAACCAGTGACGGCGGGTTTGGGTACGTCCCGGGGGGCGGAGCAACCGGTTCTATGTCGGCTGCCGGCGTCACCGTTCTATCCTTGTGTCTGCCGCAGCTATCGAAGGGGAAGGCCTTCCAACATGACGTTGAGGTTGCACAGCGCTCGGGGCTTGGCTGGTTGGACCGTAACTTTTCTCCCACGACAAACTTTGGGCAGGGGAACTCTTGGTTCCACTACTACATGTACGGTATCGAGCGAGTAGGCGCTTTTGCTGAGGTTGATATTTTCAATGGCCAGAACTGGTATCGGGAGGGTGCACGTCAACTCCTCAAGCAACAGCGGGCTAATGGCAGTTGGGGGGATGCTTCGGGTCGCGAACATTCCACCACCTCCTACTGCCTCCTGTTCTTGAACCGAGCATCTGCGCCGAAATCGGGCCCTGGTGGCGGGCGTTCAGTCGTAACGTACGGAGACGACAATCCTGAGGAAGACGTCTCGTTGCGGGCATCTGGAGACAGCCCCGTCACTTTCTGGGTCTCCTCCTTCGGCGACAAGTTATTCAACAAGTACGTGTTCGAAGGGGAGGAGGAAATTGGGTTGCGCGTCAAGCAAGTGGATTACTTGACCGGAGGAGGCGTGCTACTAGCTGATAGCCGACAGGGTGGGGCGGAGTGGTCCTATAGCACCAAGGCCCCCGCGGACGGATGGGCTGAGCCGGTCTTCGACATGAAGGGCTGGAAGGTGGGCACCGGAGCATTCGGACCCAAGGACAGTCCGCGGTTGACTGTCGGAACAACTTGGACGAGCAAGGAAATTTGGCTCCGCAAGGAACTCGACCTTCAACCCCATCAGCTGACCAATCCGGAACTGACGCTCAACTTCGGCGCAGGTGTAGACGGCGTTCAGAGCGCGCTTGTGAAGCTCTTTGACGACGAAAAGGAGTTTGTGTCCCACCTAAGCGGGGGCTCAGGCACGGCCTTGAATGTCAGCGAGGACGCGTCAAGTGGAAGCCACTACTTGAGAGTTATGCCGCGCCAGAAGTATCGGGTCCGCATCCCTGGTTGGGGTTTCCCCATCCGGGCTAAGCCCGGCGAAGGCGAGTATCGCTACATTCAGTTTGCTTGGCGCAAACCCGCGAATAACGTAATGGTCCAGTTCGCTATCGATGGGGCTTGGGGCCGCAGCGTGCGTTACTTTGCGGGTGAGAATCAGATTGCGTTTAACCCGGCAATCGAAATCACCTCCCGAGCTCCCGAACGTTGGACTGTTGTGACACGGGACTTATGGGCTGACATGGGCAAAGACGGTTTTGTCACCGGAATCTCTCTCACGGCGATGGATAACGGTGAGGCAGATTTCGACGCATTCTACTTAGCTCAGTCCAAAAGTGACTTCAGGCGCAAGAAGGGTATCCTCAATGAAATTCCCGAATGGGAGGCCGTAAATCAACGGGGACCGAAGCCGGCGGAATTGGGTGCATGCACTCTGTACCTGAACGGCACAAAGGCTGTTGAGTTGGACTGGGAGACGGACGGCTTTGAGACAGTTCTGGCCGACGAGGAACTCAAAGATCTTCTCGTGCCGGGAACCAATCTGATCGCCGTACATGCCAGAAACTCCAAGTCGGGTCGCAGCCTGGATTTGTCTCTATTGGCATCTAAGCTGCTTGCCACGGCGAAGGGAAACCCCGAGCAGGCCAAGCGGGGTAAGCGCTACGCCGCGCGATTCAGCATGCCTCGCCCGGGAGAATACGACGTTTGGGCGAGAGTCCATGTCGTAGACGAGGCGACGGGTATGTCGGTGGTCGCCGATTCAAAGCCACTGCGCCTCGACATTCGTTCTGCCCTTGATCCCAAGATGTTGGAATACGCAACGGACGGCCTTCGCAATGAGATGAGCGGCATGGTGGAGAGCGTTGAAGCGTCCTCCTTTATTGCTGGCTGGGAGCCGAACCGTGCGGTGAATAATAACCAGACTCGTGGATGGGTCAGCATGGATGGCGATGCGGCCCCTGAGATCAATATCCACCTTACCCGGCCAGTGCGAGCCGACGTGCTGCTCTTGAGTCATACACGTGTCATCCGTGCGGACGCCTCCCGCACGGCTTTGGCAACTCGTGTGGAGGTCACGATCAATGATCGTGGCGCACCGATGATCGTGACACTTCGACCCGGCCGCCTGACCAAGACGCCGATCCACTTTGGCCGGCCCCAGAAAGTACGCAGTCTGCGGGTGAAAATCGTAGGGCAGACGGAGGGCAAGGACCCCACTCTGACCGGCGTGGGATTTGCAGAGATCGAACTGCAGCTCCAAGCGCGCTAGGCCGCGCGTGTTTGCGGCTCGCGATGGCCGTGCAGGGCCGTCATGAACCCTACAATGATCCCGAGCGAACGGCGCTCATCGATGAAGACGATCACTACCCACGCGCACCCTCGCATTGGCCTGCTGGGAAACCCTTCAGACCTCTACGGGGGTCGGGTGTTGGGCTTCACTTTCAGCGGGTTCATGGCCCAAGTTCAGCTGGATCCCTGCGAGCGCATCGAATTACACGGCAGTGATGAGATTCTGCATTGCTCGGCCCAGGCCCCCCTGGCAGCGGAATTGAGTGCGAGCGCGGGCCGCGGGGGTGCTGACCTCCTGGCCGCTGCAGTCAAAAGGCTCATGGCCGCGCATCCCGAACTGGAAGCCAAGGCATGCGGGTTTTCCATGCGCTTCGAAACGGACATTCCGCGTCAGGCGGGATTGTCTGGGTCCAGCGGAATCATCGTTGCAGCCTTGCGAGCACTAGGCCGTCATTTTGGGATAGACCTTGGCCCCGAGGAGCTCGCTCTCCTTGCGCAGGATGCGGAGACGAAGGAGTTGGGCCTGGTAGCGGGCCCCCAGGACCGCGTGCTGCAGGCGCACCGCGGGCTCCTGGCCATGGACTTCTCCGGTTCGACGCCCCAAGTGCAACGGCTAGACCCCAACCTTCTCCCGCCTTTGCTGCTGGCCTGGGACCCAGAGCCCGGCCAGTCATCTGGAGACGTGCACGCCGGTGTTTTGGATCGCTGGAAAGCCGGCGATGAGCTTGTACGGCAGGTCATGCAAGAGCTGCCGGAACTCGTTGTGGAAGGTGTCGCTGCACTACAAGCGGGCGACCACGCACAGCTCGTTTCCTTAATGGATCGCAACTTCGAGCTGCGCCGCTCGGTCTTCGATATTGCCCCCCGTGACCAAGACATTGTCACCTTGGGGCGGGATTTTGGGGCGGGTGCGAAGCTCTGTGGCTCAGGCGGCTCTGCAGTATTCACACACCCCGATCCTGCTGTTCTGAGCCGTCTGGCTCAGGTCCTCAGCCAGGCAGGGTGGAGCGGGTTGTTTCCCCAGGTTGCCGGAGCCGAGATCTAACCATGAAGGTCGTCGTTTTGGCCGCGGGATTTGCGACTCGCCTGTATCCGCTCACTCGGAATTGTCCCAAGCCCTTGCTCGACATCGCGGGCAAGCCGGTCCTCACCAGGCTGCTCGACAGGGTCCTGGCCCTGAAGGATGTGGACGAGGTTGTGGTGGTGACAAACGACCGCTTCCAAGAGACCTTCGCCGGTTGGGCAGCGGATTATCGGACTTCTGTACCCCTGCAAGTTCTGAGTGATGGCACCGACACCAACGAGAACCGGTTGGGAGCGGTGGCTGACATGGCATTGGGCATGGAGTCCCTTGCGGATCATGAAGCTCCTGTGCTTGTTGTGGCGGGAGACAATCTGATTGACTTCGATCTTGGGCCATATGCGGAACGGTTCGGGCAAGAGCAGCGCACACTCCTGTTGGTCAGGGAGGTTCCTTTGCCGGTCCCACCGGCGCGCTTTAGTGAGGTTTCAGTGGCCGAAAACGGCACCATTTCTGATTTTAGAGAAAAGCCGGATGACCCCAAATCCAACCTAAGCGCGGTTTGCCTCTACTTCTTTCCCGGATCGATCCGTAGAGAACTGGCGCAGTACGCGTCCGAGAACCACAATCTCGACGCGCCAGGCTATTTCTTGGAGTGGCTGCATGGGCATCATCCCATGGGGGCTGCTCCCATCACTGGGCCCTTCCACGACATTGGCAACCTTGAGACCCTAGAACGTGCCCGCGAGGCATTCACCACCGATGACTGATAGTGACACCATTGGAGTAGGCATAGTCGGAGCCGGATTTCTGGCTCAGACCCGGGCCCGTTGCTATGGACGGGTACGGGGCGCGCGCATATCAGCCGTTGCTTCGCGAACCCCGGCCAGCAGTGAAGCGTACGCCAAGACCCACGGTGTTCCGACCGTTTGCGCGGACCTCGATGAGTTGCTGGCTAGGCCAGAAGTCCAGATCGTGGATCTTTGCGTGCCGAACCATCTGCACCGCTCCTTTGCCGAAAAAGCTGCAGCAGCGGGCAAGCACATTGTGTGCACGAAACCGTTGACGGCTTATGTCGGGCAGGATCTGCCCGAAGGAATCGCGGACGGCGAGGTCTCCTTGACGCCGCGCTCGGAGATGCTCAAGGTTGCTTTGGCCGATGCCCAGGCGATGGTGGACAGTGCGAAGGCCGCTGGAGTCCAGTTGATGTACGGCGAGAACTGGGTACACGCCCCGTCCTTCAGGCGCGCCCAAGAGCTCCTTCACTCTTCAGAGGCCGTTGCCTTGGAGATGCGTGGCTGGGAAACCCACTCAGGCTCCCATACCCCCTACGCCAAGTTGTGGCGCTACAACGGAGGGGGCGCGCTGATTCGCCTGGCCGCTCATCCCATTGGTGCCATGGTGGCTCTCAAGAAAGCAGAGGGGCAAAGCCGTGGCGAATCGATTGTTCCCGTTGAGGTTACCTGTGAGGTGGCGGACCTTTCGTTGGCCGCTGCGGCAGGCCCAGAACCCAAAATCACAACCGGCTGGGTCGACGTGGAGAACTGGGGTTGCTTGACCATTCGGTTTTCCGATGGAACCCGCGGCGTGGCGATTGGCTCTGACAATCAACTTGGCGGTATGGAAAGCCATCTGAAGGTCCTCGCTTCTACGTGTCAGTTCGAGATCAACCTCTCGCCCAATAACATGCTTCGCTCCTACGCGGTGGAGGATGGTGCCTTCGGTGAGGAGTACGTGATGGAGAAGGCGAGCACGCAAGCTGGCTGGAACACACCTATTCCGGACGAGGACTGGTCTTCGGGGCACCAAGCCATGTGTGATGAGTTCATAGCGGCCGTGCGAGAAGGGCGTCCGACAGCCTCGGACGGAGAGCTGGGGTTGGAGGTCACGCGTATCATCTACTCGGGTTACGTATCAGCGGCCGAGGGCCGACGAGTGGCTCTGCGGTGAGAGAGCGTTCCTTGCGATTGGCCCTCGGATTCCAGCTCCTGGCGCTGCTTACGGGTTGCAGTGGAGGTCCCGTGGACGAACGTCCCAGCCTGGTGCTCGTACTTGCAGACGATCAGCGGTTTGACACCCTCTCTTGTGCAGGGGGCACACATGTCCAGACGCCTTGTCTGGACCGTATTGCCGCAGAGGGTGCATTCTTCGAGCGCGCCTACGTCACGACATCACTTTGCTGCCCAGCACGCGCAGGCATCTTGACCAGTCTATACGCCCACCAGACCGAGATTCGTAGCAACGAAGACGACGCGAACTTTTTGGCCTCGGGCCTGGGATTTCCAGAGCTGTTGCAGGACGCAGGTTACACCACTGGATTTTTTGGAAAGTGGCACATCCCCAACCCTGGGGCGATGCCCCAGCCGGGCTTCGACCGATGGGTGAGTTTTGATGGGCAGGGCCAGTACGTTGACGAGATCTTTAACATTGATGGTGAGCGCAAGCAGTTATTGGGCTTCAACACCGACCGGTTGTTCGACCTTGCCCTCGAGTGGATTGAGGAGCAGGGCGACCGCCCCTATCTCGCCATCATCTCCCTTAAGAACCTGCACAGACCACCGACCCTACCCAAGCGCCATCGCAATTCCCTCGCGGATCAGGATTGGCCGCTGCCGGAGAGCGCTCACGATCCGGTTGAAGAACTGCCGGCCTTCGTTCAGCGGGTACGTACTACCCTGCGTAATCGTTTCTTTGACGACGAAGGCCTGACGCACGCAATCTCTGTGCGCGGGTACTACCAAATGATGTTGTCTCTGGACGATAACGTGGGTCGCTTGACAGACACTCTTGATGAGAACGGCACCGCGGAGCGCACAGCACTATTTGTAACCAGTGACGGCGGGTTCATGTGGGGAGAGCACGGCCTCTACCGCAAGCGAACGGCGTACGAGCCATCCATCCACGTGCCTCTCCTGGTGCGGTTTCCGCGTGAAATCGAAGCGGGCAGCCGCCCGACGGAGATGGCCCTCAATTTGGACATTGCGCCGACGATGCTCGACTTAGCTGGGGCTCCCATCCCGCCCAGCTATCAAGGCCGTTCCATGCGTGGTCTTTGGGGCGCGGGTGTTCCGGATTGGCGCAAAGATCTGCTCTACATCGATGGCTGGGGCAAGTTCGTGGACGGCCCCCAGGAGTTGGCCGTCTGTTCGTATCGCTACAAGTACGTGCGTTATCGGCGAGGTGTCGTTGAGGAGGCCCTCTTTGACCTGATGGCCGATCCCGATGAACGTCGAAACTTGGCCATGGATAAGGAGCACGCGCCCCGCCTTGCGGGCATGGCGCAGCGCATGCGCGAACTGCTGGTCGAGCTTGAGGCACCGGCAACCTGGATGGATGCCGTACAGCCAGGAAGTGCTGAGAAATTGGGCCGCTAAACGAAGGGCTTGGAAATAGGCCGCCTTCCGATGAAAACGATGCAAACACCCAAAGTCATTCTCTTCTGCCTGCCCCTCTTGGCTTGTACCGTTGGCCACAAGAAAGCGGAGGCTCCGACAGCCCTTTCGCAGCGCCCCAATGTCGTGCTGGTCATGACCGACGACCAAGGATTTGGCGATTTCGGATTTGCTGGCAACCCCGTCATCTCTACTCCGAATTTGGATGCCATGGCGAGGCGCAGTGCCCGAATGGGAACGTTCTATGTGAGCCCTGTGTGTGCACCCACACGCGCCTCCTTGATGACGGGCCGTTGGTGTCAACGTACCCGGGCAATTGACACCTACATCGGGCGCGCCATGCTCGAGCCCGAGGAGCGCACTGTTGCTGAATACCTTAGGGACGCGGGTTGGGGCACGGGGATATTCGGCAAGTGGCACCTTGGAGACTGCTATCCCATGCGCGCGATGGATCAGGGGTTCGTGGAGTCACTCGTACATCGGGGCGGCGGAATTGGTCAACCCAGCGACCCTCTTGGGGCGGAGGCGGACTACACCGACGCCGTGCTCTTCAGGAATGGGGAGCCGGTCTCGACCTCGGGTTACTGCACGGACGTGTACTTCGACGCGGCGATCGAGTTCATGCGTGAGCGCAATGCGGCCGACCAACCATTCTTTGCCTATGTGGCAACCAACACCCCGCATGGTCCCTTTGGAGACGTCCCCGAGGAGCTCTACCAGAAGTACCGGGAAGCAGACCTTTCACCTGGTGCCTTCCCTGACAGCGTGGGCCATCCAATCCCGGCCAAGAATGATGCGGACAAGTTGGCGCGCATCTTCGCCATGATCGAGAACATTGATCAAAACGTCGGCAAGTTGTTCACGGCGCTCGAGGAAATGGACGCCCTGGAAAACACATTGGTACTGTTCATGGTGGATAACGGCCCCAACACGCAACGGTACGTGGCGGGTATGCGCGGAATGAAATCTCACGTGCATGAGGGCGGGGTGCGCTCCCCTTTTCTTGCCCACTGGCCGGGCCGCTTAGAAGCGGGGCAAGGAAGCGATCGCATCAGTGCACACGTGGACGTACTGCCCACGATCCTTGAAGCCTGTAGCGTAGATCTTCCCGGCGATGGGTCTCTTGATGGTCGTAGCCTCTTGCCTCTGCTCGAGGGCCGCAGCGTGGTTTGGCCGGATAGGCAGCTGGTGATTCAGGCCCACCGGGGAGATGAAGCCCTGCGCGGTAGACACTTCATGCTTCGCACCCAGCGTTGGAAGCTCTTGTGTCCGAGCGGATTCAGTGGAAATAACTCTCAGCAGCCTCTCGAGCTCTACGACATGCTGGCAGATCCCCTGGAGGAGCGGGATTTGGCCTCGGAGTTCCCAGACGTTCTCCTCGACCTTCAGCGCGCCTACAACGCTTGGTTCGACGATGTCTCGACCACACGGCCTGACAACTATGCGCCCCCGCGCATCCATCTCGGCCACGCTTCAGCATTGCGAACGGTCCTTACGCGCCAAGACTGGAGGATCGATACGAAGGACTCGGGCTGGACGTCCAATTCACGCGGGCACTGGGAGGTCGATGTTCGGAATACGGGGCCCTTTGAGGTGGCCGTCCAACCCATGCCCCGCATAAAGCCGTTAAGCGTTCGGTTTAAACTGACCTCGGAGAATGGGGAGAGCGTGGTAGACATGCCCATGTCGACGGAGGGCTCCGTCGGCGGACCGTTTCCCTTCCGAATATCCGGCCTGGAGTTCCCCATTGGCCCAGCCAGCCTGGAGGTCTTTGTGGAGGTGCCATCGGACAAAGCCAAACCCAAGAACATCGGCGCCTACCAGGTGCGGATCACCCGGTTGTAGATGCACCGCGCTGGGCGTGAGCCCACCAGCACGTGACGAGGCCCGTTACTCGTGCGGTGGCAGCTCCCTCAGCTGCATCACTGAGGAGAACACGACGCTGGACCTCATCCGCGTCCAGTATGGAGGTCTCTGAGACGTGTCCCGATACCTGCAGGACGCGTTGGAGTTCATCGACGATCTTCACCTGCAACCCCTTGCTGCGGTCATCACCTTTGGCACGCAAGGCTCGGATGAATGCCTGTCCGTCACCCTTCAATTCAGCAGCAAGCTCGGAGAGCGGTTGGTGCCAGCGTTCACTGAGGCACCCGCTCGCCAGCAGGGCCTCAAAATCCACAGGTACTCCCCTGCCAACAATCCAAGCCCGACAGAACGCGTCCAACAGGAGGGCTCGTTTCTCAAGGGTGGGCGCCACAGTCATAGCTTGTTGGACCTTGAGGGCAAGTGCGGCATCGTTGCGCAGAACAGCCTGCCACTGGCCGACGGTGTCCACATGCGCCTCAAGAAGTACATGTAGGGATTCAAGATTGTCTTCGAGTAGATACCAGATGTGTTGAGCTGCCGAACCGCGCATTAAGTCCAAGGCGGGCACGTGGATGAGGGCGCCGTATTCCGCTGCCGACAATTTCTGTGGGGCAGGCACCGGGGTTATGGGTTCCAACTCGAGGTCCGCAACCGTCATCGGCCCGGCGCCGATTCCGCGCACTTGCCCCAGGTCGATTCGATGCGGCGCGGTGTGACCACTAGCCACCAGGGCTCGCTCCATGAGGACTGCGTCCGTGGTGTCGTTGGTGAGGTAGATGATCTGCCTCCCATCGTGCGTGGCTTCCCCCATACTCGTGGCAATGGCAGAGAACCGTCCGGCATCTGAATGGTCGAGAGCTTCATCCATAAAGATTGGCAGCGGGCTCTCGGCTTGGTTGACCTCAACAAAGGCAAGGCGTGCGGCCAGGAGGAGTTGCGTGCGTGTGCCTGTGGATAGCTGAGCGGGTGAGAGGGATACGCCACGCCGATTGTCCCGAGCCTTGAAACTCCCGCCTGTCCCGCGCGCTACCTCCAGCTCGTAGTTCTGGTGCGTAAACTTGGCGAACATTTTGCGCGCGAGTTGCAGGACGCGGGGCTCGTGATCTCGCTTGTGCCTATCTGTTACCCGACCCATCAAGAACCGGCCAGTGAGATGATCTAGGCTGTCTTCATGGCAGCCGCTCAAACTCTCCAGGGCGTCGCGTCGCTGGCCGAGGAGCTCCTGCTGGGAGTCCGCGCTCTTGGTCAGCTTGACCCGCTCGCTGATCTCTGCGACCTGTTGGTGTAGATCCTCAAAGGTCTCCGACCTTGCTTCCAAAATTGCCGCATGGTCGTCCAGGTCCTCCGGGGTCATCTGGGAGATCTCCGGAGGCGCGCCCAGCAGTTCCCCTTGAGCTTCAGCCACGCTGCTCTCCAAGGAGCGGCATGCCGCGCTTGTTTCGACGTAGACGGGGAGGACGTTGGTTGCCAGGTGGGCCAAGCCTGACCTATCTCCCAACTCCAGGCCCGCGGACGCATAAATCTCAGCGATGTAGCCGGTGATGTTCTGTGCGTCTTCCGCTACCCGTTCCATATCCCGGCCAATGCGCTCCTCTCCTTCCAGTGCCCGGGCGAGGGACTCGGATCGTTGCTTGAGTCGCTCGACGGCGGGCTTGGCCGCGGGGACCTCTTCGGGTGCGGGTTCCCCTTCAGTCTCGAGCGCCTGCCCGAGGCTGGCGAGTTGCTTGTCCACGCGTGCTTGGAGTTGTTCGCTCTCGCTAGTCGCATCCGCAAGGGTCAATTCTGCTTGGGCCAAACGGTCCAAGCCCCGTGCGAGCGTCATCAGTTCGGCATGCGGCAGGTCGGCGTCCGCACCCATGCGCTGCGCCAATTTCTGGCGCTCCTCGTCCTGCTTCAGGGCGGACTCTTCCAGGCCTTGCAGCCGGTTTCGCAGGGAAGAGCGCTCCCGCTCGAATTCCTCGTAGGTGATCCAGGTGGCGAGACCCTGGCTCAACCCTCTCAGGCATTCCAGTACAGCTTGCTCCTCCCAGGCGGTGGGTGGATCAAGGGTCTTGGGGTATTCGGTCTGAGCTCGGGGCCGTAAGCCTCCGCTTTCATCTACGACTGCCCTTGCTCGCGGGAAAATTGCCGGGATGAGAAGGCCCACACCCAGACCGAGGGCGGCAAATCCATATGACGAACCGACAACGGCAAGGGCCACCGCGATAAGGAGCGCGAGGGTAGCGAGCCATGCGCATGACTTTTTGAATGCGCTTGGGTCGGCACCCGTGTCGGAGGCAGATCGGAGTCCCGCCCGTAACCACAGTCGCAAGTTCCGGACTCCCTCCTCAAGGTCATCACGCGGGTGCTCCGGCGGTGCGCAGCGCTGATCCAGGTGCTTCAGAAGGTTCTCTGTCGACCGGCGCTCGCTCTCGACCTCGGCCCGCTGGCGCAACAGTTCAAACCACTCCGAGCCATCTCCAAGGTCTAGGTCCACTCCCTCGCGCCCACCCACGGCTTGCCGGGCATTGGAGTGTGCCGTGACGCTCTTCGCATGGTTGAGGGTGGCGGCTTCCAGCTTGCGCTGGATCTCGCGCAGGATACTGGCCTTGTCGTCGAGGACGGCAAGCGTGTGAGCTTCGACGGGGTGCGCTAAGTTGCAGTCTGAAGCTTCGCGTTGAACTCTCTCGAGATCCCTGCCCAGCTTGACCTTCTGGCGATGTTTGCCCTCTTGCTCTTCCAGTCGCTGGTCCAGTCGCTCAAGAGCGTCACTGCTCAGGTTTGCCAATCCGGTTGGAAGTTCAGCCAGTTGCGCCCGCTGAACTTCTAAGGCTCCTTGCTTGGTGGCCAAGCGCACGGCGGCCTGGACGAATCCGCGCTCGCGTTGGGCGCCGCGGCTCTGGAGCACCTTCGCTCGCAGGGCTTCAAGCTGCTCGGCTTCTTGGGCGATACTCTCCTGACGTCCCTCTTCCTCGCGAGCCTTGCGATCCGCTGCATTGTACGCATCGGTGGCCTTGCGCCCGGCGCGTGATCGAGCGAGATCGGGGAACAGGTCACGTACCGCTTCCAGATCGAAGCCGCCGGCCATCTGCTTGCGGATAGCTGCGGCGACGTCTTTGCCCTCCAGGGTTTGGATGTCGACCAGCTCTTCGGCTCCGATAAAAAAACTGTGAGCTAGGTGCTCGTCTGGTATAGCCGGCGGGGCCATCTCTTCCCCATCTCGCGTCCATCGGACACGTGGCCCTTCTCGCTCCACATTCAAAAGGCCCTCGGGGTCTTCGAAAACTGCGCTGACGGAGACGTAGCTACTCGAGCGGGTCTCCGGCCAGAGCAGCGCGCGCACGGCGCGGGCCAGTGTGGATTTGCCCGCTTCGTTGGGTCCCTCCACAACGGTCAGCCCATCTTGAAAGGTGACCTCATACCCGTCGTGGATGCCGGGCATGCTGTTAATCTGGAGACGCCGGAGCTTCATGCGTGGGCCTCCTCTTCTTCTGCCCGGTTACCCTCTTGCTGTGCTAGGAGAGCACCAAGGGCGCGCGTACCGGCCCTTTGTAAGCGCTCAACCAGTGCTTGTTCAGCGAGGGGGTCAGCGTAGTGACGCATTTCCCGAACCTCGTGCCAGCGGCCACTACCGACCTCCTCTTCGAGGTCGCGGCGCGCCGACTGAAGTAGGACGTCGCGCTCGGGACTGGGATGAGAAAGCAGCAAGAGGTCACTGGCCAAGAGTCCAGCCGGATCGTCGCTCTTGGCGAGACGCTGCAGATCTATGGGCAACTCAAAGGCGGTGCGAAGCTTGTGGACGAAGACTTCAGTCTTGGCTATCGCCCGGCGGATCTTGGACCAGCGATCTTTATCGGCGACCCAACTTTCAAGTTCCGCCTGACCTTTGGGCCTGCCCGTGAACGTCACCCGCAGGCCCAGCGCTCGTGGTTCGACGCCTCGCCCATGCAGGGCGGAAGTGACCTGGAGCGCCTTGTCCCAGATCAGATCGCCCATCGCTTCGGGGAGCACGTCCTCCGGCAATTCGATCTCTATCTCTTCCCACCGCAGGGGTGCGTTGACAACGTGCTCGGGGCGAACCCCACCTCCTTCTTCAAGGTGGATGAGCCATGGACCGTGGTCGCCGGGTTCGCCTCCGTCCAGACCGACGAGGGACCCCAAGTAGCCGAAAGGTTGGCCACCGGGCAAGGTGGCGGCCCCCAGGCTGGGCACGTGTACGTGTCCGAGAAGCCATCCATCCAAAGGGACGCTGTCCAACTCTGTGCGCCGGAAAGGTGCATAAGGTCCTGACCCGTTCAGGTCGCCGTGCAAAAGCCCCAGCATCGGGACACCTTTATTTGTTCTTGTAGGTGGATTACGAATCAACTCTGCCAGGGGGCTCGAGTTGTGATGTCGGTTTGGAAAAGACCACCCACAGATCGTGGCTACGGTTCGGCCCTGGGACTCTATGGGTACCACCTCCCACTCACCGCCCAAACCGATCAGCTCCAGCCCATCCAGAGTGGCTGCCAGTGCTGGCAGGGCATCGGCATCGTGGTTGCCGACCACAGCCCATACACCGATGCCTGCAGCTTTGAGATTTGCCACGGCCAATTCCAGCGGACGCAAGGCCTCGAAGCGCGCGTTCATGTTTTCTACGAGGTCTCCGGCAAAGAGAACTCCGTCGACGCCTTCGTCGATAGCGAATGCAATCGCCGCCTTCAGGGCGGAAGCGGGGGTGAGCTTGTCGAGCCCGGGCAGGTCGGCGGGCACACCGGAGGGATGAATTCCCAGATGCATGTCGCCAATTGCAAGTAGCTTCCCTCCCCCAGACGATCCTAACTTTGACCCCATAAGAGACGAGTATAGGGCGTCCCGGTCAGGGGTCCACATGTCATACCTTCCCACGGGAAGGCGCTTTGGGAGAGATGGGTAGAAAGTCCTTTTTAGGGTGAAGGGCGTGAATAGGTCTTTGGGGGCTGCGTAGGGTCTTATTGGAAGCGCGCACCTCCAACGTGAGGGCTGGTCAGCCTGCTTGTACACGGGTACCTTGCCCTTTCCGCAATTCTCGGTACGCACGATTCCCAATCGGCCTTAACAGCGAGCTACGCCATGATCCTCGAACTACTCCTCCAGGACCCTCAATCCACACCGGAAGGACAGAGCTTCTTCACTCAGCTGACGGAGTACCTCCAGCCCGACGTTCTCATGTCGTGGGAATTCTGGACGGTGGCCTCAGCTCTCTTGTTGGTAGGGGAGTTGTTGACGGCCAGCTTCTTGTTGTGCGCCTTCGTGCCCGGCACGGCGGTCTCGGCGGTGCTCGCAGGGCTCGGAATAGGCATGCAGGGGCAATTGTGGGGATTCATCGTCGGCACGCTATTTGGCCTCGTGTACCTGCGCCCCAAGCTGGTTGCGAAAGCCCAGGAGGGGGGAGTTCCCTCCAACGTCGACGCTCTCGTGGGCCAGGCCGGAGTCGTCACCGAACCCATCAGCGCGGTAACCCTTGGTCGAGTCAAAATCCGCTCTGAGGAATGGCGCGCCGCTTCCGGCCAAGACCTCGAACTGGGCACACGCGTACAAGTCGTCAGCGTGGAGGGCAACGCCGTCCACGTTCAACCCCAAGCCTGATTGTCACCCCATCTGTCGCGGGGGCTTCGGCCCAACCTCTGCGAACTTAGACCGGGCCATTAGGAGAAAGTTATGGGATATGTAGTTGGCGCATTCGTAATCGTTGTTCTGGTTGGCGCAGCCCTCGGGCTCAAGATCGTCAACCAAGCTGAAATCATGGTCATTGAACGCCTGGGCAAGTACAGGCGCACCCTGAACCCCGGGCTCAACCTCATCATCCCCTTCATCGACAAGGCGCGTCCGATCCTGTGGCGCACGCGGGTCACCAACTTGAAGGGCAGGGATGGCATTCGCGAGCGGTACAGCAAGACCGTGGATCTGCGAGAGCAAGTGTTCGACTTTCCCAAGCAGTCGGTCATCACGGCCGACAACGTGGTCATCGAGATCAACGGTCTCTTGTACTACCAGGTCACGGATCCGCATCGGGCGGTGTATGAGGTCGCCAACCTGCCCAACGCCATCGAAAAGCTGGCCCAGACCACCTTGCGGAACATCATCGGGGAACTGGCATTGGACGCGACCCTGAGCTCGCGCGATGAGATCAATGGCAAGATGCGCACGGTGCTTGACGATGCCACCGACAAGTGGGGCGTCAAGGTCAACCGCGTCGAGGTCCAAGACATCGACCCGCCCGTCACGGTGCGTGAGGCCATGGAAATGCAGATGCGCGCGGAGCGTGAGCGTCGAGCCACGATCCTTGAAGCCGAGGGCGTCAAGCAGTCCAAGATTCTACGTGCCGAGGGCGAGCGTGGCGCACTGATCGCTACGGCTGAGGGAGATAAGCAGAGTCGAATTCTGCGCGCTTCAGGAGAAGCGGAATCTCTCGCGCTTGTTGCAGGCGCGCTCGAGCGCGAGCAGATGAATCCCGCCGATTACCTGATCGCCATGAAGTACCTGGGTACGCTGTCGGACATTGGTACGGCTGAGGGCGGCGACAAGACCGTGTTCTTGCCCTACGAGGCCAGCGCCGCTCTCGGCAGCCTTGGCGGTCTGCGCGAAATGTTCAAGGGCGGCGGCGCGGGCTGATCGTCGAGCACCCATGAGCGCTAGGCACCTCTATTTTGCCTACGGATCGAATCTCGATGCCGTGGACTGGGGCCGCTATTGCAAGGGCGCGGGCGCGGACCCGATGGGGATGCGCCCGCTTGGCCCGGCTTGGCTGCCCGACCATAGACTCGTGTTCCATTTCCACAGCGCATCGCGCTCTGGGGGGGCCGCAGATGTCGTTCCCTCTGACCGCGGTGAGGCGGTGCCTGGAGTGCTTATGGAACTCACGGACGAGGCGTTGAGGGTGATGGATACCAAGGAGGGCCACCCGCATGTCTATGAGAGGGAGGTCGTCCACGTGAACACGCTGGACGGCGGTATTCATGCAGCCATCACCTATCGCGTCACCTTGGCCGCGCAATCTTCCAAGCACACTCCACCAAGCTCGTACTACGAGGGCCTGGTGCGCACCGGGTTGGAAGGCCGCGCCCTTCCCACGCAGTCCCTCGACGCTGCCGTGGCTGGGTTCGGAGCATCCGGGCACGGCATCGGGCACGTCTTTGTGTACGGCACCTTGCTGTCGGGGGAGAGCCGCCACGGGTGCCTAATGGAATTCAATCCGGTGGTGCAGGACGCGGCGTGGACAACCGCCGATCTACTCGATTTGGGTTCCTACCCCGGGCTTGTCCCCGGAGCAGGCAGTGTGCAAGGCGAGCTTTACGCCTTTGAGGACGTTGATAAGGTCTTGGGCTCCCTGGATCAGATCGAGGGCTACCGCGCTGGGGAAGCCAGCCTCTACCACCGGGTCGTGCTTCAAGTCGGGTCCGGTGCCGGTGCCCAATGGACCTGGACCTATGCCTACGCGCGTGAAGGAGGGGTGCCGATCCCGTCCGGGGACTGGCGAGAACATCGCACCAAGGCCTAGAGACGTAACGGGTGCTTTATCGGCGTAGAATGTGGAGGTGAGTTCCCTACCCAAAATCACCATCCTTGCTACGGGCGGCACCATTGCAGGCAGTAGCAGCACTCCAGATCAGAGCGCGTACACCTCGGCAACCCTGAACGTGGACGAGCTGATCGCGAGCGTGCCATCTCTCGGGGAGCTGGCTCAAGTTCATGGAGAACAGGTGGCTCAGGTGGGAAGCCAAGACGTGGGTCCGGCGCACTGGTTGAAGTTAGCTCGGTGTGCTCGCACTTCCTTGGCTGGGGACGGAAATGTGGGCATTGTCGTGACTCACGGCACGGACACTTTGGAGGAGACGGCATTCTTCCTTGACCAGGTTCTTCCCTCGGACAAGCCAATTGTCATTACGGGCGCCATGCGACCTGCGTCCGGCCTTTCAGCTGACGGACCGCGCAACATTCTAGATTCTGTACGGGTCGCCGTTCATCCCGGAGCTCAAGGCCGTGGCGTGCTGGTGGTGTTGGACGAGATCATCCACAGCGCCCGAGCGGTGACCAAGACCAATACAGCGCGCGTGTCGACTTTCCAGTCTCCGGATATGGGGACGGCTGGTGCCATTATTGCGGGCCGCACGACGTTCTATCGCAAGCCGACTCCCCGACTGGAGCGTACTTTGCCGACTCTCGAGGGACTCACCACCTTGCCGCGCGTGGAAATCGTGAGTGCGTGTGCAGGTGCGCACACCGATATTGTTCAAGCCTACATCGACCTTGGAGCACAAGGCCTCGTGCTTGCCGGTGTGGGTAACGGAAACGCTTCAAAGGAGATGATCGCCGCTCTGGCGAAGGCCGTGAGCTCAGGCATTCCGGTCGTACGCAGTACTCGGGCTGGCAGCGGTTTCGTGGCACGTAATCTAGAGATAGACGATGACCGTCTTGGCTTCATTGC
>JAPKBO010000169.1 GCA_028823395.1 Planctomycetota bacterium | reverse complement strand
GCCTTCCCACGCGGGGCGATGTTCTCTCCATCAGAGATCACGAGCACCTCCGCCAGGCTCAGGTATTGCTCTCTTCCGGGGAGATCGACGCGCACGTAGCGCCCGAGCGGCGCGCTCCCTTCGGGCGGGTGCACCCTGAGGGTGGGCGGCGGACTGGAGTTCGCTGCCCCCTCAATGCGGAGACCGGTCAAGTCGGTTGTGGGACAAGTCGCCATGAGGACGCCCTTATCCAAGCTCCCGATTGAATGCCAGAGTGCATCGCGCGCGAGCTCCTCAGTCCAAAGAGCCAGCTCCTCTGCGTCCGGCATGGACTCCGCCTCAAGCACTGCGATCTCTCGATTGATCTTTGCGGCGCTCTCATTCGCTCTTCTCGTCGTCACGGAGAGCACCGGATTGAAGCCGTTCAGCCCGCGCTCCGGGACCTGGTTGAAGAAGGCATAGAGCCCGTAGAACTCACGCTGTGAGAGCGGATCGTACTTGTGGTCATGACACCGGGCGCAGGCAACAGTCAGGCCCATCCAGGCCGTCGCCGTGGTCCCGACGCGGTCCATCACGTACTCGACGCGGTACTCCTCATCGATGACGCCGCCCTCGATCGTAATCGGATGGTTGCGGTTGAAGCCGGTCGCAACCCGCTGGCTCTCGGTCGGCGATTCGAGGAGATCACCTGCGAGCTGTTCGACGGTGAAGGTGTCGAAGGGCATGTTCTCGGCGTAGGCTTCGATCACCCAGTCCCGCCAAGCCCACATCTGCCGCTCCTGGTCGTACTGATAGCCGTGGGAGTCGGCGTAGCGCGCGAGGTCGAGCCAGTAGCGCGCCATATGCTCTGCGTAGTGAGGCGAGCCCAAGAGGCGCTCGACGACGCACTCGTAAGCATCCGTCGCCTCGTCGGCGATGAAGGCGGCGAGCTCCTCCGGTTGGGGCGGCAGCCCTGTCAGGTCGAGAGTGACTCGACGGAGCCAGGTCGCACGATCCGCCGCCGGAGAGGGCTCGAGCCTCGCGCCCTCCAAGCGCCTCTGGACGAACGTGTCGAGCCCATCACGCGCCCATGCGGCGTCGCGCACGGCGGGCAGCGGAGACCTCACGCTGGGCACGAAGGCCCAGTGTCGCTCGTAGAGAGCGCCCTCTTCGATCCAGCGAACCAGGAGACCGACCTCTTCTTCGCTGAGCTGTGCCTCAGCGTCCGAAGGAGGCATGCGGTCGTCGGAATGCTCTGCAGTAATGCGCTGAACGAGAATGCTGGCCACGGAGTCACCGGGTGCGATGGCAGCACCTCGGCGTCGCTCAGCAGTCGCGCCCTCGCGCAGGTCTAAGCGCAGGCGAGCCTCGCGCTGCGCCGCATCCGGTCCGTGGCAGTTGAAACAGGCTCGCGCCAGGATCGGCTGAATGTCTCGGCCGTACTGAAGCTTCCCATCGGGACTTCCCTGGGCCGCGAAGGAGCTCGTACATAAGAGCAGCGCGAGGGCAACAGCAGAGCGAGCAATCATCGTTGCGCCATCCTCGCACATCTCCACAAAGGCGCAACACTGGGCTGGAAAGGGGGCTGGAATGAGCGAGGCGTCCCGACCCAAGGGGGCCGCGCACCTGCATGCTCTCGCAACCAAAAGCACCGGTTCGTACACGAACCACGGACACGATCACCGACACACTTCCCTACCGGCCGGTTGTGAGGGCTGCGTCGGCTATCCCCGTCACCCCTTGCAACTACTCCAAGGCGACGCCGCAGTAGCAACTGGCGGGGGCCTCGATGTCCGCACGAGCCCAAGCAGCTTCGACACGTGCCTGCATGTCGGGAAGGTCGGAGCTCTTGCCTTGACGCTGTAAAGCCTGGCTCAGACCCAAGAGGCTCCAAGCATTCTCCTTGTGCTTCATCAGGTCCTCCCGGTAGCTGGCTTCAGCACCGGCCGCATCCCCACTGGCGAGTTGAATCGCACCAAGGGCGTGACGGATCGGGATCATCCACGGCGGCGGCTCTGTATAGAGGAGGTCGTGTTCGGTCTCACAGGTTTCTTGCAGCATTGCGATGGCCGAAACCGCGTCCCCTTCGCGCCAGAGGGTTTCGGCCTCGGCAACTCTGCGTGCCAAGCCGAAGACAGTTTGACTGGGGTTGAAACCAATGGACCACTCCTCCGGTACTTCTGCCGTCGCATCATCAAAATGTGCAAGCTCAAGGCGCGCTTCATCCGTGCGCCCCAAATTCGCGAATGCCACCGTCCTTGCATACCGATAAAGTGCACGGCTGGCCTTGCGGAACTCCGCATACTCGGGGAGGGCTAAGATCTCCTCCCACATCCCAAAGCGCACGCAAACGTGTAGGCGAAGAGCAGCCATGCCATCCAGGAAGGGTGCAAATTTCCTGAGGACCGGCTCGGTGAACAGAGTTTCTAGGCGGTCAACATAGTCAAATGCGAGAGCCTTGCGCCCTTCCATCATCGCCCCAAAGGTGACGAAGTGGACATTGTGGGCGTGGTAGTTCAGGTAGGCCGTCGGCTTTTGGAATGCCGCGAAATAAGCCTCATCAAGTTCTACCGCACGCTCGTTGACCGAAACCGCGTCCGCATAGCGGCCAACGTTCGCATATATGTGCGAAGGCATGTGGACGAGGTGCCCACTACCCGGCATCAACCCGCCAAGCAGATCGGCCGAGGGGATCCCACGTTCCGCATTCCCGGAAGACTCAACCATGTGAATGTAGAAGTGATGGGCTCCCGGATGCTCTGGGGAAAGAAGCATGCAGCCTTCCAATAGCGCAACAATCTCCTCAGCCCTCTCCACCGGCTCAAATCCGGAAGTCCAGTAGTTCCAAGGCTGCAGGAGCATGAGCGACTCGGCGTAGAGCACGCCGATATCGACATCCTGGTCTGTGTCGGCCCAGATGGCCGCCAGCGCCTCGGAGTAGGCCTTATCCAGATGGGCACGCCCCTCCGGGCCAGG
The DNA here is from genome assembly GCA_028823395.1 of Planctomycetota bacterium. Lineage (GTDB taxonomy): Bacteria > Planctomycetota > UBA1135 > UBA1135. The sequence goes on along the minus strand of JAPKBO010000169.1, from coordinate 4,515 downwards.
AGGCGAAAGCACCGTCCGCTTCGACTCAGCCCGAATCAACGCCTGCTCCAAGGGAGAGGCCAGGGGGGCAAGACCTTCGGCCTTCCGCAGCGCGACCACGGCCCAGATCGCCTCATTCTCAGGGATCGCCTGATTGTTTATGTCTACGGAGAGGATGTGGGCCAGTCCCCACCACGCCATGGGGCAATCCGGTGAGGCCAAGGCAGCCCGCGCATAGCAAGCCGCTGCCTGATCCTGGTTGAAGCCGTAGGTGTAACGGATGGCCTGGTCAAACCATGCTTGGGCTTCTTCGGAGGCTCCGCTTACTTGGCGGCTGTAGCTGCCAATGGGCGGGACTTCAAGCGCCCCCTCTCCCAAGAGCGTGGCGACCTCGGTTGAAGTCGGAAGATCCGCCTCAGCAACGCCAACGAGGGCGCAACCTTGGGCCAAGCCAAGAACTGCAGTCAGTGCAATCGCGGATTTGTTCATCCGATCATGATGCCCAAGCGCGAAATGTTTGCAAATAGAAACAAGCTCAAACCAACAGGTCCGAACCGATCAAATCGCGGCCTTATCTGATCCTAAAACCCGCCCTACCAAACCGACGGGTCAAGCAGGTTGCGCGACACCCGTCACCTGGGATGGACCCGCCAAGACCTCGAAATCTGTAGCCGTAATGTTGACCAGAGCGGGGTTCGCTCCGATGGCGGCGAAGAGCTCGGACTCCTTGTAGTCCACCATGGCCTGGCGATTCTCCCAAAGGTAAACGCCCCCGTAGGTGTTGGCCTCTTCATTGGCGAGCCAGTGCTTGGAGATCAGCCCAGGGACAGCGGCGAAGGTCTCGGCGAGACTGTCGCAGACCTCCTCGTACTGGGTGCGGCTCAAGTCGTTCAGATTGAAATTGATGATCAGAATGTGCATCGGGGAAGAATAGGCATCCCCGGAACTAGGTCAACGCAAAAATGAGCGCAAGACCTAGCGACCCTCGAAAATCTCCACGGCCCTAAATCGCGGGTTCGGCCCCCACGTCGCCAATCCCACCCGCGTCCGGCCCGGGATCGGCCGAATGGAGACACGGTCGAGGAGTACAACGCCGTCGATCGTCGCCGTCGCCCAACCACGCCACAAGGTCAGCACCAACTCGCGGCCGTCCTCTGCAGCGGGCAGATCCATCGGATCGGACTCGTATACCAATCGGTCGTAACGCTCGAGTCGCGCGGCCACCCGATCCGCACCGTGAGGCACCAGGATCAGGTTCCACCCGGACAATCCGTCGCGATTCCCCTCACCCTGCACGGTGACTAGGACCTTCGGCGCCGCCGTCGATGCGAACTCAATACGCACGCGCACGGCATCACCTAGCTTGCGCGTGATCGCCTCCTTCACCCATAGAAGGTTTGAGGGCGAGTCCTTGGGGAATCCCGGACGCACCGTCCACTGGCGCCACGCAACCCCCTTGCCCGTCTCCGTCCCGCCGAACTCCTTGCTGCGCGCACTGAATCCACCGACCTCGGACTTGGCCTTGGAACGAAAAGACCGATAGTCGAGGAGGGCCAAACGCTTCCAGTAGCGTGGCTCGCTCACAGGCTTACGCGGTCCGACCGAGTCCGGGTCTTCGGTATCGGCGCTAAAGGCGAGCGGTGAACCGTCTGGGTCCGCAAGCGCCAGGGCCACCCCTGCCCCACCACTCCGGTTCCGGACCTTCACCAACAGCTTGTTACGGCCGGCGCGCAGCGTGATTGGGAAATCGATCGCGTCGGGTACATTCAGGTACGGTCCGCGCCAGCGTTCAGTCGAGCTATTGCTGCCGCGTCCCCGATAGGATCCCGCGCGCACGTCATTCACGAACAAGGCCACATCGTCATTCGCACGTAGGTGTGCCACGGCCTCCGTATCTGCATCGACCGTGACGTGGGTCAACGCATAGATTGCCGAGCCGTCATCGCCGTAGGGTCGATAGTCAAAGCGTAGCCACCCCGACGGCTGAAGCTCCACGTTCTTATGGCTTGTGGAAGGCCGCCAACTGGGCCAAGGATCCTGCCACACCCGCTGCGTATGGTCCGCTCTACTCGAGCGCAGGCTCGTCGGCTTCTTAGAGAAATCGATTTCCAGCTCTGGCGGGAAAACGTGAGCTAAGGGGTTCGCCCTGGCTGCGAAAAATGGACCTACCACCTTCCAGTCGAAGACCACCCCGAGCTCACCACGCAGTCGCTCGCATGCTTTGAGGTCATTGCGCTTGGAGAAGCGGCTGAGGTCCTTAGCAATAAGGTCCCGCGGCAGCGGGGAGTTGGGACGCTCCGCGAAAGCATCGGCGAAGTCCTCGACCGCCTCGGACTCGTAGGCCACGAACTCCTCAAACAGTTGCCGGCGGTCCGTCTCGGCCAGCGGGAACCGGTAGCGCACCAGGTCGTCGAACACCTGTGGTCCGAAAGCGCGGCCTAGGTAGTGAGCTAATGCCCGCGGGACCTGTGGCTCGCGCCCATCTCGGATCGGAGCCGCGCGATACTCGCGGAAAAAACGGCGCAGGGGCGTCCAGTCGTGTTGGTGCTTACCCAGCTTGGCGTAGCTCTCCATGAACGACAGGAAAAAGCCCGCGCTCGGCCCGTAGTTCTGGATGCGCCAGAAGGGCAGGTCACGCGCCAGGTAGAACTCCTCAAACTGGCCCAGGTTGCCCTCGAAGGAGTGCAGGGCGTCTCCGTTCTGATCAAGGGCCTCGTGGGCGTAAGCCGCGCCCAGGTTGGCCAACCCCTCGCGGAAGCCGCCGGTAATCGGATTGGTATCGTCAATGCAATGGGTTAGCTCGTGGTACAGCAGCCCATTGTCGACACGCACCGGCTTCTTGGGATTGGGGGGCGCACGACCGATATCGATGATCTTGCCGCCACCGACCCCACCGCCGAAGTCCCACAACTCCTTGAAGTAGACCGTGACCCGTTCGCCCTCCGGATTAGGACGACGGCCGAAGAGGTCCGTGAGAAAGACGTAGGCCAAGTCGAAGTGCAAGCGGGACGGCTCGGGGATGCCCTCGACTAACTCCCGCGGCCCGATGAAGAGAAACTCATGACTGCTCGACACCGCAGTACGCTCCCACGCCGGGTGCTCGCGCACCGCTCGCACCAGCTCCTCTTCGTTTGAGGGTGTCGCTTCCAGGTGCGCAGCGCCGACCACTTCGAGCCGCTCCTGCGCACTATCGTAGAGCTCGATCCCATCGAACCGGCGCAGATTGCGATAGAGAGCTAGCGCCAGTGGACGTTGCTCGTCCTTGGCCAATTCATCTGCATGTTCGAGCAAGGCCTCGGTGCGTCCGTACTCTTCTATCGCAGCCTTAACCGCGGCCTCCGCCTCGGCATCCAGTTCCGTTAGCAGGCGCTCTCGTAGGTCCTCGATGCGCGTCGTCATACGCTCAACTTCGTTCAGCGCTCCGATCACGGCCTCGTCTGCATCCATGGCCAACGCGCCGCCGACCTCCTCAAGCAGTCGCAGGGCACCGTGCAGGTGGCCGCGCGCCGCCATGCGCCCGGCCTCGAGCCGGAAGACACGCCCCTGCTCAGAGCGGATGCGCTGGCCGACAACGCGTCCCTCCCCCTTCGAGGGTGCAGCCGGGGGAAAGCGGCCCACCTCAATCAGGGCATCACGCACACGCTCCTTGGTCGCGTCGTCCGCCGCGTCCCGAAGAGCCTGAGAGAGAAGCCGCCAAGCCGCGGGCGGGTCATCCTTGCGCAGAGCCTTACCCTGCGTGAGAACGTCCTTGAGCCGCTGCGCACCAGCCACACCAACAAAACGTGGTACCTCGATGGTGTCCAGGTCCGCGAGGCCGTCCGGGTCAATCAGATATCCGTCGACGGCAGGCGTATACAAGGTGCTACCGCTCATGAAACCAAGCCGGATGGCAACCAAAGTGCCGCCATCCAAAATGAGCTCCTCGGGCAGCGCCAGGGGGAAGGCCAGATCGACTGTCTCGCCAACGACCCAGGTACGGGTCCCGGGCTTGATCTCGTGATCGCTCTGGTGCACGTCGTCCACACCAATGGTGAGCCCAACGCGCAGGGTAAGATCCCGCTCCAGCTTCTCCGTGGGCGTGCACTCCAAGCGCAAGATGAAGGTGCCCTCGTCGGTGCACGGGGTCATCACCGTACGCACCTCAATCGCCACCCCAGCGGGATCGTCCTGGATAGGAGACAGAAACAACGGGAAGACGAGAAGAGCCGCGAACATGCGTGCAGACTCTAATGGATTGGCGCCCCGGCGGGATCGGCTATCACCATCCTCCCAAATCTCGCCCACTCTGAGCCCAACTGCCGTGGCAACCGAATCGATGAATACACACAGCCACACCTGGGCAAGTACTCTGTACACCATGAGACTCTTGCTCGCACCGTTGGCCCTTCTTCTACTCACCCAGCCCCTTCTCTCCGCCGGGGATGACTGGCCCCAATGGCGTGGCCCAACCCGCGATGGAACCTGGCACGAGCAGGGGCTATTGAGTTCGTTCCCGAGCGAGAAGCTAGAGCTCCGCTGGACGGTCCCGATAGGACA
>JAPKBO010000168.1 GCA_028823395.1 Planctomycetota bacterium | reverse complement strand
CCCCTCGTCCACATCCCCGGGGGGCGTCTCGGTCAGAGCTTTGGCCAGCGACTCGCGGGCAGCCTCAAGGTCAGCTGGCTCATAAAGCTCGCGGGCGGCGTTCAAGCTCGCCGGCTGGAGTCCCTCGCGGGTCACCATGAGGCCAGAGCCTGCCTGCTCGGCCGCAAGAGCGCGATCCTCCTCGCTCACCTCAACCACCGCTGCGGAGGTCTGGGCCATCCAGCGCCATGATCCCACGCACAGCACCAAAAAGAGGCACGCCCCGATTATCTGCATCCACTTCATGGCCACAGCATAGCGTGGAAAGCCCCGGGAGGTGGACCCCAGGCGCGACCCTCAGAGTCTCATTCGGGGAAGAGAAACGTGCCTCGTGACAGTTGGCGCAAGCAGGCCAATATCCGCACCCGCTAAGGCCGGTGGTGGCTACGATTGGATCATGCGCCCATCCATCAGCACTCTATTTTTGTTCACTCTGGCCGGAGCCATGGCAGCCCCAGCCCAAGCCCAACAATTTAGCGAGGCCCCGGGAATGCTCGCCGGAAAGCGCTGGAGCGAGGGGGTCGAGTGTGTAGATGTGGACAATGATGGCGACCTGGACCTCATCTTTGCGGATGGAGAGGGATTCTCCAGCGCAGGACCGAAGCGTCAGAACAAACTGGCCATCAACATGCTGGTCGAGACAGGCAGCCTGTCTTTTGTGACCGACAGCGTTGCCCGCCTGGGTGGCCTCAAGAGCAACGGGAAGGGTGTCACTTCCGGGGATGTGAATGGCGATGGCTACGTGGATCTCCTGTTCCTCAACGCGTTCAACACCGACCCACCGTTCCTGTACATCAACCGTGGCGCGAGCCAGCCGGGGTTCTTCGACATGAAGAGTGCCACGAACGGTTTTACGGTGCCGATGTCCTCCGCCGGGGCCATGTTTGGCGACCTAGATGACGATGGCGACTTGGACCTGATCCTGTGCGATTCGGGTTCTAGCTTCCTGTCAGGCTCGGGTGGCAAGCCGCACCTATATTTCAACGATGGTACGGGCGTCTTTACCGAGGACGCCGGCGCCCTTAATGCTCCCACCAAGAAAGCCCACATGGACGTGCAATTCGTCGACGTGGACGGCGATTGGGACCTGGATTTCATTGGGCTGAACCGGTCTACCAACACTGGCGGTAATCACTACCTGATGCTCAACGACGGAAAGGGCCAGTTCACGAACGCTTCCACGCTGCTGCCCACCACCAGCGGCAGTGTGTACGAGGCCGAGGTCGGAGACCTGGACGGAGATACGGATCACGACCTGTTCTTCGTCAGCCTGAGCGGCTTCCAAGAGGGACACGTGCAGAACGAGTTGGTCGAGACCGGCTCTCTCTCATTCAAATCCGGTAGCCCCCAATCGGGAAGCGTGGACGACAACGAGATCGCCCTGCTCGACTACGACAGCGATGGCGACTACGACATTATCGTGGGCTCCCTCGGCTCCACCGAACGCCTGTATCGCAACAACGGCGGCCTCTCCTTCTCGCTCCAATCGGGAGTCATCCAGGGAATCAGCGACTCGACGCTCGACGCCGCCATCGGCGACCTAGACAACGATGGCGACTACGACCTGATCACCGCGCAGGGCGAGTCGAACTCTGCCCAGTGGAACAACAAGGTGTTCTTGAACAACGGCCCTGTGGACAACTTGCCCCCGGTGGTGGTGGCAACCCGCTTGCCCGATACGGGGCTCACCTGGCCCCTTGTTGTGCACGCCAAGGTACGCGACCAGGTACGTGATGACGGCATCACCTACGTCACCGCTCATGTGGTAGCGGCGGAGAACACGGGAGTGACCAATACCGTGAGCTTTGCGGCGGGGGCATTCAGTCCGCCCTCATTGAGCATCGCCACCGGAGACAGCGTCGCGTGGACAAACTCAGGTGCAACCAATGAGACCGTCACCAGCACCACGGCACCCTGGACCTATGACATGGACCTGCCGGCGGGCTCGAGCGCAGCACGGGTCTTCGTGACGCCGGGCGTCTACCAGTACACCAGTTCCGCAAGTGGAGCCACGGGCACCGTGACGGTCACGGGCAGCACGCTGACTGCCCAGGGACTGGCCGCCGGTGGAACCATTTATCGCTTCTCCCTGACGGCTCCTGCCACGCCATGGTCAGCAGCTGCCGTTGAGTTGTTCTTCACCGACTGGGTCGGCAATCAATCCGTGGCCGACGGCATCAGCGTGGCTGGAGATGTGACCATCGGTACTAATTACTGCGGGCCTGCAGTGCCCAACTCCTCGGGTCAATCCGCGATTGTGACGGGACAGGGAAGCGCCACGGTGGCGGACAACAACGTCACCCTGGTGGCCAGTGCGCTGCCCGCCAACAAGTTCGGTTACTTCCTGGTCTCTGCAACCCAGGGGTTCATCGCCAATCCTGGCGGAAGTCAGGGCAACCTCTGCCTGGGAGGGAAGATTGCTCGCTACAGCGGCAACATCCTCTTCTCGGGCTCAGCGGGTACCTACCAAATGGCCGTGGACCTCACGCTGCTGCCCCCACCCATCAACCTGGCTGTCTCGTCCGGTGATACGTGGAATTTCCAAACCTGGTTCCGCGACGCAAACCCCAGCAACACGTCCAACTTCACGGACGGTCTCTCCATCCTCTTCAACTGAAGGGGATCGACGTGGAGCCCAGCGGACGCAGCAGGTAGTCTGCCCCGCACGTCATGTTTGTCTCGCCACCGCCAGCTATTCCCGTCCAGGATCAGGCGGCCCTCTTTGTGGATGTCAGTGAAGAGGCCTTACCCGGGATCATCACGACCTGCGGTTCTGAGGAGAAGGAGTGGATCCTTGAGGTCAACGGGGGCGGGTTGGCTTTAGCGGACTTTGATGGCGACGCCGACCTCGACCTTGTGATTGTCGATGGTTCGAACATGGAGAGGGTGAATGCGGGAGAGCGCGGGTTCGCCCCTCGACTCTTGCTCAACGATGGCGCGGGACACTTCGAACCTGCTGGCGACGCCTGGCTAATGGCCGGAGGTCGCTGGGGAATGGGCGCGGCGGTGGGCGACGTGAACGGGGATGGCTGGCCGGATCTCCTCATTACCGAATGGGGTCCTGATCGCCTCTTCTTGAATCAAGCTGGTGCGGGGTTCTTGGAGGTCACCGACAGCGCTGGATTGGGCGCTTCGGGCTGGAGCACCAGCGCCGCCTTTCTGGATGCCAACCGTGATGGACAGCTCGATCTCTATGTGGCCCGTTATCTCGAGTTCGACCCAAACACAATTACGCCGGCGAGCTCGGGCGATGCGCGCTGGAAGGGGCACCGGGTCATGGCCGGGCCGGAGGGCCTGACGCCAAGTGCGGACGCCTTCTACCTCGGCAACGGCGATGGGACCTTCGAGTTGGCTTCGGACTCTTCGGGGCTGGGCAAGGTGAAGCCCGGCTATGGACTGGGGGTCATGACCTTGGATGTCGACGCCGACGGCGACACGGACATTTACGTGGCGAACGACTCCACGCCCAATCAACTCCTGGAGAACCAGGGCGATGGGACATTTGTCGAGACCGGCTTTTCGCGCGGGTTGGCCTACGATGGCGGCGGACGCGAGCAGGCGGGCATGGGCATCGCATGTGTGCACTTGGCGGGTGAAGAGCGCGAGGCTCTGTTCGTGACGAATTTCTCCGGCGAGTCCAATGCCCTCTACCGTTCGTCAGCACAGCGCCGTGCCTACCGCGACCGTTCAAGCCGTTACGGATTGTCCGGACCGAGCTTGATGAAGCTGGGGTGGGGTACGGGTTTCTTCGACGCGGACCTCGACGGTGATCTGGATATTTTCGTGCTCAACGGACACGTGTACCCCCAGGCCGACCGGATGGGCAGCGACACACGCTATGCGCAGGATGATCAACTGTTTCTGCAATCGGCGGATGGCGCTTTTATCGAGCAGCGTCTTTATGGCGGGCGAGCGGCCGTCTCCCGTGCAGGTGTGGCGGGCGACGTGGACGGCGATGGGGACATCGACCTCCTCGCCCTCTCAGTAGAGGGCCGCGTGCGCTTGTTACAGAACCGGGCGCGACAGGAGAACATGGGTGCTTGGCTTGGAGTACGCCTTGTCGGTGCGAGCGGAGCTGAAGCTGTGGGCGCCACGGTGACGGTGGAGGCCGGGGGTCGTGTGCAGCGCCGCCGCTCACGAACCGCAGGTGGATTTCAGGCCGCGACACCGGCGAGCCTGCACTTCGGATTGGGCAAGGGTGTTACCGAGGCCAAGGTGACCATCCATTGGCCTGATGGATCCACGATTCTGATGCGCGAGGTGGCGTGCAACGCATGGTTGGAAGTATCGAAAGAGAGCGGGAACGCGGCCGGAGGTGAAAAATGATTCGTCGCTTGTGTACCGGCGCTCCTGTGCGCGCGCCCCTCGTCCTAGTCGCCCTCGCTCTCTTGTGCAGTTGCACGGAGAAGCAAGAGGCCGCGTGGGAGCCCTCCATTCAAGTCGTCGACCTACTCTCCATACTCCCGACGGCCAATGCGGGAGCATGGGATGGGCGCTGGGAGGACCAAGCTCTTTGGCCGCATGGAGCGGCGGAATCCTATGCCGCTCTTGCGGAGGCGTTTATCGCCGAGGACTTCCCCCTGAGCCAGAGCCGGGCCTATGCATTGCTTTCGGAGCACGCTGAACTCCCCCCGGCCTTGCACATCTTGGGTCTGACTCTCTTCCGGCTGCGGCGCTACAACGATGCGGCCTATGTGTTCGAACGCTTTATCGCCCATGCCCCAGGGCAGGTCTCCGAGACTCGCGCGCTGGGGCACTGCTACTACAGCGTGGGACGCTACGAGGAGGCGCACGAACACTACCGGCGCATCATGGCTGTCGATTCGGAAAGCACCGAGTCAGCATTCGGCTTGGCTTTGACCGAGATGCGGCGCGGGGAGTTCGCTTCGGGCATGGCGTTGCTCGAGTCGGTTCTGGAGAAGCAGCCCGCTCACGCCGATGCGGCCTACTGGCGCGCGCGCCTGTCTTTCGATGAGGAGTTGGTTGAGTGGAAAGAGACCCAGGCCGCCTGCGAGGTGGCGCTTGATCTAGCCCCTACCGACCCACGTGTGTGGTTCCTCTCTGCGGAGATCGCCCATGAGCAGGGAGACATCGAGGCTGCGGCTTCGGCCCGCAGCCGTTTCGAGTGGTTGGAATCCAAACACGGCCTTGTCCGGTCTCTTCAACAGCGGTTGCTGTTTGAGCCACACCTTGAGGGAGCGGCCGAGCGCTTAGCCCAACTCCGGGAGGAGATTCAACAAAGGGTGGAGCGCTTCTAGTGGGTGGAGTTGAACTTCGATGCAACGCACCCGAAGCGCCTCTATTACGCTAACTATCGCCATGGGAACCGTCTTGAAAATGACTCCTGATGATTGGGAGCGGGTCCGTCGCCTGCGGCTGCAGGCCCTCACCGATTCCCCGGACGTTTTCTCCAGCACGCTCTCACGAGAGCTGACTTTCGATGAGGACACCTGGCGCGCGCGTCTCTCGGGTCCTAGCCCATTTGTTGCCGAGGCTGGCCAGCAGCAGAAATGGCTGGACAAGCCTGCGCCAAACCAAGCTGCAACATTCATCGTTGAAGCGGCTGGAGAGGATGTGGGGATAGCCACAGCCTTGGTCGTTGATGAGCCGAACACAGCCTTTGTGGTAGGAGTCTGGGTTTCGCCGTCCGCCCGTGGACAAGGTGTCGCTGCCAAGCTGTTCACCGAGATGTTCGCTTGGGCTCGTGACCAGAACCTCACCCGTATCGCGCTGGACGTGGGCGACGCCAACACCGCCGCTCAAAAGCTCTACGCAAACCTGGGCTTTAGCCCCACGGGCAAGACCGGCAATCTGCCTGAGCCGCGGACGCACATTCTCGAGCACGAGCTTGAGCTCCTCCTGTAGGTTCCGCCCTACGGGTGTTTCTAAAGGGGCCCAGCCCCCGCAACCCTCCTTTGGCCCCGACCAACATCGCCAGCAGCAAGTAAGCCAGAAAGCCGTACTATCCAGGGCATGAACTGGACCTTGTGCTGGATCCGAACGGGCATGGCTGCTGCGCTCCTTGCGAGCGCCAGCGGTCAGATGCGGCCACGGGGCTCGTCTATCGTCCTGGACAATCCGTGTCCTGAGGCTGGAGCCAGTCTTGGATTCTCCACTGCCGTACTCCAGATGGACGGCAAAGGTGGCCCGGACGTGGCCGCCGGGGCGCCAGGCCAGGGTGCGGTGTACGTGTTTCATGGACAGTTCGGCAATTACGACCCCTTCGAACTGACGAGGATCTACACGTCCACGGGGCCGGCGGTCTGCCCGGTTCCGGAACGGAATGACGGCTTTGGTTTTCACATGGCACATGGCCAGCTTGATTCTGATCCTAGCGAGGAATTGGTTGTCTCAGCGCCATGGTCGAACGTGGGTGGTCAGGTCGATGCTGGCCTCGTCTACGTCATGGGTGGATCGACGGGTCTGAACCCCTTTCCGCTGAAGAACCCCGATCCCCAGTCGGGCGCCCTCTTCGGAAACAGTGTCGCAGTCGGAGACTTCAACGGCGACGGTGTAGCCGACATAGCGGTGGGAGCTCCTAGGCTTCGGGTGGGGACTATGAGAATGGGAGCCACGTACGTGTTCTACGGACCGTGGTGGTCGCCTACGATTCAACTTGTGCCCAACCCTCGCCCCGTGGAGAACGGTTTCTTCGGGGGCCATGTGGACGCCACCGATTCCAACGGTGACGGCGTGGACGAGCTGTTTGTGACGGCAATCGGCAACACTGCGGCAGGTGTCCCCGTCGCAGGCCAGGCCTTCGTTTTCCCAGGACCGCTGGATCCGAACATCGTGATCGTCGTGGAAGACCCTTTCCCGAGTGCGTTGGATCTCCCTTCCCCCCGTTTTGGCATGCACATGCACGCCCGCGATGGGTGGCTGTTGATCGGAGCCAACCGCAAGGACTGGAATGGTGTCCACGATGCTGGCGTGGGCTTTGCGGCCCGTGCCCCCCTCTATGCTCCGCTCGGCCTGTACAGCTACCCCAACCCGCGGAAATCCGATCACTTCGCCTACCGCTGCCTGATCGCCGACGTCGTTGGCGACTCCCGCATGGATCTGACGTTTATTCTCATGGGCTGGGCAAAGCTCAAGAATTCCAACCCACGAGCCCTGGTCACCTGGGACGGTGCTAATCCAACCGGCCCTCCCACCCAGATCCGAACGATGCTCCCCGGCTCATCGGACCACTTCGCCAACGGCCTCTCCTACGGCCAGCTGTTCCCGGGCGGCCGTGAAGAATTGGTCGTCGGCGACGCACGCTACGGCCGAAAGGGCCCGGCCCTGGTCGATGTTGGGCGTGTAGTGATCTACCTGAACTGAAGGCTGGGTAGGGCGCTGCAATAATGAACGACGTTCTCGACTATGACGAAGAAACATCTGGTGACGATCAAGGCGATGGCGGTCAGGTAGATGAACCAGGTCATTTGTTTTCTTTGTGGGTTGAGG